>NZ_CAUQWC010000124.1:0-9916 GCF_963521695.1 uncultured Microbacterium sp. | reverse complement strand
GCCGGTGGCCGGAGCGAGCTGCGGAGCCGCCGACGTGGTGCCGCGCGCCGCCTCGAGGTCGTGGGCCGCGGCGGGCGAGGTGCCCTGCGACACCCCCGCGTGGGTGAGTACGCGAGCGACGAGCAGCTCGAGTTGCAGGCGCGGCGAGGTGGCTCCCGTCATCTCGTCGAGCGCGGCCACCACGAGGTCGGCCGTGCGCGAGAGGCGATGCACGCCGAAGGCGGTCGCCTGACGCGCCATGCGTTCGAGTTCGTCGTCGGGTACCCCGCGCAGCACGGCGGACGCCCCGGCACCGGTCGCCGCGACGATGATGAGGTCGCGAAGCCGCTCGAGCAGGTCGTCGACGAAACGGCGCGGATCCTGCCCGGTCTGAACGACCCGGTCGACCGCGGCGAAGGCTCCCCCGCCGTCGTTCGACGCGAATGCGTCGACGACCTCGTCGAGGAGCTCGGAGTGGGTGTAACCGAGCAGGGCGACGGCCCGCTCGTAGCGGACGAGGACGTGGCCGGCCGGTTCGGTGCCCGAACCCGTCGACGGGTCGGATCCGGCGATGAGCTGATCGAGAAGCGAGAGCGTGTCACGTGGCGATCCGCCGCCGGCGCGCACGACGAGCGGCAGCACACCGGCCTCGACCCCGACCCCCTCGGTCTCGCACAGCTCTTGGACGTACTCGAGCATGGCCGCGGGCGGGACGAGGCGGAACGGGTAATGGTGCGTGCGCGAGCGGATCGTGCCCAGCACCTTTTCGGGCTCGGTGGTGGCGAAGATGAACTTCACGTGAGCGGGAGGCTCTTCGACGAGCTTCAGCAGGGCGTTGAAGCCCTGCTGGGTGACCATGTGCGCCTCGTCGAGGATGAAGATCTTGAACCGGTCGCGAGCGGGGGCGAAGATCGCGCGCTCGCGCAGATCGCGGGCGTCGTCGACACCGTTGTGGCTGGCCGCGTCGATCTCGACCACGTCGAGCGATCCTCCGCCGCCACGACCCAGCTCGACGCAGCTGTCGCACGTGCCGCAGGGGGTGTCGGTGGGGCCGGCTGCGCAGTTGAGGCAACGGGCGAGAATGCGGGCCGACGTGGTCTTTCCGCAGCCGCGCGGACCCGAGAACAGATACGCGTGACCCACGCGATCGCTGCGCAGCGCGGTCATCAGCGGCTCCGTCACCTGCGACTGCCCGATCATCTCGCCGAACGCCTCGGGGCGGTATCGGCGGTATAGGGCTGTCGTCACCCGAACAGCCTACGGCGTCCCTCCGACATCGCCTCCGCGGCATCCTTTTCCCGTGCGTCCGGCCGCCGCGCTCCCCATCCCGCATCACGCCGCGACCGGTCCCGAGAACAGGGGATGCCACCGGAACAGGGCGGTCCATCGGCATCCGCCCCTGTCCCCACCGGATCCCCTGTTCCCGGCGGACGGCACGCGCACACCCCGCATCCCGCACCCCGGCTTCGATTGCCGTCACCCCGTCGCGCGGACGCCGCGTTCTGCTACACCCCGGCGCCACCAGAACAGGAGATCTCGCCGGCACAGGAAGGCCCACGGGCATCCGGCCCTGTTCTCACGGGATCCCCTGTTCTCGACGCACCCGCGAAGACGCACCCGCGAGGCCGCATCCACGGCCCGGAAACGCCGCACGCGGCGACCCCCGCACAGGGAGCCGCCGCGTGCATGCGGGTCAGAAACCCCCGTCGAGGCCGACCGCGATGGGGCCGTCGTCGTCGTTCACGACCGGGATCGTCGCCGTGACGATGGGCACCGACGCCGACAGCAGCGTGCCGTCCTCGCGCACCGAGCCCTCGAGCTGACGGATCGAGGGGCGACCCGGACGCACCGGCCCCTGTCCGTGCAGCGCCACGCGCACCGTCTCGCCGGGAGCGACGGTGTAATCGACACCGCGCACCGCGAACGCGACGGGCGCGCCGTCCTCCCCCGCGCGCAGCGTGAGCGCGTTCGTGGTGAGGGTGACGTTGAGCCGCGTCCCGTGCCAGTGCAGCACGTACGACAGCTCGGGCCAGTCGGCCGGGAGGCGCGGATCGAACGTGAGCCGCCCGAAGTGGTCGCGCATTCCGCCGAAGCCGCTGACGAGCGCCGTCCACACACCGCCGGCCGACGCCACGTGCACGCCGTCGGCAGCGTTGTGGTGCAGGTCGCCGAGGTCGACGAACGCGGCCTGACGGAAGTACTCCAGAGCCAGGTCCTGGTAGCCCACCTCGGCGGCCAGAATCGACTGCACGACCGCCGACAGCGTCGAGTCACCGGTGGTCAGCGGGTCGTAGTACTCGAAGTCGGCGAGCTTCTCGGCATCCGTGAAGTGATTGCCCTGCAGGAACAGTGCGAGCACCACGTCGGCCTGCTTGAGCACCTGGTAGCGGTAGATCACCAGCGGGTGGAAGTGCAGCAGCAGGGGGCGCTGGTCGGGAGGGGTGTTCTCGAGGTCCCAGATCTCTCGCTCGAGGAACACGGCGTCTTGCGGGTGGATGCCGAGGGCCTCGCTGAAGGGGATGTGCATCGCCTCGGCGGCCTTGTCCCAGCGCTCGGGCTCGGAGGGGTCGAGGTTCATGCGCTCGGCCATGTGCGCGTACGCGTCGGGGTCGTTGTCGGCGAGGTCGCGGACCGTGCGGGCGGCGAAGCGCAGGTTGAAGCGCGCCATCACGTTCGTGAAGAGGTTGTCGTTGACGACGGTGGTGTACTCGTCGGGGCCGGTGACGCCGTGGATGTGGAACGAATCGCGTTCGCCGTCGTCGGAACCGTCGCTGGAGCGCCAGAAGCCCAGCGTCGACCACAGCCGCGCGGTGTCGACGGCGATGTCCACGCCCTCACGGGCGAGGAACTCCTCGTCGCCCGTGGCTCGCACGTACTTCGCCAGGGCGAAGGCGACGTCGGCGTTGATGTGGTACTGCGCGGTGCCGGCGGCGTAGTACGCCGATGCCTCTTCGCCGTTGATCGTGCGCCAGGGGAAGAGCGCTCCGGCCTCGTTGAGCTGGTGCGCGCGCTTGCGCGCCGCGGGCAGCATCAGATAGCGCATGCGCAGGGCGTTGCGCGCCCAGAGGGGCGACGTGTACGCCAGGAACGGCAGCACGTATACCTCGGTGTCCCAGAAGTAGTGGCCGCTGTATCCCGACCCGGTCACGCCTTTCGCGGGAACGCCCTGGCCGTCGGCGCGGGCCGCCGCCTGCGCGAGCTGGAACAGGCACCAGCGCGTGGCCTGCTGCAGGTCGCCGTGTCCGCCGATACGCACGTCGGAGCGGTCCCAGAAGTTGGCGTACCAGTCGATCTGCTGGGCGAACAGACCCTCGATGCCGGTCTCGACCGCACGGTCGAGCGTGCGGCGGCACCGATCGAGCAGTTCACCCGTGGGGACGCCCCGTGACGTGTGGTAGCTGACCAGCTTGGTGATGGTGGTGGGGACGCCCGCGCGCGCCTGCACGCGGTAGACGTTCTTGGCGATGTCGGGCTCGATGAGACGCCGCGCGGTGTACTCGTTCTGCGTGTCGATGAGGTGGTCGGCGATGACAGCGAGCGTCATGTTCGACTCGCTGACCTCGTAGCTCAAGGCGGAGCGCTCGCCGTCCTGCCAGTACTCGCGCGGCTGCAGCACCCGATCGCTGAGCTTCTCGGTCTTCCGCGGGTCGAATCCGGCCTTCCGGGATGCCATCGGCGAGCCGCCGTAGATGCCCTCGCCGTCCTGCCGGTTCAGCAGCTGGCTGCTGACGGTGACGGGCGCGTCGGCGTCGAGCACGGTCACGGTGAGCCGCAGCACCGCGAGGTGCTTCTCGTCGTAGGAGACGAAGCGCTCGTCTTCGATGCGCACGCGCTTGCCCGAGGGGGTGACCCACAGCAGGCTCCGGCGCAGGATCCCCTGGCGCATGTCGAGCACGCGTTCGTATTCGCGGACGTCGGCGACGTCGAGCGAGAGCGGCTCGTCGTCGACGTAGACGCGCAGAACCTTGGCGTCGGGCGCGTTGATGATCGTCTGGCCGACCTCGGCGAAGCCGTAGGCCTGCTCGGCGTGGCGGATGGGGAACGTCTCATGGAACCCGTTGATGTACGTGCCCTGTTCGAGGGCGAACCGGCCCTCGATCGAGTTGCCGCGCAAGCCGAGGTAGCCGTTGCCGACGGCGAAGAGGGTTTCGGTGACCCCCACGTCGTCGAGCGAGAACTGCGTTTCGACGAGGCGCCACTCGTCGACGGGGAAACGATCGCGATCGATCATCGGGGGTGCCTTCCGGTGGCCGGTTCTGAGTCGGCGCGAGACGGCGGCATGCCGCTCGTGCGGGTGGAGCTCGGGTTCGCCGCTCGGGGACGGCGAGGGGGTGTCGCGTGCAGGCGACGGCTCAGTCTACGAACGCGGCGAGGTCGTCGACGACCACCGTCGCACCGGCGGCGGCGAGGTCATCCGCTCCGACACCCCGATCGACGCCGACCACGACGACGTAGCCGGCCGCCGCGGCGGAGCGCACCCCGCTCAGGGCGTCTTCGACGGCGGCCGAGCGGGCCGGGTCGACGCCGAGCATGCGGGCGGCCTCGGCGAACACGTCGGGGGCGGGCTTGGATGCCAGGTGGTCGCGCTCGGCGACCACGCCGTCCATGACGACGGGGAACCGGTCGCGGATGCCGGCGGCCTCGAGCACCTCGACGGCGTTCTTGGAGCTGGAGACGACGGCGATCGGTGTACCCGCGGCCTGCAGCAGGTCGAGCAGGGCGATCGAGCCCGGGTAGGGCTGGATGCCCTCGCTGCGCAGGATGCGCGAGAACACCACGTTCTTGCGGTTGCCGACGCCGCACACGCTGTCTTCGGACGGGTCGTCGGAGGGGTCTCCCCAGGGCACCTCGACGTCGCGGCTGCGCAGGAGCGAGGCGACGCCGTCGTAGCGCTTCTTGCCGTCGACGTACTCGAAGTAGTCGCGATCGGTGTACGCCGGCTCGATCCGCCACGCGGTGAAGAGTTCGTCGAACATCTCTTTCCACGCCCGCATGTGCACCTCGGCGGTGGGGGTGAGCACCCCGTCGAGATCGAACAGGACGCCCTCGAAGGTCGTGAGGTCGGGCAGGTCGCGGCTGTCGGTCACGGCGGGCTCCAGATCGGGTGGGGCGGCTCGGGTGGGGCGGCTCGAAGGGGAGAAATCAGGTGCGGGGCTGGATTGCCGTCGCGAGCGCGCGGAGCATCCTCGCGGAACGAGCGTAGTGCGGGAAGGAGTGTCAGGCCGTGACCGACAGCGTCTGCCGCGCGATCTCGAGTTCTTCGTCGGTGGGCACCACGAGAACCTCGACGCGCGAGGCGTCGGTGGAGATGCGACGGATGCCGCGCTCGCGGCGGGCGTTTCGCTCGGGGTCGATCTCGACGCCGGCGAATCCGAGCGTGGCCATCGCCTCGGCCCGCACGGCGGCCGCGTTCTCGCCCACACCGGCCGTGAACGAGATGACGTCGACGCCGTCGAGCTGAGCGAGATAAGCGCCCGCGTACGCACGGAGGCGGTGGATGTAGACATCGAAGGCGAGCTGCGCGGCCGGGTCGCCGGCAGCGCGTCGCTCTCCGATGTCGCGCATGTCGGACACCCCGGCGAGGCCCAGAAGGCCTGAACGCTTGTTGAGGAGGGTGTCGAGATCGGCGGTCGACATATCGGCGCGACGCGCCAGCTGCAGCAGCACCGCAGGGTCGAGGTCGCCCGACCGGGTGCCCATCACGAGGCCCTCGAGCGGGGTGAGGCCCATCGACGTGTCGACGGAGCGACCCCCCTCGATCGCGGCGACCGACGCGCCGTTGCCGAGGTGGAAGACGATCTGCTTGAGCTCGCCCAGCGGTCGCCCGACGAAGGCGGCAGCGGCCTCGCTGACGAATTTGTGACTCGTGCCGTGGAAGCCGTAGCGACGGATGCGATGGGCTTCGGCGACCTCGCGGTCGATGGCGTACGTGTACGCCTCGGGCGCGAGCGACTGATGGAACGCGGTGTCGAAGACCGCGACGTGGGGGACGTCGGGGAACGCCTTCTTGGCCGCGACGATACCGGCCAGGTTGGCCGGGTTGTGAAGCGGTGCCAGCACCGAAAGCTCGTCGATGTTGATCTCGACGAGCGGGGTGACGACGGTGGGCTCGAAGAAGCGCGCACCGCCGTGCACGACGCGGTGGCCGACGGCGACGGGAGCCCGCTCCTCGAGCGACGGGCCGTGCGCGGCGAAGGCCTCGAGCATGACGGCGAACCCCGCGGTGTGATCGGGGATCTCGCGCTCGATCGTGTACGTGGCGTCGGTCACGGTCGGCGCGGGGCCGTCGGCGTCGGCGAGCGCGGCCGCCTTGACGGTGTGCGTCGCCGTCCCCCCGGACCCGGAGCCCGTCGAGGGCTCGCCGATGCGCTCGACCAGCCCGGATGCGAGCACGTGCTCGTGCTCCATGTCGAGCAGCTGGTATTTGAACGACGACGAACCGCTGTTGACGACGAGGACGACGCTCACGACGCGCTCCCTTCTGCGGGAGCCCCGGTGGCCGGGCTTCCCTGGGCCTGGATCGCCGTGATCGCGATGGTGTTGACGATGTCGTCGACGAGCGCGCCGCGCGAAAGATCGTTGATGGGCTTGTTCAGGCCCTGCAGGACGGGTCCGATGGCCACCGCGCCCGCGGAGCGCTGCACGGCCTTGTAGGTGTTGTTGCCGGTGTTCAGATCGGGGAAGACGAACACCGTCGCGCGTCCCGCGACCGCGGAACCGGGCATCTTTGCCCGTGCGACGGCCGCGTCGGCGGCCGCGTCGTACTGGATGGGTCCCTCGACCAGCAGTTCCGGGGCGCGTTCGCGCACGAGAGCGGTGGCGCTGCGCACCTTCTCGACATCGGCGCCCGTGCCGGACTCGCCCGTCGAGTACGACAGCATCGCCACGCGCGGCTCGATGCCGAACTGCTCGGCGGTCGCGGCCGACGACACGGCGATGTCGGCGAGCTGCTCGCTGGTGGGATCGGGGATGACGGCGCAGTCGCCGTAGACGAGCACCCGGTCGGCGAGCGCCATGAGGAACACGCTCGAGACCACCGAGACGCCCGGGGCGGTCTTGATGATCTCGAACGCCGGCCGGATGGTGTGGGCCGTGGTGTGCGCCGCGCCCGAGACCATGCCGTCGGCGAGACCCAGGTGCACCATGAGAGTGCCGAAGTACGACACGTCGGTGACCGTGTCGGCGGCCTGGGAGTGGGTGACACCCTTGTGGGCGCGCAGCCGCGCGTATTCGGTGGCGAACTTCTCGACGTACACGGCGTCGAAGGGGCTGAGCACCTCGGCATCACGGATGTCGATACCGAGCTCGATCGCGCGCCCGCGCACCTCGATCGGTTCACCGAGGATGGTCAGGTCGGCGATACCGCGCGCGAGCACGGTGGCCGCGGCGCGGAGCACGCGGTCATCGCTTCCCTCGGGGAGCACGATGCGGCGCTTGTCGGTGCGGGCGCGGTCGACGAGGCCGTACTCGAACATCAGCGGGGTGACCACGCTCGGGCGCGCGACGCCCAGCTCGCGCGTGAGTTGCTCGGTGTCGACGTGGCGCTCGAACAGCGCGAGGGCGGTGTCGTACCGGTGCTGGGAGTCGGCGGCGAGGCGCCCGCGGGTGTTCATGATGCGCACGGCGGTGTCGTAGGTGCCGAGGTCGGTGGCGATGATCGGCAGGGGCGATCCGAGGCCGTCGATGAGGCGCACGATCGCGTCGGGCAGCTCGAACCCGCCGTTGAGCACGATGCCCGCGAGCGAGGGGAAGGTGCCCGAGGCGTTGGCGAGCAGGGCCGCCAGCAGCACCTCGGTACGGTCGGCGGGGATCACCACGACCGCGGATTCTTTCAGACGCGGCAGCACGTTGACCATCGACATGCCCGCGACCACGACGCCCAGCACTTCACGGGTGAGCAGCGCCGGATCGCCCTTGATCAGCTCGCCCTCGACCGAGCGCAGCACGCCGCGCATCGAGGGGGCGATGAGGAAGCGGTCTTCGGGCAGCGCCCAGACCGGTACGTTGCGTCGCTCGACCGAACCGCCCGCGACGGCGGAGTCGACCACCGCGGTGTCGACGACGTGACGCACGGATGCCACGACCTCGTCGAGGAGATCGGCGTCGGCGCGGTTGGCGATCACCGCGAACAGCGCCGCGCGCTCGTGCTGCAGCTCGGAGATGGCGAGCGAGGCGATCTGCCCGACCTCTTGCGGGGTGCGGGCCACGGACAGGCCCAGCGTCTCGCTGTGTCCCTGCTGCGCGCGGCCTCCGAGCACGAGCAGCACCGGCGCACCGAGGTTGGCGGCGATACGGGCGTTGTACGCGAGCTCGGCGGGGCTGCCCACGTCGGTGTAGTCGCTGCCGATGATGACGACGGCGTCGCACTGCGCCTCGACCGCCTTGTAGCGCTCGACGATGCGCGCGAGCGCCGCATCGGCGTCGTCGCGTACGTCGTCGTAGGTGACGCCGACGCAGTCGTCGTACGCGAGGTCGACGCTGTCGTGGTCGAGCAGCATCTCGAGCACGTAGTCGCGCTCGGCGGTAGAACGCGCGATGGGCCGGAACACCCCCGCGCGCGGCGTGACGCGGCTGAGCGCGTCGAGCACGCCCAGCGCCACGGAGGACTTGCCCGAATGACCTTCTGCCGACGTGATGTAGATGCTCTGCGTCACGTGCCCCAGCCTATTGCGGGGGCCCGACATCGCCCCGGGGTTGTTTCGTCGTCGAGTGATCCGGCGCGCGCCGCGGGAGCCAGCCCTCACCTCCGCGATCCGCGCACCCTCAGCCCGAACACCCCGGATCCGACTGACGTTGCGCACATCGCTGAGGTCGAGTCACCGCCGTCACACCTAGGCTCGCGAGCGTGACCCCCTCGACTCCCCTCCCCGGCACCACCGTCCCCGACCACCGCGGCCGGACCGGCCTGCACCTGACCGGTCGCGACCTCGATCGCAACCCACGGGTGATCGTCGATGACGTCGACCTGCTGGCCGCCGGCTGGCACGTGCTCCGCGCCACGACGTTCCGTTACCGCGGCGACGACGGCGAGTGGGTCACCCAGAAGCGCGAGACCTACGACCGGGGCAACGGCGCTACGGTCCTCCTCTACGACCCCGCGCGGCGCACCGTGCTGCTCACCCGGCAGTTCCGCTATCCGGTCTACGTGAACGATCACCCCGACGGCATGCTCATCGAGACGGCCGCGGGGCTGCTCGACGACGACGACCCGGTCACGGCGATCCGTCGCGAGGCCGAGGAGGAGACCGGCGTGCGCGTCGACGACGTGCAACACGTCTTCGACGTCTACATGAGCCCGGGATCGGTGACCGAGCGACTGCACTTCTTCGCGGCGGCCTACGACAGCTCGGCGCGCGTGGGCGACCGCGGTGGCCTCGTGGAGGAGGGCGAGGAAATCGAGATTCTCGAACACCACATCGACGACGCGCTGAGGATGATTCGCGACGGCTCGATCCAGGACGCGAAGACGATCATGCTGCTGCAGTGGGCCGTGCTCGACGGCCCCTTCGCCCGGCGCTGAGGGTTCGGCGTCCCTCCGCGGGCAAAGAAAAAGACCCTCCGCGCACCCGGTAGAGCCTGGTTACCCTTGCTACGTTTCCGTCCTGGGGGAGTTGGCCTGGATGCCGCCACGCGGAGAGCCGAGTACAGCCTACCCGACCCGTAGCGCTCGTCCCGCCTGCGGCATCGGCGGGGTCGTCCAACCCTCGGCCCGGGGCGGCACCGCCAGCGCGAGACCCGAGCTCGCTCCGCACGCGTGACGAGCAGAGGGCGAGGGATAGAGGGAGGGCGAGTCCTCGGCATCCGTCCTCTCCCCCTCCCCCGTACTCCCCCGGTCACGCGCGCGGCAGCGGGTCGCTCCTCGCCGGGACGATAGTGAAGGCCGATGTGCCGCGGCCGCGCCGCAGGAACGACACCCAGAAGACGTCGGGTGCGAAGG
>NZ_CAUQWC010000123.1:0-9981 GCF_963521695.1 uncultured Microbacterium sp. | reverse complement strand
CCTCAGAAGGTGAAGTCGCTGCCCGGGGCCACGCAACTGGCCTCGACCTCGCTGCGCGCGGTGTTCGCACTCATGTCGGACGGAACGGTGAAGTCGTGGGGTGCCGGGGCGTTCTTCCAGCGCGGTGACGGCGACGGTAACCCGCGCGGGTCTGCCGCGATTATCGCGGGACTCAGCGGCGTGGTGCAGCTTGCTTCCGGATTCGGAGGCGGTGGCCTGGCGTTGAAGAACGACGGCACCGTCTGGGCGTGGGGAAACAACGACAAGGGTCAGTTGTGCGACGGGACCACGAGTGCGCGGGCGACGCCGGGGCAGATCCCGGGGCTCACCGGTGTGACGCAGGTCTCGGGAGGTCCGGGGTCGGACTTCGGCTTCGGCAGTGGCTACGCGTTGAAGTCCGACGGGACGGTCTGGGCGTGGGGGGAGAACAACCTCGGTCAACTCGGTGACGGCACCAACGTCGACCGGAACACTCCGGTGCAGGTTCTGAACATCAGTACGGCGACCCAGATCACCGGTTCCATCACGTCGGGATTCGCGCTCCTGTCGGACAATCGGGTCGCCGCGTGGGGGGAGACGTTCCTGAACGGCATCGGCACGACCTCCACCCCCGGCTATGTCACGCCGGCACGCCCCGTGGCGAAGATCCGCGCCTCGCAGCACAACAAGTTCGGCTTCCATGGCCTCTACCTCATTACCGGCCAGGCCGTCCTGTCCGTCGATGTCGCCGATGCCACGGTGACGGCCGGTTCGGCGTCCGCTGTGACGGCGAAGGCATCGAACTGCGCACACGTGCCCGTGGCCGGCGTTGCACTCACCCTGGCGGCGACGCGGGGCGCCGTTGTGGGTGCAGCGAGCGGCTCGACAAATGCGAACGGCGAGTTCGCGACCACGGTCACCCCCGACGCGTGGACCATGCCCGGCGACTCCGTCCGCATCACCGTTGCGGACGATGCGAGCGAGGCGTCCGATTCGGTCACCGTGTTGGGAGCCAATTTGATCGTCGCGGCGAGCAACTACTTCGGCATTCTCGGTGTCGGTACCAGCGGAACGACCGAATGGGTGCCTCGCCAGACCTCTCCCGTATTCCCGTCGCCCGTCGTCGACCTCAGCTCATCGGGCGCGTGGGCGATCGCGCTGCTCCAGGACGGGACGGTCTGGACGACGGGCGGAAACTTCACGGGTGCTCTCGGCGATGGAACCTTCACCAACAGATACGTCTGGGACATCGTGCCGGGTCTCTCCGACATCGTCGACGTCACGACCACGCTCGAGGGCTGCGTCGCTCTGACGCGCTCCGGTGACGTCTACGCCTGGGGTGGGGGTCTCGAGGGCCAGCTCGGGCAGGCCGACTCTTCGAAGTGGTCCTCGAACTGGCCCACGCCGATGAGGGTCGACGGTATCTCCGGCGTCGTGAAGATCGCCAGCACCGTATCGCGCGCGGTGTTCGCCCTCACGGCCGATGGTCAGGCGTGGGCCTGGGGAACCGGAGGCCGCACGGGCGACGGAACGTACGTCACGCGCGGAACGCCGCAGCCGATCCCGGGAATGACCAACGTGGTTCAGATGGCATCGGGAATGGATGGCGGGCTGATGTTGAAGGGCGACGGCACCGTGTGGGCGTGGGGGAGCAACCAGAACGGGCAGCTCTGTGACGGAACGACCGACTTCTCCACGACACCCCTGCAGATCAGCGCCCTCACGGACGTGAAGCAGTTGTCGGGGTGCAACGGCGACGACTGGCTGAGCTACAACGGAATGGCTCTGAAGAACGACGGGACGGTCTGGACCTGGGGCTCGAACCTGGCCGGCCAGCTCGGCGACGGCACGACGAACGACCGTCACTACCCCGGTCAGGTCGCGAACCTCAGCGGAGTCAAGGAGATCGCCGGTTCCATCGGAGCCGCCTACGCGCTGCTCGACGACGGACGCGTGGCCGCCTGGGGCAAGACGGGACTGGATGGGATCGGCTACACCACGACGCCGCGATTCGTCACTCCGAGTCGGCCGGTGACGAAGATCCGTGCCTCGTTGCACAACTGGCACACCTTCCGTGCGCTGTACCTGATCACGGAGTGACCGCGAACTGACCGGCTCCGACCCGACGACACGTCGTCGGATCGGGGCCGGGTCAGTCTTCACGTCGCCGCCTTGTCCTCCAGCGGACTGATGGTGTCAAGCGCTCCGCGCCATGCTCTTCACGGCTGGGAGTCGATCCCCTCCACTTCGTCCGGCGGCGTCCGTTCCGGTGCTATCAGGCCGCGCTCGGAGCCGAGATGATGTCGACGACCTCGCGAGCTCGGAATGCCATCACGCCGGGTACCGCCCGCTGCTCCAGGATGCCGAGCTCCGTGAGCTTCCTCACAGCGTTGCTGACCGCCTGGTACGTGAGCCCTGTCGCGTCTCTCAGGTTGGGAATGTTGACGAATGGACGACCGATCAAGAGATCTGCGATATCCCGGACTGCGCCCCTTGCGCCGGCAGCCCGGAGTCGCTCGTGGTAACTCGTCTGGAGTTCGAGGAGCAGGCGGATTCGCTCGGCCGAGTCGACGGCAGAAGCCTCGATGCCCTCCGCGAAGAAGGCGACCCATTCGTCCCATCTCCCCGTCGAGCTG
Source organism: uncultured Microbacterium sp. (assembly GCF_963521695.1). Taxonomy (GTDB): domain Bacteria; phylum Actinomycetota; class Actinomycetes; order Actinomycetales; family Microbacteriaceae; genus Microbacterium. The sequence goes on along the minus strand of NZ_CAUQWC010000123.1, from coordinate 7,366 downwards.
ACCTGGGCTAGGAGATCCTGGTAGGCCTCCCTCCGCTTCTCGAACCAGGGGGACACACTTAAGAGCCCTTCGGACAGCACGCCGAGGCCGACCAACTGCAGAACGATCAGCAAGCGCCCGATACGGCCATTGCCGTCATTGAAGGGGTGCAAGGTCTCGAACTGATAGTGGGTCAACGCGGCTGCGACAATGGGGTCGATGGCGTCGTCGGCGCTCTGCATCCACGTCATGAGGTCTTGCACCCCGGATTCAAGCTGTGCGCCGCCGGGCATAGGGATGAAACGAGCGTCGGTTACGCGGCCGCCGCGGCTGCCGATAACCACCTGGATCCGTCTGATCCGACCGGCCTCGTCAGTGTCGGCGGACGTCCCCTGAACGAGTGTGCGGTGAAGATCGCAGAGCAACCCGACCGTCACAGCGCGTTGCTGCTGTACCCATCGGAAGCCGTTTTCCGCTGCGCTTACATAGTTGAGTACCTCGTTGAGGGCAGCGGAGCGTTCGCTCCCCTGCATGACGTCGGCGGCGAGAACGTCCTCCAGAGGCGCATACGTACCCTCCAGCGCTGACGTGCTCTGCGCCTCTCTGCGGAGGGTCGGTTGGCGAAGCAGGCCCGGGTTGATCACGAGCAGCGAACCCTGCTGCAGGCGGCCGAGTGCTCGGTTGGCCCGCGCCACGCGGTTCCAGGTGGCCGTGCTCAGCGTCGGTGGAGCGCTGAGCGGGTGTGCGGCGAAGGCAACGTGCTCGTAGCGCTCTCCCCTTCCGTCCGTTCCCGTGATCGGAAGAAGCGCGCCGATCGGACTCGTCGCGAAGCGTGAGCGGTCCATGGCTCCCTTTCAAGCACAGTTGACTTCATCGCGCTGATAGTCAAGCAAATCGCGATCTACTTGAAGATACAACGATGTAATTAAAGCCTGAATCAATCGTGCGGCCACTTAGGGCGTCGACGCGGTCACACACGCCCCGCCCTAGAGAACGCCACGACCGTGTCCACGGCATCCGCCCCTGCCCCGGGCATAGTACGATCTCCCGACGCTGAGCCTGGGAGATCGGCCGGACTCGGTTCACATGTCGGGTGAGGTCCCTCCGCCCATGTCCCGCACGACGGGCGAGAAAGCAGTCTCTCCAGTGGGGTCGACGCGGGATCTACGGCGTGAGCACCGTCACCCCCGCCTCCGCCAGCGCTGCCGCGAGGTCGGGGGACGGTGGGGCGTCGGTGACGAGGTAGTCGGCCTTCTCGAGTGGCGTCACCTGGGCGAACAGGCGGCGGTCCAGCTTGCTCGAGTCGGCGAGGATCACGGTGCGATCGGCGCGCTCGATCATCTCGCTCATCATCGTGGCGTCGCCGAGGTTGCTCGTGGAGTACCCCGAGGCGTCGACCGCGCCGACGGCGATGAGCGCGTAGTCGCAGCGGATGTCGACCTCGGTGGTGTTCGAGGTCATCGCGAGGGTGACCGGGCCGGTCGTGGCCTGCGTGATGGTGCGGACGGCGCCGCCGAAGATGAAGAGGTCGCGGAAGACGCTGGGCGAGATCTCCGCGGGGATGCGCAGGTTGTTCGTCGCGATCGTCAGGTTGCGGTGATTGCGCAGCGCCCGGGCGACGGCGAGCGTCGTCGTGCCCGCGTTGAGCATGAGGACGGAGCCGTCTTCGATGAGCTCGACGGCGAGCGCGGCGATGCGCTCCTTCTCCGATATCTGCATCTGCAGACGGACGTCGAGACCCCGGTCGCGGCCGGGCACCGACATCGCGCTCACCGCTCCGCCGTGGGTGCGCACGACGATACCCTCGCGGTCGAGCTGGTCGAGATCTCGGCGCACGGTGTCGATCGAGACTCCGAAGTGCGAGGCGAGATCGACGACGGTGACCTGGCCGGATTCGGCCACGTAGGCGGCGAGTTCCGCTTTGCGCCCTGCCGGCAGTCGGCGCTTCGTCGTGGCTGTGGCTGCATCCATGCCGTCATCTCTAGCACAGAGCAGCACGCGATCCGCGTGAATTTCGGGGAAAACAGCACGTAACAGCAAATAAGGAACGGTTTCTGCTGCCTATGGCGCGTGGTCGTGCCGGAATAGTCACGAATCTGCATCGGGCGCTTGACCGCTCCGGCAGAAGAGCGCATACTCATGCTTAAAGCAGCAAGAACGCGCAGAAGAGCGCGAAACAGTGCAGATCTCAACGAGGAGAAACGATGGACAACAGCGGGCGCCGGCGTCGGAACGCCATCAAGCTCGTCGGTGTCGCAGCAGCGGCCACGACCCTCCTGGCGATGGCGGGGTGCTCGTCGAACAGCACCGGAACCGCCGACGGTGGAGGAGACGTCACGATCGAGTTCGCCCAGTGGTGGGAGCCCGAGCTCGGTGACGGCGAGTTCCGCGGTCTCATGGACCAGTTCGAGCAGGAGAACCCCGGCATCAAGGTCGATCTGGTCAGCGGCCCGTACGCCTCGACCAAGGAGCAGCTCTTCGCGGGCGCGGCCTCCGGCACCATGCCCGATGTCGTCGGTCTCGACGGCGCCTGGGTGAGCGACTTCGCGAAGCAGGGCGTGATCGCCGACCTCACGCAGCTCATGAGCGAGGCGGGGTACGACGACAGCCAGCTCGCCAGCCAGATCAAGGTCGACGACAGCACTTACATGATCCCGGTCGTCAACTTCGTCTACCCGATGTTCACGAACGACGGCCTGCTGGCGCAGGCGGGTGTCACGGCTCCGCCCTCGACCCGCACCGAGTTCGCGGACGCCGCCAAGAAGATCGCGGCTCTCGGCGGCGACGTGTCGGGATGGGTGCTCCCCCTCTCGCTCGAGGCGCCCAACGGCGTGCAGAACGACGTCATGTCGTGGGTCTGGGCATCCGGCGGTTCCATGCTGAAGGACGGCCAGCCCGACCTGACGAACTCCGCCGTCTCGGACGCGACCGACTACATCCAGCAGCTCTGGGCGGATGGGGTCATCGCTCCCGGGTCCTTCACGATGAAGGAGCAGGACAAGGTCGAGGAGTTCACCAACGGCCGCGTGGGCATGATGATCGACTCGCTCGCGCACATCAACCTCATCCGCGAGTCCAACCCCGATCTGACCTTCTCCATCTCGGCCATCCCTGCCGAGGACGGCTTCTCGGGTGAACGCGGCATCCCCTACGCCTCGTGGGGCATCGGCGTCGCAGAGAACTCCGAGCACAAGGATGCCGCCTTCAAGCTGGTGCAGTTCCTCATGGGCACCGACGTCAACAGCGAGCTGTCGACGATGGCCAAGGCGTTCCCGGGCAACACCGAGAGTGTGCCGACCTTCGTCGAGGACGACGAGCTGTTCCAGACGGCGTTCGAGATCTACAAGGACGGATACCCCGCGAACGAGTTCACGGGTCTGCCCGTCGCCGAGGAGCTCATGCGCCAGTTCGGCACGCAATTCCAGTCGGCGCTGGACGGTCAGCAGTCGATGAGCGACGCGCTCACCAAGACGCAGGACGAATGGACGTCGGAGTTCTGATCCGACGCTGATCCGGGATGCCGCATCGCCCCCCGCGGTGCGGCATCCCGCTCATCGAAAGCCGCACACCATGACCATGCGCACCCTCACACCCCCCGACACCGAGGTGATCGTCACCGGACGACCGCTCTCGCGCCGCACCCGCCAGCTCCGTAAGGCGGGCGAGGCCTACGCGTTCCTCTCCCCGACCCTCATTCTTCTGCTCGTCCTCATGATCGTCCCGATCGTGATGGTGACGGGCTACTCGTTCCAGGACAACGTCATCCTGAACAAGAGCCCCGAGGTCGTGGGCGTCGCCAACTACGTCGCGATCCTCACCGACCCGGGCTTCTGGAAGGCGACCGGCAACACCCTCTTCTTCACGCTCACGAGCGTCGCCGCCCACCTCGTGCTGGGATTGACGTTCGCAATGCTTCTGAACAGCCGGCGGATCGGCGCGATCCCCCGGGCGATCTTCCGCGGCCTCTACGTGCTCCCGTGGCTGTTCACCGTCGCGGTGATCGCGGTGCTGTGGCGCATGCTGCTCGCCCCGAACGGCATCGTGAACTTCCTGCTCAACACTGACATCGAGTGGCTCGCCTCTCCGGCGCTGGCGCTCGGCGCCGTGACCTTCATCAACATCTGGGCCGGATACCCCTTCTTCATGGTGAGCCTGCTCGCGGGTCTCCAGGGCATCCCGAGCGACCTGTACGAGGCGGCGACCGTCGACGGCGCCAGCCCGGCGCAGCGCTTCTGGAACGTCACCATCCCGCAGCTCCGGCCGATCATCGTCAGCCTCGTGCTGCTCGACCTCATCTGGACGTCACAGCAGTTCGCCCTCATCTGGCTGACCACGGGCGGCGGTCCCATCGACGTCACCGAGATGCTCAGCACCTACACCTACAAGCTCGCATTCGCGAAGTACGACTTCTCGATGGCCTCCACCTCGGCGGTGCTGGTCCTGGCGTTGTCGATGATCATCGCGGTGCTCTACGTCCGCCAGCAGAAGGCGAGGGACTGACATGGTCCTGACCACCCCCGCGCGTCAGCGCGCCACCAGTCCCGCGCGTCAGCGCCCCACCCGCACCGCCACGCGGCGCCGCGTCGCCCAGACAGGCGTCTTCCTCGGCCTCGTCCTCGGCGCGGTCTTCGCCGCCGGCCCCGTGCTCTGGATGCTGTCGAGCTCGTTCAAGTCGAACACGCAGATCTTCGAGCTTCCCCCGCGGCTGGTCACCGAGACCTTCTCGTTCGACGCCTACGTCTCGATCTTCACCAACCCCGAGACCGTGCGCTTCTTCATCAACAGCTACGTGGTGGCGGGAGCGGTCACGATCCTGACGCTGCTCGTCGCGATCCAGGCCGCATACGCCTTCAGCCGGTTCGAGTTCCGTGGAAAGCGCATCGTCAACGTCATCATCGTGAGCGTTCAGGCCGTGCCGCCGATCACCCTGCTGATCCCGTACTTCGGCCTGATGGTCGGGCTCGGGCTCTACAACACCTACCCGGGCCTCATCTTCACCTACATGGTGTTCACGCTGCCCTACGCGATCATCATGATGACGGGGTACTTCAACACTCTGCCCAAGGAGCTCGACGAGGCCGTCCGCGTCGACGGTGCAGGCTCCTTCACCGCCCTCTGGCGAGTGCTCGTGCCGATCTCGATCCCCGGGATCGTGTCGGTCGGCATCTACACGTTCATGATCGCGTGGAACGAGTTCCTCTTCGCGCTGACCCTCACGCGCACCATCGACATGCGCACCGTGCCGATCGGCATCCAGTTGCTCATGGGGCAGCACTCGTACGAGTGGAACCAGATCATGGCGATGAGCATCCTCGGCTCGATCCCGGTGCTGCTGCTCTTCCTCTTCTTCCAGCGTTTCTTCATCAGCGGCCTCACAGCCGGCTCGGTGAAGAGCTAAGCCACCCGACCCCACCCAACAAGGAGAATCTCCGTGCTCTACACCGGCAAGTCCATCCTCGACGTGGCCAACGCCCACAGCTTCGCCATCCCGGCGTTCAACATCAGCGACTGGGCGATGTTCACCGGGATCATGGACATCAGCGAAGAGAAGTCCGCTCCGGTCATCATCGCCATCCACCCCGACGAGGTCTCGCACATCACCACCGACCTGATCCCCGCGATGCACGCCCGCGCGCACCGCTCCAGCGTGCCCGTCGCCATCCACTGGGACCACGGCGGAACCTACGACCAGATCATCACGGCGATCAAGGCCGGCTTCACCTCGGTCATGATCGACGCCTCGCTCGAGCCGTTCGAGCAGAACGTCGCGCTGACCCGCAAGGTCGTCGAGGCCGCGCACGCGGTCGGCGTGCAGGTCGAGGGCGAGCTCGGAACCATCGGCGCGAACGACAGCTACGGCGAGTCGGGTGCCGCCGAGATCATCTACACGAACGTGGATGACGCGGTGCGCTTCGTCGAGCAGACCGGCGTCGACAGTCTCGCCATCGCGATCGGCACCTCGCACGGCCTCTACCCGGCCGAGAAGAACCCCGAGCTGCGCCACGACCTGCTCGAGCAGATCAAGGCCGCCGTCGGCATCCCCCTCGTGCTGCACGGCGGATCCAGCAACCCGGACGCCGAGCTCTCGCGCGCCGTGTCGCTCGGCATCAACAAGATCAACATCTCCAGCGACATCAAGGTGGCCTACCACGACCGCATGCGCGAGGTGCTGGGCACCGACCGGCGTCTCCGCGAGCCCAACGCCATCCAGCCCGAGTGCATCGCCGCGATGAAGGTCACCGCGGCGGAGAAGATCGACCTGTTCGGCGCCGCCGGCAAGGCCGACCTGTACTGAGAGATCGGAGACCGGCACCATGGTGGGAGACCTCGTCCTCGGACTCGGCGGCACCGTCGACTACGAGATCGGATGGGATGCCGATGTGCTCTCGGCACTCGCCCGCAGTCACGGCATCCGTCTCGACGAGCTGACCACCACGACGCCGATCATCGACGAGCGCGCGCTCGTCGTGACGGTGCTCGCCTTCCTCGCCACCGGCGGGGGAGGCGAGCGCTTCGTCCTCTCCAGCGACATCGTCGAACGCTTCGCCGCGCACTTCGACGTAGAGATCACCCTCGGCGGCACGGGCGTGCGCGCGGGAATCGCCCTCGACCGCATCGGCGTACCCACGGTGCAGCACCTCGTGAGCATCGACGACAACGTGCGGCGCCTCCTCCCGGCATCGATGCGCATCGTGTCGTCGGCGACGCGGGACACCCTCGATCCGCACCTCATCGTGCAGTACCCCGAGGCCGCGACCGTCGAGCTGATGGATGCCACGGTGACCGCCCCGGCATCCAACCGCCTCATCTTCGCCAACGACGCTCCCAACCGCGAGATGGCGATCGCCGCCGACCTCGGCGAGGCGCTGGCGGGGGCCGATGCCTTCCTCGTCTCGGGCTTCAACACGATGCAGGATGCCGCCCTGCTCGAGCGTCGTCTCGACGAGCTCACCGCGGCGATGCGGTCCCTCCCCGCCGACGCGCTCGTGTACTACGAGGACGCCGGGTTCTACAAGCGCGAGCTGTCGTCGCCCGTGCGCGCACGCCTGCTCGACCGCATCGACGTCTACGGCATGAACGAGGACGAATTGCAGGAGTACCTCGGCCGTTCGGTCGACCTCCTCTCACCCGACGACGTCGTCGCCGCCCTCGCCGAGGTGCACGAGGTGATCCCCGCGCGGGCACTCGTGGTGCATACGAAGTACTGGGCCATCGCCGTCGGTCCCGACTCCGCCCGGCATCGCGCGGGTCTCGAGAGTGCGGTGCGCACGGCCGCCACCCGCTATCGGCTGGGCGACGCCTGCACGGTGGACGACCTCGACGACACGGCGCGGCTGCCGCGGCACGCCGGGGGCGCGGCCGTGGTCGCGGCGGCGGAGAGCAGGCG
>NZ_CAUQWC010000122.1:0-9992 GCF_963521695.1 uncultured Microbacterium sp. | reverse complement strand
GCCTCCGAGCACACGCGGGTTCCGGTCCCTTCGACGGGCTCAGGGACCTGGGTTGGCGCGCGGGTTGCGGTCCCTTCGACGGGCTCGGCGACCGGGGCTGGCGTGCGGATTGCGCTCCCTTCGGCTCGGGAACCGCGGACGCCGGGCCTCAGCGGCGCTCGCGCTCCTCGCGGCGCGGGCGCAGGATGCCGCCGAGCACCGCGTTGATGATGCCGACCAGGAGTGCGGCGACCACCGTCAGCCAGAACTCGCCGGTGCGCAGGCCCCAGTCCCAGTTCTCGGTGATGACCGCCGTCAGCCACAGCAGGAAGCCGTTGATGATCAGCGAGATCAGTCCGAGCGTGAGGATGTAGAGCGGGATGGCGACGATCTTCACCACGGTGCCGATGATCGTGTTGACGAGGGCGAAGATCAGCCCCACGAGCAGCAGCGTGAGCAGCACCTGCACCCACTCGCCCGGGGCGAAGGGGATGAGGCGCACCTGCAGCGCGGGCAGCAGCGTGACGATCCAGATGGCGAAGGCGTTGACGGCGATGCGGATGACGAAGCGCATGCCCCCACCCTGGCACGCGAGGGACACCGCCGTCAGGGTCTCGCGGCTGGGGAGGAGGGGCTGACGAAACCCGGGGGCCCGCGGATAGGCTCGCGGGGTGAGTGAACAGCCGGTCCTGCCCCGTATCCGTCCCGAGATCGCCGCCCTGCCGGCGTACCGACAGGGTCGGCAGGCCAGCCCCGACGCCTTCAAGCTCTCGAGCAACGAGAACCCCTTCGAGCCCCTCCCCGGTGTGCTCGAGGCGGTCCACGCCGCGGGGGCCTTCAACCGATACCCGGATGCCACGGCCGCACGCCTGCGCGAACGACTCGCCGCGCGATACGGCGTCTCCTCCGACGAGGTGCACGTCGGCGCCGGCAGCGTCTCGCTGCTCGCGCAACTGCTGCTGGCGACCTCCGGCCCGGGCGACGAGGTCGTCTACGCGTGGCGCTCGTTCGAGGCGTACCCCTCGTTGGTCGCGGTGACCGGCGCGACCGGCGTGCAGGTGCCCCTCACAGCCGAGGCGCGGCACGACCTGCCGGCCATGGCCGCCGCCGTCACCGAGCGCACGCGCCTGGTGATCGTCTGCAGCCCCAACAACCCCACCGGCCCGACCGTCGGCTACGACGAGTTCGCGTCGTTCATCGACGAGGTGCCCCGCGACGTGCTCGTCGTGCTCGACGAGGCGTACGCCGAATTCGTCACCGACCGCACTTCGGTGGAGGGCGAGCGCGTCCGCGCCGTGCTCGACCGGCCCAACATCGTCGTGCTCCGCACGTTCTCGAAGGCGTACGGCCTGGCCGGCCTGCGTGTCGGCTACGCCATCGGCAACGAGGCGGTGCTGAACGCTGCCCGCAGCACCGCGATCCCCCTCTCGGTCACGGCCGCTGGGGAAGCCGCGGCGCTCTCCAGCCTGGATGCCGAGAGCGAGCTGCTGCACCGCGTCGCCGTCATCGCCGAGCGACGCGACCGGCTCGTCGATCGCCTGCGCGCGACCGGGTGGGACGTGCCCGACGCACAGGGCAACTTCGTCTGGCTCGCCGCGGGGGAGCGCACGCTCGAGGTCGCGGCGGCGTTCGAGGAGGCGGGTCTCATCGTGCGCCCGTTCGCGGGCGACGGCATCCGCATCTCCATCGGCGAAGAGGAGTCGCTGGAGCGCGTCGTCGAGGTCGCCGCCGCACACGCGGGCTGAGCGCACCGGGGGCGACCGCGTGGCGGCTTCGCCGGGAAAGGGCGATCAAGAGAAGTGGTCGGCAGCGGGGCTGTCGCGGTTGGTCATCATGAGGGCGAGCCCGACAATCTACGCCCTCTCAATCACTCGGACGAATTGACCACACGACTGCCCGGAACCGATTGGTGCGCGTCATCCTGCCGAGGTCAGCAGGATGACGAGCGATACGCAGATGGCGATGAGGCCCGCCCCCGACCCCACGGTGTAGATCGGGACGGCCGCTGATTGGTGGCGGCGCTCAACACCCCAGCCGACGGCGGCCACCGCGAGGAGGGCGAAGAAGACAGCTCCTGTCAACATCATCGACACGTCAGAGCCTGACGGGTTCTGACCGGGCCTGCCGATAGCAGAGATGATGAAGAACAACTGCAGAAACCAGACGACTGCTGAGACGAGAGCAAGAGATAACGTCACGACCCGCAAACGCTTAGCCAGGCGGGATGATGAAGTTGTTGAGGAAGAATGCCGCATCCTGTGTCCACTTTCCATAGTGGCCGTGCACACCCCATCCGGAGGCCACATTGTTCTGGCATGCGGCGTCGCCTTCGTTACAGTACTCCCTGACGTGCTGTCGCCAGCCCAAGCTCCCCGTGTCGGAATTCCATCCGTAGGACCGCATATCGTTAAGGGTCGCCTGTATAGCATCGCTTCGCGAGAGAGAGAACATCCCGGAACCCTGCGGGTTCAAACCTGGCGCGTTAATAGGCTGGTTTGGGCGATAGCTCGGGTCGCCGAATAGCACAGCGCCTTGGACGTAGGCGCGAGCATTGTTTCCAAGACTCTCGCCCAACGCGGTACCGATGACGTCAGCTCCCTGCGAGTAACCCACCAAGGTCACAGATGCAGCCCGCCGCGATGCCGCGACGTCGCTTCTTGCTGTGTGACTGCATGAGAGGTCGCCTCCACTGAATAGACCGTATGAGAGAAACTAACAGCACGCCATTGGATACGCGACCATAGACTAAAGAATAGAGAAGACCGCAATCCTTACATCATGAGATGATTCTCATTATTTTCTCATTCGTGTGACACTAACCCCACGACGGGGATGCTCAGACTAAGTTTCACCGCAAAGACGCCGGCAGGCCGCAACCTGGCCCGCTAGCGACCACAACACCGCAGACCTCCCTCTCTCGCTGAATACCTGCGGGGGCGGCCCGCTACGCAACAACACAGGAACAATCTGCGCTCATCAGCGAACTGCTCCACCCCACGGACGTCGGAGAGAACGGCACGGATGCCTGCGATTGGGCATAACCCTCGCCGACGGCACCACTGCCGCGGTCGGGTCGGCTTCACGCGGCCGGCATCGGGGCGAGGGGCACCGGTGGCGCGCAGATTCTGTTGAGGCCAGGGCGTCGGTCCACGCTTCCGCGTGTCGACTCTGAGCGGCGCTCGGGGCGCGTTGCCACGCGGCATCCGTTTGTCCGACGTCCACGGCGGATTCCGTCATCCGTTGTGCACCTCATGCGGTCGTGAGCATGGGTCGGGCGTTAGCGTGGGGGGATGACCCCGCTCGACGATCCCGCTCTCGTGCGCGTTCTGGCAGCCGACGGCACGCTGGCGCCCACGCCCGCGGCCGAGCGCTACCTGCCGCTCATCGACGCCCTGACCGACGCCGAACTCGAGACGTTCTACCGCGACATGGTCTCGATCCGCGCGTTCGACGTGCAGGCGACGAACCTGCAGCGACAGGGACAGCTCGCCCTGTGGCCCCCGTCGTTCGGGCAGGAGGCCGCGCAGGTGGGCTCGGCTCGCGCCGCCCGCGCGCAGGACCACATCTTCCCCTCGTACCGCGAGCACGTGGTCACCCGCATCCGCGGCGTCGACCCGATCGACATCATCCGGCTCATGCGCGGACTCACCCACGGCGGGTGGGATCCGACCGATCCGAAGAACGGCAACACGCACATCTACACCCTCGTGCTCGGCGCGCAGACCCTGCACGCCACGGGCCTCGGCATGGGGCTGGTGTTCGACGGCAAGGCGGGATCGGGTGACCCCGAGCGCGACGAGGCCGTCATCGTCTACTACGGCGACGGTGCCTCCAGCCAGGGCGACGTGCACGAGGCGATGGTCTTCGCCGCGAGCTTCCAGACGCCGCAGGTGTTCTTCCTGCAGAACAACCAGTGGGCCATCTCGGTCCCGGTCGCGACGCAGTCGCGCTCGCCGCTGTACAAGCGCGGTGAGGGCTACGGCATCCCGAGTCTTCAGGTCGACGGCAACGACGTGCTCGCAAGCTATGCCGTGACCAAGACCGCCCTCGACGAGGCGCGTGCCGGCGGCGGCCCCCGCGCGATCGAGGCCATGACCTACCGCATGGGCGCGCACACCACGAGCGACGACCCCACGAAGTACCGCACCTCCGACGAAGAGAAGGCGTGGGCCGGGCGCGACCCCATCGCGCGCATGCGCACCTACCTCGAGGGGCGAGGTGCGCCGCAGCAGTTCTTCGACGACGCGGATGCCGAGGGTGCAGCCCTCGCCGACGACGTGCGCGTGCGCACGAACGAGCTCGGCACGATCCCGCGCAGCCACATGTTCGACAGCGTCTACTCCGAGACGCACGCGCTCATCCAAGAGGAGCAGCGCTGGCTCGACGACTACGAGGCGTCGATGGACGGGGGCGCCCAGTGACCGAGAACCTTCCGATCAGTCGGGCTCTGAACGCCGGGCTCCGCCGCGCGCTCGAGACGAACGACCGCGTGCTGCTCATGGGCGAGGACATCGGCCCGCTCGGCGGCGTGTTCCGCGTGACCGAGGGTCTGCAGAAGGACTTCGGCAAGCGCCGCGTCATCGACTCCCCGCTGGCGGAGTCGGGCATCGTCGGCACCGCCATCGGTCTCGCGATGGGCGGGTTCCGCCCCGTGCTCGAGATCCAGTTCGACGGGTTCGTCTTCCCCGCGTTCGACCAGATCACCTCGCAGCTGGCGAAGCTCACGAACCGCCACGAGGGCGCTCTGCGCATGCCCGTCGTCATCCGCATCCCCTACGGCGGGCACATCGGCGCGGTCGAGCACCACCAAGAGAGCCCCGAGGCGTACTTCACGCATACCCCGGGTCTGCGCGTGGTCAGCCCCTCGAACGCCAACGACGCGTACTGGATGATCCAGCAGGCGATCGACTCGCCCGACCCGGTCGTCTTCTTCGAGCCCAAGGCGAAGTACTGGCAGAAGGGCGAGGTCGACACCGAAGCCCCCGCCCTCCCGCTGCACGCCAGCCGGATCGTGCGCCGCGGCACCGACGTGACGCTCGTCGGGCACGGCGCCATGGTGACGACGCTGCTGCAGGCAGCCGCGCTCGCCGAGAGCGAGGGCACGAGCTGCGAGGTCATCGACCTGCGGTCGCTGTCGCCCGTCGACTACGGCCCGCTGCTCGACTCGGTGCGCCGCACCGGCCGCATGGTCTACGCGCAGGAGGCGCCGGGCTTCACCTCGCTCGGCTCCGAGATCGCCGCGACCGTCATGGAGAAGGCGTTCTTCGCGCTCGAGGCTCCCGTGCTGCGCGTCTCGGGCTTCGACGTGCCCTTCCCGCCCGCGAAGCTCGAGGGCACTTACCTGCCCGACGCCGACCGCATCCTCGAGGCCGTCGACCGGTCTCTCGCCTACTGACCCGCACCCCTCCGCCTCGCCCGAGCATTCCGTCGCGGCGACCCCGGTGGCAAGCTGGCTTCCGAGCAAAGGACACACCGTGACCGATCAGACGTTCGTTCTCCCCGATGTCGGCGAAGGCCTCACCGAGGCCGAAATCGTGCAATGGCGCGTCGCACCCGGTGACACCGTCGCCGTCAACGACGTGATCGTCGAGATCGAGACGGCCAAGTCGCTCGTCGAGCTGCCCTCGCCCTACTCGGGCACCGTCGGCGAGCTGCTGGCATCCGAGGGCGCGACCGTCGAGGTCGGGTCGCCCATCATCACGATCGGCTCGGCGGATGCCGCGCCCCCGGCGCCCTCGGCCCCGGCCACCGTCCCCGAACCCAGCGACCCGGGTGGCGCCGTGCTCGTCGGCTACGGCACGGGCGGCGCGGTGTCGTCGCGGCGCCGCAAGCCCGCGGAGCGCCCGGTCGCGGCATCCGTCGGCGTGGTCGCCAAGCCCCCGATCCGCAAGCTCGCGCGCGATCTCGGCGTCGAGCTGTCGGCGGTGACGCCGAGCGGCACGGCCGGTGAGGTCACCCGCGACGACGTGGTGAAGCACGCCGAGCAGGCCAGCGTCTTCCGCAACATCGAGACGCCCGCGTGGGGCGACGTGCGCGAGGAGACGATCGAGGTCTCTGCTCCCGCGGCGCCCGCGCCGACGGCATCCGCTCCTGCTCAGTCCGCCGACGCCCGCGAAGAGTCGATCCCCGTCCGGGGCGTGCGCAAAGCCACCGCCAACGCGATGACCTCGAGCGCGTACTCGGCCCCGCACGTGTCGGTGTGGGTCGACGTCGACGCCTCGCGCACCATGGAACTCGTCAAGCGCCTCAAGGCGTCGACCGACTTCGCCGACGTGAAGGTCTCGCCGCTGCTGATCATGGCCCGCGCCGTGATCTGGGCACTGCGCCGCACGCCCATGATCAACGCCGCGTGGGTCGACACCGACGCCGGTGCGCAGATCAGCGTGCGCCACTACGTCAACCTCGGCATCGCCGCCGCGACCCCGCGGGGCCTGCTCGTGCCGAACATCAAGGACGCGCAAGGCATGAACACCCGCGAGCTGGCCAAGGCGCTCGAGCACCTCACGCTCACCGCCCGCGAGGGCAAGACGAGCCTCGCCGACCAGTCCGGCGGCACGTTCACCATCACCAACATCGGCGTGTTCGGAGTGGATGCCGGTACCCCGATCATCAACCCGGGCGAGGCCGGCATCATCGCCCTCGGCGCGATCCGGCAGAAGCCGTGGGTCGTCGACGGCGAGGTGCGCCCCCGCTGGGTCACGACGGTCTCGGGCTCGTTCGATCACCGCGTCGTCGACGGTGACGGAATCTCGCGGTTCATCGCGGATGTGGCATCCGTGCTGGAGGAGCCGGCGCTGCTGCTCGACTGAGCGCGGGCGGCTTCGCGCGGTCGGGTCACGCGACTCGCTCGGGTGCGCCCGCGGCGAGCAGTGACGCCATCACGGGTACGAGCTGGCGGGCGGCCGACCGCGGGTGCTCGAGGTGCCACTGGTACGCCCAGACCGGCAGATCGCGGTGCCGCACGGCCTCGATGGTGCCGTCGGCGGCGCGAGCCGTGGCATCCAGGCCCGCTCCGAGGCGGTCGACCGACTGGTGGTGGCTGCAGAGGAGGTCGCCGGCGGTCGAGACCGGGTCGGGCCGGTCGAAGCGGACCTCGGTTGCGACGAAGGGGTCGCCCTCAGAACGGCGGTGTCCTGGGATGTCCTGGTGCAGGGTGCCGCCGAGGGCGACGTTGACGAGCTGCATGCCGCGGCAGATGCCGAGCAGGGGACTACCGGTGGCCACCGTGTCGCGGATCACGGCGAGCTGCGCCTCATCGGCGGCCACGTCGTAGGGCGTCGCGTGCGGCCGGAGGTCGGAGGAGCCGTAGGCGCGCGGGTCGACGTCTTCACCGCCGAGGATGACGACGACATCGGCGCGGCGGGCGGCGGCGAGGAGCCTCGCGATCGGCTGTTCGGCAGCGGCGTGGAGCGCCACCGTCCATCCGGCGTCACGGAGGGCCGTGACGGCTCCGTCGTTGAGGTCGTCGAGGAGCGCCTGGTAGCGCGGGGCGTTCGGGCGGGTGTCGCGGATGTGGAACAGGGCGGCTGAGGGCATGCGAATCCTTGGGAGAAGCGAGAACTTCAGGATGCCAGGGGTGGGGGCGGGGATGCGGCGTTCGCGCGGGCGGCATACGTCGGGCCTCACGCAGGAGACCTCGGGCAGTGCTGACGTCCCCGCCGCCGAAGAGACGTGATGCCGTCGCCCGCCCGCGGCTCAGCCGAGCTTCGGCTGCTGCTGCGTGATGCAGTGGATGCCGCCCCCGCGATCGAAGATGGGGCGGGCGTCGACCGTCACCACACGGCGGCCGGGGTAGGCGTCGGCCACGATCTCGCGAGCCCGCGCGTCGGCCGCGGCGTCGCCGAAACCGCACAGCACGACGCCGTCGTTGGTGACGAGGTGGTTGATGTAGCTCCAATCGAGCCACCCCTCGTCATCGCGGAGGGCGGTCGGGGCGGGGATGCCGGTGACGGCGACGTTGCGGCCCCGCTCAGCGAAGGCGGCCTCGAGCTCACGACGGACGAGTCGCGAGACATCGAAGTCGGGGTGGGCGGCATCCGTCTGCTCATGGATGAGGACGTGCTCGGGCGAGGCGAACGTGGCCACGATGTCGACGTGCCCGTTGGTGCCCAGCTCGTCGTAGTCGCGGGTCAGGCCGCGGGAGAGCCAGACGGCATCCGTCGCTCCGATCGTGCGGGCCATCTCGGCCTCGACGCGGGTGCGGTCGGCGAAGGGGTTGCGGCGCGGGTCGAGCTGCACGGTCTCGGTGAGCAGCACGGTGCCGGTTCCGTCGACGTGAAGGCCGCCGCCCTCGGCGACGAGGAGCGAATCGATGCGCTCGGCGCCCAAGTGCTCGGCGACGACGCGGGCGATGCCGGCGGACTTCTGCCACTCGGCCCAGTCGGGGGCGCCCCACCCGTTGAAGATCCAGTCGACGGCACCGAGGACTCCCGGGCGGTCGGGATCGACGACGAAGGTCGGGCCCACGTCGCGCATCCAGAACTCGTCGAGGGGGGCCTCGACGATCTCGATCGCGGAGTCGAGCATGCGCCGGGCGCGGGCCATCTCGGTGGGATCGACGACCATCGTCACCGGCTCGAACTCCTGCACCGCGTGGGCCACGTCGGTCCATGCCCGGTAGCCCTGTTCGCGGTGCTCCGCGCTCTCGCCGAGGGTGACGCCTTCGCGCGGGAACGCCATCCAGGTGCGTTCGTGCGGGTGGGATTCTGCGGGCATGCGCCACATGGCGTGCTCCTTTCGGGTCGGGCGGGTCAGTAGCCGGTGGTGAGGACGCGATCGAGCGCGTCGACGAAGACGTCGACCGAGGCGCGCGTGACGACCAGCGGCGGCTTGATCTTCAGGACGTTCTGGTGGTCGCCGGTCGGCTGCATGATGACGCCGAGCTCGAGCAGGCGGTCGCAGATCGCCGCGGTCTCGGCGGTGGCGGGCTCGAGCGACTCGCGATCGCGGACGAACTCGACGCCCAGGTACAGGCCCGAACCGTGCACGGCGCCGATGAGCTCGTGCCTCTCGCCCAGCTCTTCGAGACGCTTCTTGAGGTGGCCGCCGACGACGCGCGCGTTCTCTTGCAGACCCTCCTGCTCGATGACGTCGAGCACGGCCATGCCGACGGCGGCGGAGACCGGGGAGCCGCCGGTCGAGGAGAAGAAGTACCCGCCGGTGCGGTACCGGTCGGCGATCTCGCGTCGGGTGATGACGGCGCCGAGCGGGTGCCCGCCGCCGATGGACTTGGCGACGGCGACGATGTCGGGCACCGCTCCCTGCTGCTGGAAGCCCCAGAACCACTCGCCCAGTCGGCCGTACCCGACCTGCACCTCGTCGGCGATCGCGAGGCCGCCGTGGCGGCGGATCGCGGCGTACACCTCGGTGAGGTAGCCGTCGGGCAGTGCCACCCCGCCGGCGTTGCCGAAGTACGTCTCGGCGATCATGCCCGCAGGCGGCCGACCGGATGCCGCGAGCCCGTCGATCACCGCGACCGCTTCGGGTGCGTAGTGGACGGCATCCGTCCCCCGGTGGGTCCCGCGGTAGGAGTTGGCGGCGTCCACGGTGTGCACCCAGTCGGGCCGGGTGGCCAGGGCATTCGGGTTGTCGGCGATCGAGGTCGACACCGCATCGCTGGCGTAGGTCCACCCGTGGTACGCCTCGCGCATCGCGACGATGTCGGGGCGACCGGTCGCGGCCATCGCGAGACGGATCGCGAGGTCGGTGGCCTCGGACCCCGAGTTGACGAAGAACACCGTGTCGAAGCCTGCGGGGAGGGTCGCGGCGATCCGGTCGGCGTAGTCGGTGATCGCGCGATAGTGGAAGCGCGAGTTCGTGTTCAGCAGGTGCATCTGCCGCGAGCCCGCCTCGACCACGTGCGGGTGGGCGTGGCCGACCGACGCGACGTTGTTCACCATGTCGAGGTAGACGCGGCCGTTCACGTCGATCAGGTGCTCTCGCCACCCGCGCTCGATGCGCGGGGGAGTGGCGTAATAGTGCTCCTGCACCTCGGCGAGAACCTCGTGGCGGCG
>NZ_CAUQWC010000121.1:0-10000 GCF_963521695.1 uncultured Microbacterium sp. | reverse complement strand
GCGGATGATGACCACTCGGTCGCACAGGCGCTCGACGACGTCGAGCTGGTGCGACGAGAACAGCACGGCGGCTCCCGCCGCGGCCTTCTCTTGCAGGACGCCCGCGACGACGTCGACGGCGAGCGGGTCGAGTCCCGAGAACGGCTCGTCGAGGATCAGGACATCGGGCTCATGCACGAGGGACGCCGCGATCTGCGCGCGCTGCTGATTGCCCAGCGACAGCGTCTCGACGAGGTCGCCGAGGCGCTCGCCGAGCCCGAGCCGCTCGAGCAGCGCCGTGGCCTTCTTCGTCGCCTCGGCTTTGCCGAAGCCGTGCAGACGCGCGAGGTAGGCGATGTGCTCGGCGACCTTCATCTTCGGATACAGCCCGCGCTCCTCCGGCATGTACCCGAAGCGGCGACGATCGGTGGCGGTGAGGGGCGCGCCGTTCAGCGCGACGGTGCCCGCGTCTTTGGCGAGCACCCCGAGTGCGATGCGCATGGTGGTGGTTTTGCCGGCGCCGTTGCCGCCGACGAAGCCCGTCAGCCGCCCGGGGGCCACGGTGAAGCTCACGTCGTCGAGCACGCGGCGTCCGCCGTAGCTCTTGGTGATGCCGTTCAGATCGAGCACGATGCATCCCTTCTTCTCGTTGTGTCCCACGCTAGGCATCCGGATGCCGCGGCACCTCCACCCGGGGAGGGGTCGTGGCCTCCGCCGTGAGGGGGAGGACGGGGACACAACGCAGGAGATGCCTCCCTGACTCGGCTCACCTCCGTCCGCGGACCGGTGCCCGGAGTCGGTTTTCCTGCATTGTGTCCGCGGCGGGCAGGGACCGCGGCGGCGATCCGCAGAAAGGAACCCGGGCAGGACCTCTGGCGATCCGACGGACACACCGCAGGACATCCGCCTGCGGCGGGAGCCCTCCGGCCGACGCCGCGTTGTTTCGGCACCGGATCTCCTGCGTTGTGTCCGCATCGGGGCGTCGCCGCGTGAGAAGGTCGGCTCGCGTCAGGCCAACCCGTGCCGGTGCGCGAGCACGACGGCCTGCACGCGGTCGCGGGCGCCGAGCTTCTGCAGCACGTTCGACACGTGCGTCTTGACGGTCGCCTCGCCGATGAACAGCCGCGCGGCGATCTCGGCGTTGCTCATCGCCTCGGCCACGAGCGTGAGCACCTCCGACTCGCGCTCGGTGAGCGGCTCCGTCAGGAGCAGCGGAGAGGGAGCGGATGCCGTGGGCGCGGGCGGTAGCCCCGCGAAGCGCGCGATGACCCTGCGCGTCACCTCGGGGGCGAGGAGCGCGTCACCGGCGCCGACGACGCGCACCGCCGCCACGAGCTCCTCCGGGCCGGCGTTCTTGAGCAGGAACCCGCTTGCTCCGGCGGCGAGGGCGTCGAACAGGTAGTCGTCGCGGTCGAAGGTCGTGACGATGAGCACGGCGGCCTTCGAGGCGGGGTCGGCTGTGAGCCGGCGGGTGGCCTCGAGGCCGTCCATGTCGGGCATCTGCACGTCCATGCAGATCACGTCGGGCTGCAGTTCGGCCGCGGCGGCGATCGCCTCGACGCCGGAGGCGGCTTCGCCGACCACCGTGATGTCGTCTTCGAGCGAGAGGATCGTGCGGAAGCCCGCCCGCATCATCATGTGGTCATCGACCAGCAGCACGCTTAACTCAGACACGGGTCGCCTCCGAGCGAGCGAGCGGCACCCGCACGCGCACGAGATACCCGCCGCGAGCCCGGGGGCCGATCTCGATCGTCCCGCCCGACACGGCGGCTCGCTCGCGCATGCCGGTCTGCCCGAGCCCCGGCGTCGACGAGCCGCGGCGGCCGGTGTTCGACACCTCGAGTTCGACGGCATCCGGATCGAATCGCAGACGCACGTCGGCGGTCGCGTCGGGCCCCGCATGGCGACGGGCGTTCGTCAGTGCTTCCTGGGCGATGCGGTACAGGTTCACCTGCACGAGGGGCGCCGGATCGTGGGCGGGTTCGCCGACCACCGTGAAGGTAGTGGGGAGTCCTGCCGCAGCAGCATCGTCGGCCAGCGCGCGGATCGAGGTGAGCGCGTGCGTCGTGGGCGCGGTGTCGGGCGCGCTGTCGGTACCGGGGGTCCGCAGCGTCTCGAGCAGGTGCCGCAGCTCGTGCAGCGACCTGCGCGCCGACCCCTCGATGCCGGTGAGCACCTCGCGGGCGGCGTCGGGATCGCGGTCGAGGAGCGAGCGGGCGACTCCCGCCTGTACACCCATCAGCGACACGTGGTGCGCGACGACGTCGTGCAGCTCGCGCGCGATGCGCACGCGGTCGAGGGCGACGGCTTGGGCTGCGGTCACCTCGCGCTCGGCTTCGAGCTCGGCGGTGCGCTCCTCGAGCGCTGCGCGCTCGCGCATCTGCTGATGGGAGCGGTCGCCGAAGTAGTACGCGCCGCCGAAGAAGAGCGCGTTCACCCCGATCATGAGCAGCTGGTAGGCCACGAACGGCGAGAAGGCCCCGGCCCGCGAGAAGGCCCCCTCGACCGCGGCGTCGACGGGCTGCGTGGCATCTTGGAACATCACCACGAACAGCCACGCGAACATGCCGACGATGATCGCGACCCGCACGATGGTGGCGCGGCGCCGGTTCTGCTCCCAGGCGCCGACCGTGTAGAGCGCGATGAACATCGCGATGTTGCCCGCATACAGCTCGGGAATGCGGAACGTCACGGCCAGGAAGTACGCCACCGACACGATGACCGCCGTCGCCGACGGCCACCGGCGGCGGAACGCGAGGGGGACGGCGAGGACGGCGACGTATCCCAGCGCGACGGCGAGCGAGCCCTGTTCGTCGCCGTAGATGCCCGAGACCGCCGACAGCACGGCGCTCAGCAGACCGCCGAGGAACAGCACGAGAGCGAGCACGAGGTCGCCGCGCTGCTGGGTGCGGGTGGGGCGTGGCATCCCTCCACGGTAGAGCGGACGTCCGACACGTGCATCCCCCGAGGGGCGGAGTCAAGAGGGCGGGGAATACAGATTCGACCCGGATGCTTGCACGTGAATGCATCCGGGCTCTTTGCCCCCGTCATCCCAGAGAGGATCATCGTGACCGAGTACACGATCGGCTACATCGTCGGCAGCATCTCCAGCACCTCGATCAACCGCCGCCTCGCCAAGGCGCTCGAGAAGGTCGCGCCCGAGGGCGTCACCCTGAAGGAGATCCCGATCAAGGACCTCCCCTTCTACTCGCCCGACTACGACGGCAACTTCCCCGAGGTCGCGACGACCTTCAAGACCGCGATCGAGGATGCCGACGGCGTCATCATCGTCACCCCCGAGTACAGCCGTTCCATCCCCGGCGTGCTGAAGAACGCGCTCGACTGGTCGGCTCGTCCGTACGGCGAGGCGTCGTTCAACGACAAGCCCACCGCCGTCGTCGGCACCTCGCAGGGCGGAGTCGCCACCGCCGCGGGCCAGCAGCACCTGCGCGCGGTGCTCCTGCACTACAACGCCCTCGTCCTCGGCCAGCCCGAGGGCTACATCCAGTCGACCCCCGGCCTGTTCGAGGAAGACGGCACCGTGACCGACGAGGGCACCGCGGAATTCCTCCGCTCGATCATCGAGGCGCTCGTGACGCTCGTCGCGCGCACCGCCCCGGCAGAGGTCCCCGCGGCCTGACGCATCACGCGGCGGGGCCGGGGTTCGCTCCGGCCCCGCCGTCGTTCGTCCGTCACCCGCCGGGCGCGTCAGCCTTTCTCCGCAGCAGCGCCGCCTCGCGCTCATTCCGGGTCAGGTCCGCCGCTCGCAACAGCTCCGACCGGGCCTCGCGCGTGCGCCCCAGCCGGCTCAGCAACTCCCCGCGCACCGAGGGGATGAGGTGAGAGCCCTTGAGCGTCCCGGACGCCGAGAGCGCATCGACGAGCGCGAGCCCCTCGAGAGGACCGGATGCCATCGACACGGCGATCGCGCGGTTGAGGTCGACGACGGGACTCGGCGCGACACGGCCGAGAATCTCGTAGAGCAGCACGATGCGGTCCCAGTCCGTCGCATCGACGCTCGTCGCCTCGGCATGACACAGCGCGATGGCCGCCTGCAGTTGGTAGGGGCCTCGACCCCGACCGAGGGCGTCGGCACGGTCGAGCAGCGACGCACCGCGGGCGATGGCCGAGCGGTCCCAGCGGCGACGGTCCTGGTCGGCGAGGAGCACGGCATCCCCGGATGCATCCACGCGCGCGGCGAACCGCGAGGCCTGCAGCTCCATGAGCGCCGAGAGACCGAGCGCCTCGGGTTCGCGGGGTAGCAGACGGTTCAGCACGCGGCCCAGACGCACCGCTTCGTGCGCGACGTCGGTGCGCAAGACGGCGTCGCCGGTGCTCGCGGCGTATCCCTCGGTGAAGACGAGGTAGATCACGCTGAGCACTGCGCCGAGGCGTGCCGGCCACTCCGCCGGATCGGGCACCGCGAAGGGCACATGCGCTGCGGACAGCGCTTTCTTCGCGCGCACGATCCGTTGCTGCATCGTGGGCACGGGCACGAGGAAGAGCCGCGCGATCGCCTCGGTGTCGAGGCCGCCGACGACCTTCAACGTCAGGGCGACCTGCGCCTCACGGGCGAGCACGGGATGGCACGCGGCGAACACCAGGCGCAGCACGTCGTCGTCGATCGGCTGCCATTCGGCATCCGAGATCTCTTCGAGGTCGGCACCCATGAGGCGGTATTTCTCGCTCAGGTTCTGCGCGCGGCGCCAGTCGTCGATCGCGCGGCGCTTGGCCACGGCCGTGAGCCAAGCGCCCGGGTTGTGGGGCACGCCGTCGCGGGGCCACTTCACCAGGGCCTCGGCGACGGCATCCTGAGCAAGATCCTCGGCGGTCGAGAGATCGCCGACAACCCGCCCGAGCGTCGCGACGATCCGGGCGCCTTCGATGCGCCAGATCGCCGCGACGCGTCGCGAGAGGTCGGGGTCAGGGGTCACGACGGGGGCTTCGCCCGCGCGGGCAGCTTCGTCGGGCGAAGGGGTGCAGGTCACCGCGAGGACTGCTCCTCGCGCCAGCCCTCCTCCTTCTGGATGTACTCGTTGTCGGCGAACGCCGCGAAGTCGGTCTCGTCGGTCACGCGACGCACCTCGAGCTTGTTGCCGGCGATGAGGGGCGCGCGCCGCGCCCACTCGACGGCCTCGTCGCGCGACGACACCTGGATGATCCAGAAGCCGTTGAACAGCTCGTGCGTCTCGCCGTAGGGGCCGTCGGTGACGACCGGCTCCTCGCCGCCGAACTCGACGACGAAGTTCGCGCTCATGTCCTCGGCCAGCCCGTCACCCGCGACGAGCACGCCCGCGTCGATCATGGACTCGTTGTACGCACCCATCTCGTTGATGACCTGCTCGAAGGGGATCTCCTTGTATGCCGCGTACGCCTCGTCGGTGCCGCGCATGATCAGCATGTACTTCATCGTGAACTCTTCTCGTGTGTGCTCGGTCGAGCGATCGGAGGGGAGCGAATGCCTGCCCCTACTATCGCGTCGAACGGGCGCGAGCGGAATCGACAGGGGCGCAGAAGATTTTTCGGATGCCGCTCCCGGCGCACCGGTCGGCCAGTTTCCTCGCAGAACTGCGCTGATCTCGCAAGATCGGTCTGATTCGCTGCGAGGAACGTGCACAACTGCGAGGAGCCGGCGGCGCGCCGAACCCGTCCGCATCTCCCGCGTGCATCGTGCACCCCGGATGAAGGGCTCCGGATGCCACCGGCGCGGCGCTCAGCCGAAGATCATCGGCATGTCGTCATCGTCGTCCGCGGCCGAGAAGTCGAGGTCGGCGACGACGGGGACGTGATCGCTGGGCACCTCGCCCTTGCGTTCGTTGCGGTGGATCTCGGCCCCGTGCACCGCGTCGGCGAAGGCCGGGGAGCCGAGGATGAAGTCGATGCGCAGGCCCTCGTTGCGCGGGAAGCGCAGCTGCTTGTAGTCCCAGTAGGTGTAGCCGGTCGGGATGAGCGGGCGCACCACATCGGTGAGCCCCGCCGTCTCGAACGCGGCGAAGGCTGCGCGCTCGGGAGGGGAGACGTGGGTGGTCGCACCCTCGACCACCGTGGGGTCGCCGTTGTCGGCATCCGTCGGCGCGATGTTGAAGTCGCCGGTCAGTGCGAGCGAGAGGTGGGGGTCGGCCGCGAGAGAGGTGGCGGCGTACTCGCGGAGCTTGTCGAGCCAGTCGAGTTTGTACGCGTAGTGCGGGTCGTCGAGGCCGCGGCCGTTGGGGACGTAGAGGCTCCAGACGCGCACGCCGTTGACGGTCGCCCCGATCGCGCGGGCCTCCTGCGGGAGGTCGGGCCCCTCTTTGCCCTTCTCGAACCCGGGCATGCCGGGGAAGCCGATCTCGACGTCTTCGAGCGGCTCACGGCTGGCGATCGCGACGCCGTTCCACTGATTCAGCCCGTGCGCGGCGACGTGGTAGCCGGCTTCCTCGAACGCGGCGTACGGGAACTGCTCCGTCTTGCACTTGATCTCCTGCATCGCCAGCACGTCGATGTGCTCGCGCACGCAGAACTCGACGGTGCGGGTGACGCGGGCACGGATGGAGTTGACGTTCCAGGTGGCCAGGCGCATGGCATCCAGCCTACTTTCGGCCGCCGACATCGCCGTCCGCCGGAGCGTCCGCCGGATGCCGTGTGCACAACGGCGGATGCCTGGGGCGACACGCCGTGACACGGAGCCCCGGGCACGGCGTGTCGTTGATGCCCCCGCCGTTGTGCGCGCGCCGGTGCGGGCCGGGACCGCGCAATAGAATCGACGCCGTGACCGCGCAATAGAATCGACGCCGTGACCGCAGCCTCTACTCCCGAGCTCGAAGCCGACCGCCAGGCCCTCATTAGCCTCATCAACGACGAGGCGGTGTTCCACGGCGACTTCACCCTCTCGAGCGGCAAGAAGGCGACGTACTACGTCGACATGCGCAAGCTCACCCTCGACCACCGCGCGGCCCCGGCGATCGGTCGCCTCGTGCTCGACCTGGTGAAGGATCTCGACGGCGTCGTGGCCGTCGGTGGACTCACCCTCGGCGCCGATCCCATCGCCAACGCGGTCATGCACGAGTCGGTGCACGCCGGCCGCCCGCTCGACGCGTTCGTCGTGCGCAAAGAGGCGAAAGATCACGGCCGCGGTCGTCAGATCGAGGGGGCCGACATCGTCGGCAAGCGCGTCGTCGTCGTCGAAGACACCTCGACCACCGGTCAGTCGGCGCTCAAGGCCGTCGAGGCGCTGCGCCGCGAGGGAGCCGAGGTCGTCGCCGTCGCCGTCATCGTCGACCGCAAGACCGGTGCGCAGGCCGCGATCGAGGCCGAGGGCCTGCAGTGGCTGGCATCCATCGACCTCGACGACCTGGGTCTCGCTCCGCAGTAAGAGGGCCCCCGCGAGAACAGGACCTTCGTCGGGCGCAGGTCGGTTCGCTGAGGAGCGGTCCTGTTCTGGCGCGATCCCCTGTTCTCGGGTGGCCGCGAGAGGCCCCGAGTTCGGACGTCCGCGTCGCACGGCGGGTGGGATGCCGGCTGGCGCCCATCGCCGCACCTCCGGCCACCGGCGGCACCCGCACCTCCATGCACCGGCGGCACCCGCGTCAGCGGTGGCGGTGCGACATCGGATGCCACGGGCGCTGGCCGCGCGGAGGACTCAGTGCGGATCGTCGTCCGGTCCCGGACCGTCGAACGGATCCCGCCCGCCGCCTCCGCGGCGCGAACGCCGCCACTGCACGATGAACGCTGTCAGCGTGCCGGCGGTGATGAAGAAGGCGGTGATCAGCCACAGCGTGCGGTCGTCCATGCTTCATCCTTGCCGGTGGCGTGCGGCGTTCGTCAACCCCGCGCGGATCGCCGGACGGGGCGTCGTAAACGGGGGCGGGGCCTCAGAGGCCCGCTTCGAGGCCCTCTTCGCCGTCGGCGAGTTCGGTCTCGAACGGTTCGGCGCGCACGAGTTCGGCGACGGAGCCGAGGATCTCGTCGGGTCGGAAGGGGTATCGCTCGATCTCGCGCTGGTCGCTGATGCCGGTGAGCACCAGCACCGTGTGCAGGCCCGCCTCGATGCCGGCGACGATGTCGGTGTCCATGCGGTCGCCGATCATGCCGGTGTTCTCACTGTGCGCGCCGATGCGGTTGAGCGCCGAGCGGAACATCATCGGATTGGGCTTGCCGACGATGTAGGGCTCTTTGCCGGTCGCCTTGGTGATGAGCGCGGCGATGGCGCCCGTCGCCGGGAGCACTCCCTCGGTCGAGGGGCCCGTGGCATCCGGGTTCGTGGCGATGAAGCGCGCGCCGCCGCGGATGAAGCGGATGGCCTTGGTGATCGCCTCGAACGAGTAGTTGCGGGTCTCGCCCACCACGACGTAATCAGGCGTGGTCTCGGTCATGATGAAGCCGGCTTCGTGGAGGGCCGTCGTCAGCCCCGCCTCGCCGATGACGAACGCAGAGCCGCCCGGCATCTGCGACTTGAGGAAGTCGGCGGTCGCCAGCGCGGAGGTCCAGATGGACGCCTCGGGAACGTCGAGACCCGACGCGCGCAGCCGGGCGCTGAGGTCGCGCGGCGTGAAGATCGAGTTATTCGTCAGCACCAGGAACGGTGTGCCCTCGGCACGCCACTGCGCGAGCAGTTCGGACGCCCCCGCGATGGGCGTGTTCTCGTGGACGAGCACGCCGTCCATGTCGGTGAGCCAGCACTCGATGTCGCCACGCGTCCGCATGGGGCCAGCCTAACCCCGGCCTCCGACACACCCCGGGAACGAACGAGGGCGGGCCCGGCCCGAGAGCCGTGACCCGCCCGTCTGCGCAGGAGAGACCTTACTTGAAGGTGTCCTTGACGTTCTCGCCGGCCTTCTTGGCATCCGCCTTCACCTGGTCGGCCTTGCCCTCGGCGACGAGCTTGTCGTTGTCGGTGGCGTTCCCGATGGTTTCCTTCGCCTTGCCCACGATGTCCTGAGCGGCGTTCTTGATCTTGTCGTCCAGACCCATGATGTGACTCCTTCTCGAATGTCGGCGTCGGCGAGAGGTCTCGTCGCGACGGAGCGCGTGCTCGTATAGGAGACGTGCGGAGTTGCCGATTCGTCACGCATCGGTGGTAAGAATTTTTCCCGGGAGACGATATGCCCGCAACGGAATGAACCCGTGACGGCGGCGGACGATCTGGCTAGGGTCGTAGGGTGGCGCGCACCGAGTGGGATCCTCAGAACCTCCCCGACCTGTCGGGGCGGTCGTATCTCGTCACCGGCGCGACGCGGGGGCTCGGCTACTTTGCCTGCGAGCAGCTCGCCGGCGCCGGGGCGCGCGTGCTGCTCACCGGACGCAACCCGAACCGTCTCGCCGCGGCGAAGTCGGCGGTGAAGCGGTCGCATCCGGATGCCGCGATCGAGACGCTGCTGCTCGACACGAGCAACATGGGGTCGGTCCGCGCGGCCGCAGCGACCGCCCGTGCCCGAGGCCGACTCGACGGTCTCCTCCTGAACGCCGGCGTCGTGCACCCGCCGAAGCAGCGCGAGACCGTTGGCGGGCACGAGCTGGTGTTCGCCACCAACGTGCTCGGCCACTTCGCGCTCGCCGGAGAACTGCTCAAGCCCCTCGCCGGCGCCCGCGGTCGGATGGTGTGGGTGGGCAGCATATCGACCTCGATCTGGGGACACCTGCCCACCGATCCCGAGCTCAGCGAGGGCTACACGCCGTGGCGCGCATACGTGCAGTCGAAGGCAGCGACCACGGCGCTCGCGCTCGAGGCCGACAAACGTCTGCGCGCGCACGGCGTCCCGGTGCAGAGCCTCGTGGCGCATCCCGGCTACTCGACCAGCGGACGCACCCGCGGGGTGCGCGGAGTCAACGAGCCGAGTCGGCTCACCCGCTTCCTCGACAACCTGCAGGCCCCGATCACGCAGTCCAAGGAGCAGGGTGCCTGGGCGCTCGTGCGCGCGGTGGTCGACCCGCTCGCCGAGGGAGGCGAGATGTACGGCCCGGCGCTCGTCGCCCGCGGCGAGCCGCGCGGGGCAGCCCCGGCACGGCGCACCCGGCGCAGCGACCTCGGAGCCGAGCTCTGGCG
>NZ_CAUQWC010000120.1:0-10001 GCF_963521695.1 uncultured Microbacterium sp. | reverse complement strand
GGCCGCACCCGACGCCGGGGTGGTCGGCGTCTGCGCGGCTCTCGGCGCGGAGCGCGACGGCGCCGAGCGTGTGGGTGAGCATGCCCGACCACGCGAACATCGCTCCGCACGAGATCGTCTCGAACAGGGCGAGGTTGATCGTGGCGGTGACGAAGAGCGCGATCGAGAGGGCGAGCCACACCAGGGCGATAACGGTGCTGATCGCCATCCGCGCTCCGAGCCGGCGCAGCATGACCGGAGCGCTCACGAGCAGGACCAGGAAACCGAGCACCATCATGGCCGCCACTCGGTCGTGGAGGTCCTTGTCGGTGTTCAGCGGCACGCATCCCACCAGGGCGAGGCTGATGCCGACCACGTTCAGGCAGATGCACGCGAGGGTGGCGGTTCCGCGGCGGACGGTTCCTCGACCGAGTCGGCGGACATCCCGTCGGACGAAGAGGGCGAACACGACGACCATGAGTCCGCTGACCTTGAGCGTCGTATTGAACAATGCACTCGAGAAATCACCGAAGATTCCGAGTTGACTGAAATGCAGTTGCCACCACAGCGGGTCGCTCGTGGTGGCCATGGAAAGCAGGAGTCCGCCCAGCAGGACAGACAGCACTGCTCCGCCGACGTGCAGCGACGGCACGGCCGCGAGGCGGCGCGTGAGGCCGCCGAGACGCGGTATGCGGAGGATTTCAGGGTCGACGGACGGGAGCGCGGTGCTCATGTGGGGGAGTCTTTCCTCGGGACGGAACGGGACCCCCAGCACGTGGGATCCTCGGCCCCCGTCGGCTTCAAACGGACTTTTGCCGAGAGAGCCGTGGTTCTCGGCCGCCCCGGCCTCGACGATTACCGTCACCGCAAATGGTAGCTTTTGTCCGCGTGAATTGAATCCGCTTGTTCTTTCTTTTTCCCCCAGGTCAACAAAACAATTTGCTTGTCCCCCAAATGGGGGACAAGCCGCGGGATTCAGGAGAAGCGGACGCCCCATTCCCGCGCCATGACGGACCCCGGCTGCAGGGTGTCGAGATCCGTCCCCGTGGCGAAGGCGTTCGCCGGTGCCGTCATGGGTTCGATCGCCACGGCGAGCGGGTGCCCCGGGTAGCGGTCGGTCGTGAAGACCTGGACCCATCGGAAGCCCTCGTCCTGCCAGAGCTCCAGGCGGCGTCCGTCCGGGGCGGTGAGCGTGTGGCGGGCGTGGCCTTCGGCATCCCGTTCGAGGCCGCGATAGCCGTTGTCGAGCGAGGCGTCGCCCAGCCGTCGGCCGCTGCGCAAGTCGGTCGCGTCGTCGACGGCCACTTCGTCGATGGGGATGTTCCGCTCGTCGACCACGAGCGTCGTCGTACCCGTGGAACGCACGACGAGATCCTCGGTCGCGACGCCGTCGATCTGGAAGTAAGGGTGCACGCCCAGCGCGACGGGGGCCGTTCTCGCCCCGACGTTCTCGATCTCGTGCGCGACGCGCAGTCCGTCGGACTCGAGCGTGTAGGTGACGCGCGTGCGCAGATGGAAGGGATACCCCGTCTGCGGCACGACGTCGGCGCCGAGCACCAGCCGTTCGTCGGTGTGCCCGAGGGTCTGGTAGGTGCCGAATCGCAGCAGGCCGTGGCTGGCGTTGCCGAACTTCGGCTCGCTGATCGCGAGCTGCTGATCGTCACCGTCGAAGGTGTACCGGCCGTCACGGATCCGGTTCGGCCAGGGTACGAGAACGACCCCGGATGCCGCTGGTGTGGGCAGGTCGTCGGGATAGCTCGGCACGAGATCGACGCCCCCCACGGTGAGGGCGCGAAGCGCCGCACCCACCTGGGTGACCTCGGCGGACGAGTGGGGTCCGCGCAGGTGGAAGCGCTGGCCGGTGGGATCGGCGGTCATGACGAGGCCTTTCTGGAGCGGGGTGGGCGCTGCAGCCACGGCCGCAGCAGGCGGGTGACCCACGGGAGCACCGCGTAGGTCATGACGGGGGTGAGCATGACGGTCGTCGCCAGCACGCGCAGCACGAGCGGGACCTCGGTGAAGCCGGGGATGAAGCCCAGCAGCCAGGACGCCAGGAGATTCGTCGGGAAGAATCCGACCCAGATGGTGACGGCCTGTTTCCACCGAGGGGGCGCGGCCGGTACCGGGTGCTGCACGGGCGAGGTCGTGGCATCCGCGGGGGCGAGCACCGAACCGAACGAGGCATCGAACCAGCCTTCGATGCCGGTGCGCCGCTCGACGCGCTCCTCGCGCGCGAAGGGGCGGCCGGAGTCGAGCCACCACTGCCGCTGCGATGAGGTCTCCCATCCCTCGAGCGTGGCGATGTCGCGGAACCGGTACAGCATGTACCAGAGGTCGCTGTCTTCCCCCGCGCGCACCCACCCCGAGCCGAGGAAGCCCGGGAAGGCGGTCGCGAGGTCGGTGCCGGCCTGCATCCAGGAGGTCGCTTCGGCGGTGCGCGTCGGATCGATGCGCCGCTCGATCGCCACCGTGATGGGGTGGGCGTCGGTGTCTGCCATGCGTCCATCTTCGTGCAGGTGCGCGGGCGCGCGTCGCGGCGTCCTGCCCCCCCCCTTGTCCCACTTTTCGCGGAGCATGTCCCATTTGTGGCTGCTCTGGGCGCTCGGGAGTCACCATAAGTGGGACAAGGGTCGCCGGACAGGGCATGGATACCATTCCCAGGCGCGGGCTGTACCGTGGTGCGGTCGGCTCTGGACACCGTGCGTGATGCGCGGATGGGTTTGTAGTCCAAGGGGCCGATGGACAGGACGCGATCGCGGCCTCGACCATCACTAGTGAATTGGCCCCCGGCCGACGAGAGTCCGGGATTCGCACCGCTACGAGCGGCGCCGCTGTTTCGCGCGAACAGAACCCAGGAAGTTTCCCCATGCCCAAGAACAAGAAGCCCGCCGGCGGTCGTCCCGCCAAGAATTTCGAGCCGCGCTACGCCGCTCAGACCTCGTTCCAGGACCGTAAGCGTCGTCCCGGTACGGAAGGGCCCGCCAAGCCCGGCAGCAAGAGCCCCAGCCACCGCGGCTACCGCCCCGAGGCGGAGTCGACCGGTGACAAGGGCCGTTGGAACGCCTCCGACCGCGCTGGCCGCGCCGAGGCCCGCAACATCCGCACCTCGTCGCGCGATGACCGCCCTGCCCGTTCGTTCGAGGACCGTCCCGCGCGTTCCTTCGACCGGAACGAGCGTCCTGCTCGTTCGTTCGACCGCACCGATCGCCCGGCCCGTTCGTTCGACCGCAGCGACCGCCCTGCGCGTTCGTTCGATCGTGACGAGCGTCCGCGTCGCGACGCGGGCGAGCGTCCTGCTCGGTCGTTCGACCGCAGTGACCGCCCCGCGCGTTCCTTCGACCGCGCCGATCGCCCGGCGCGTTCGTTCGACGAGCGTCCCGCCCGTTCGTTCGAGCGTCGCGACGAGCGTCCCGCCCGCAGCGACGACCGCCCGGCTCGTTCGTTCGACCGTAACGACCGTCCCGCGCGTTCCTTCGACCGCACCGACCGCCCCGCGCGTTCGTTCGACCGTAACGACCGCCCGGCGCGTTCGTTCGATCGTGACGAGCGTCCGCGTCGCGACGCGGGTGAGCGTCCGGCTCGTTCCTTCGATCGCAGTGATCGCCCCGCGCGTTCGTTCGATCGCGCCGATCGCCCGGCTCGTTCGTTCGACGAGCGTCCCGCCCGTTCGTTCGAGCGTCGCGAGGAGCGTCCCGCCCGCAACGACGACCGCCCGGCGCGTTCGTTCGACCGCGCCGACCGCCCGGCTCGGTCGTTCGACCGCGCCGACCGCCCCGCGCGTTCGTTCGATCGTGACGAGCGTCCTCGTCGTGACGCCGGTGAGCGTCCTGCCCGTTCGTTCGACCGCAGCGACCGCCCGGCTCGTTCGTTCGACGACCGCCCGCGTCGCAACGACGGCCCGAGCCGCAGCGACTGGAACAACACGCCGAAGCGCTCCGCCGAGCACGATCAGCGCGTCGACGTCGTGCACGAGCGCCTGCAGGCGCAGGCCGTGGACGCCGCGACCGAGACCGGTGCCGGCTTCGCCGAGCTCGGCCTCGGCGACAACCTGGTGCGCGCCCTCGCGAGCCTCGGAGCGGCGAGCCCCTTCCCCATTCAGGCCGCCACGGTGAAGCCCATCCTCGACGGCCGCGACGTCCTCGCCCGTGGCCGCACCGGCTCGGGCAAGACGATCGCCTTCGGCGCCCCGCTCGTCGAGCGCATCCTGCGCGCCCAGGCCGGTCAGCGTCGTGAGTTCGGACGTTCGCCCAAGGCCCTCATCCTCGCGCCGACCCGCGAGCTCGCCCTGCAGATCGATGGCACCGTCCAGGTGCTCGCGCGCAGCGTCGGTCTCTTCACCACGCAGATCTACGGTGGCGTGCCCCAGGCGCGTCAGGTGGGTGCGCTGAAGAAGGGCGTCGACATCGTCATCGGCACCCCGGGTCGCATCGAGGACCTGCTCAACCAGGGCAAGCTCGACCTCTCGCAGGTGCAGGTCACCGTGCTCGACGAGGGCGATCACATGTGCGAGCTCGGATTCCTCGAGCCCGTGCAGCGCATCCTGCGCGCGACCGCCGACGGCAGCCAGAAGCTGCTGTTCTCGGCCACGCTCGACCGTGAGGTCGCGGCGCTCGTCGACGAGTTCCTCGTGGAGCCCGCCGTCTACGAGGTCGCCGGCGAAGACCAGGACTCCGGCACGATCGAGCACCGCGTGCTCGTGATCGACCACCGCGACAAGGCCGAGATCCTCGGCTCGCTCGTCGACCGCGCGGGCAAGACGCTCGTCTTCGCCCGCACCCGCGCGTACGCCGAGATGCTCGCGGAGCAGTTCGACGATGCCGGTGTCGCCGCGGTCGCCTTGCACGGCGACCTGAACCAGCAGAAGCGCACGCGCAATCTCGAGAAGCTCACCTCGGGACGCGTCAACGTGCTCGTCGCCACCGACGTCGCCGCCCGCGGCATCCACGTCGACGACATCGACCTGGTCATCCAGGCCGACCCGCCCGACGAGTACAAGACGTACCTGCACCGCTCGGGTCGCACCGGTCGCGCCGGTCGGACCGGCACCGTGGTGACCCTCATCACCCGTCAGCGTCAGCGTCGCATGACCGAACTGCTCGACCGGGCCGAGATCCAGGCGCCGTTCGAGCCGGCGCAGCTCGGCGACGACCTGATCGAGGAGATCTCGGGTCGCCAGCTGTCGAACGTCACCGCGTAAGCGAGCGCATCGAAACCCCCGTCGCGTACGCGGCGGGGGTTTCGCGCGTCCGGGACCGGGCGGCCCGGTGTGCTCAGAACAGCGTGGGCTCGCTCGCGGGCGCGACCCGCGGCCGGGCGGATGCCGTGACCCCCGTGCTGCGGATCGGTCCCAGGCCGCTGCTCGCGGGCGTGCGGGCGGCGAGTCCCGGCTGCGGACGACCGCTCGGGTGCTCGTCTTCGTCCCAGCCGTCGAGCCGGTGCATCCGCAGCAGTGGGCGCATGCGTTTGCCGAGCCACGTGCGGTAGGCCTTCGGCGCGGTCGCGGACACGCCGGGGTAGAGACCGCGGTACGACGAGACGAGATGAGGGTGCTCGCGTTCCAGCCACTGCAGGAACCATTCCTTCGCTCCCGGGCGAAGGTGCAGGGCTCCGTAGACGACGCGGGCCGCGCCCGCGGCGCGGATCTGCGCGAGGGCGTCGTCGAGCACGGCGATGGAGTCGGTGAGGTGCGGCAGGATCGGCATGAGGAAAACCGTCACGCGGAGACCCGCGGACGTCGCCGCGCGCACGGTGTCGAGGCGTGCCTCTGCGCTGGGCGTGCCCGGCTCGATCGACTTCTGCAGGGCGTCGTCGAAGACGGCGATCGACATCGCCAGGGTCACTTTCACCTCGCGTGAGGCGTCGGTCAGTAACGGCAGGTCGCGACGCAGCAGGGTGCCCTTCGTGAGGATCGAGAACGGCGTGCCGTTCTCGGTGAGTGCCCCGACGATGTCGGGCATGAGGCGGTACCGCCCCTCGGCGCGCTGGTAAGGGTCGGTGTTCGTGCCGAGCATGACGGGTTCGCGTGCCCACGACCCGCGACGGAGTTCGGTACGCAGCACGTCGGCGACATTGATCTTCACCACGATCTGCGAATCGAAATCTGCGCCGTAGTCGAGGTCGAGGTATTCGTGCGTCTTCCGAGCAAAGCAGTAAGTGCATTGATGACCGCAGCCCCGGTAAGGGTTCACCGTCCAGTCGAACGGCATCGCCGAGGCGCCGGGGACGCGGTTGAGAGCGCTCTTGGCCATCACCTCGTGGAAGGTCATCCCCGCGAACTCGGGCGTGGTCACCGACCGCACCAGACCGTCCATACGCTCCATGCCGGGGAGCGCGGCCGCGTCGTCGACGCCCAATTGTTGACCTTGCCACCTCATGCCCTCAGTCGAACACATGTTCGATACATGCGCAACATCAGAGGTTCGGAACTCGATGATGACGTCGAGACGGGGGAGAGTGCCGTCCGTCAGCGCGGCAACTGTTCCGCGAGAAATCGCAGTGCCTGAGCGTCCGCCTCGAGGCACTCCTCCTGTTCGCGCCGCGTCTGCGCGTCGAGGTCGCCATCGGCGAGCAGCCGGCGACTCACCTGGCGGCTCTTCGCCACGATCTCGAGAAGGAACTCCTCGTCACCCTCGGCGAGCGGGACGGCGAGATGATCGTCGTCCCGCGGCCAGCCGCCGGTGGCGCGAGGGCCCGGGTGCCGTTCGGCGGCCACGCCGCCGGCATGCTGGATGCGGACGGCGCGCGCGGCGACCAGCGGGTCACCTCCCACTCGTTCGACCGACCCGGTGTTGCCGAGCGTGGCGTCCACCGTGTGCCAGACCGGCATCGGAATGACGAGCTCGTGCGTCGGTGGTGTCGTGTCGACGGGGGAATCCGCCAGGTCCTCCCACGGCACGCCGCCCTCGGTCGGTACCAAGACCGGGTCGTCAGGGCCACCGGGAGAGAAAGCGGTTGCCGTGAACGGGGGCGCGCCGTCGGCGTCGGGTGTCGCGCTCAGCGTGAGCTCCTGTCGCGACCCGAGGAGCACGCGGGTGAGGGCGGCGCCCGAGTCGAGGAGCTCGTCGAGCGTGGCCGCCAGGTCGGCGTCGTCGGCTTCGGCGTCTCCGCGAAGTGCGGCGCGCAGCACGGTGCCGCGCAGCAGCTCCTTCGCGAACGATCCCGTCGTTCCCGCGGCCCGGTCGGCGGCGGCATCCAGGGCTTGTTCCGAGAGCGTCAACCCGTGGGCGTACCGCCGGAACAGGCGACGCCGATCGGCCTCGTCGGGGAGGGGGATCTCGACGCCGAGATCGACACGGCCTGGCCGGGCGGCGAGGGCCTCTTCGAGGATCTGCACGTGATTGGTCGTCATCACGAAGGCGATGTCGGCATCCGGTTCCAACCCGTCGAGGGCGTCGAGTACGTCGAAGAGCACCGGCTGGGGCGAGTGGCCGCGGTCGGCCGCGACGAGATCGATGTCCTCGAGCACCACGAGCGCGGGCGCGAAAGTGCGGGCGATCTCAGCCGCGGCGGTGATGAAGCGGATGCTCGAGCCGGTGAGCACGACCGCGGTCGTGTCGGGCGTGAGTGAGAGAAGGTGACGTACCGTGAGGGTCTTGCCCGTACCGGGTGGGCCGTACAGCAGTACGCCGCGTTTGAGATGCTGTCCGGCAGCGCGGAGCGCTTCGCGGTGGTCGCCGATCCCCACGACGTGGTCGACGATGCGCGACAGTACGCCTTCGCCGAGCACGATGTCGTCGGCGGCGACATCGGGGCGGGCGAGGAAGGTGGCCCCGGCTTCGTGGCCGTACTCGGTCGGCGCGAATGACAGCACCTGCCCGCGCAAGACGCTGCGTTCGATCATGAGGCGGCGGATCTCGACGAGCGCGGCGGCGGTGGCACCCGCGTCGCTTCCGATCAATTCGAGCTGCGGCTGAGGTGGTGCCGATCGTGGGTTCGCCGCACGCTGGACGATCGCGAGCGGCTGCCCCGCGAAGGTCAGCAGCCGCACGCCGAACGACACGACGCGGCGTTGCGCGTCGGCGCTGACGTCGCGCGACTCGTACGACACCGGTCCCGGCGCGAACTGCGAGTACGCGCCCGCGATGAGATCGGATGCCGAGACGTGCAGGCGTTGCTCTCCCCCTGTCACGCCGATGAGGCGCCCGCCGCTTCGTGACATCAGCTCATCGAGGGCGATGTCGGCGTCGACGTAGCGGTGCGCCGACACCGATTCGCTCGTGACGGGGAGGGTGGCGGCATCCACTCCGAGATGAGCACTCAGTTCGTCGCCCAGTGGCGTGCGGTCGCCCGCGGTGTCGGATTGCACGACGCGATGCATGTCCTGCAGGTAGGCGTTCACGGCGTGCATGAGTCGGCGGTCGTCGTCGTCGAGCATGGTCCCCCCAGGTTCGGTCTCGGCCCTCACAGCCTGCCGTCCCTTTCTCGGTCGGGCAACACGTAGCGTCCGTCCGGTACCCGCGAGGGGAGCATCGCGCAGGGTTCGGAGCGGGGTCACGCCGCTTTCAGGATCCGGCGAGAGAATGGGTCGAGTGATACCCC
Organism: uncultured Microbacterium sp.; assembly: GCF_963521695.1. Taxonomy (GTDB): domain Bacteria; phylum Actinomycetota; class Actinomycetes; order Actinomycetales; family Microbacteriaceae; genus Microbacterium. Next base: position 1,484 of record NZ_CAUQWC010000120.1, on the reverse strand, counting down.
CCGATCCCGAGCGTTCTCCCCGCCGCGCCGCGCGCGCGGAGGCCGAGCGACTCGCGACGGCGGCAGTCGCGGTGACGCCCCCGGTCGAGCCGGCCACGCGTCGTCGGCTCCGCGCGGAGAGCGGAGCCCCCTCCGTACGCGCACCGGTCGGCATCCGGGCCCTTCTCGCCGTCCGTGGCGGCACACTGACCATGCGCCGCCGTCGCGCGGGTGTGCTGGTGGTCGCGTTGCTGAGCATGGCGACGGGAGCCGTCGCGATCGGCGCCGCAGCCTCCGCGGGCGGGGGCGAAGAGGCGGCGCAGACCGCGACCGTCGACACGGCGCCCGCGTTCCAGGGCCCGCCCGCCGTCCCCGCGGAGGGTCTCCCCGTCCCGCAGCTTGCGGCCGTTCCGGCGACCGCCACCCCGTGCGACGATCCCGCCGTCACCGCGGCCCTCGCCTCGGGAGACGACGCCGCCGTCATCTCCGCGATCGGTGGGGGAAGCGCCTTCCGCGAAGCGGTGGCATCCGGGATCGCCCCGTGCGTCTCGCTGTCGGATCCGAACCGCGAGTGGGTCGTCGTCAACAAGCAGCGCCCTCTCGATCCGCTCGACTACCGCGCCGGTGATCTCGTCATGCCGCAGAACGTCCGAGCGCTCGAGGAGTCGGCGCTGCGCTCCGCTCCCGCGAGCGCCCTGACCGAGTTGGTGCGGGCCGCATCCGATGCGGGGGCGGGCGAGATCGGATTCCTCAGCGCGTTCCGCTCGTACTCGACGCAGCAGTCGACCTACGCCGGCCGCGTCGATGTGGGCGGCGTCGAGGAAGCCGATCGCGAGAGCGCTCGCGCGGGCTACAGCGAGCATCAGACGGGGCTGGCCGTCGACATCGTTGCGTGCGACGGCTCCTGCGGGACCCTCGACGACATCGCCTCGTCACCGCAGGGGGCGTGGGTGCGGGATCACGCGTGGGAGTACGGCTTCATCACGCGCTACGCCGAGGGTCGTGAGAGCGTGAGCGGATACCTGCCCGAGGCATGGCACCAGCGCTACATCGGTCGCGAGCTCGCCCGCGCCTACCACGAGGGCGGGTACACCACGCTCGAGGAGTTCTTCGGCCTGCCGGCGGCGCCCACGTACTGATTCCGGATGCCGGACCCTGCGGCATCCGTTGGGCGGCGGCGCTCGGGGGGAGGTGGCTGAGCCTGTCGAGGCCCGGGTGTGCGGTCGCGGTACCTTCGACGGGCTCGGGGACCTGGGTGGCGGGGGAGGGGGCTTGAGCCTGTCGAAGCCTCCGGGTGTGGGAGTTCGACGGGGTCAGTTGACGACGCCGGCGCTGCAGGTCTGCTGCGCCGCGCTGGATCCGCTGATCGAGGGCGGCAGCGCGACCGCGCCGGTCGACGGATCGACGGTCCCCGGCTCGACCTCCTCGGTCGGCGGGGTCACATCCGACGCCGACTCGTCGGGTGACGGTGTCGGATCGGCGACGACGGTGCCGCCGTTGACGGC
>NZ_CAUQWC010000119.1:0-10137 GCF_963521695.1 uncultured Microbacterium sp. | reverse complement strand
GCCCGCCGCATCGTGCCGGCACGCACCGCCGGCCACATCGCCCGGCCTGATGCTGAGCGGTGAGCCTTACCCGCGCGCCCGCGCTCTGGCACGGGTGACGCTCGAGAGTGTCGCACGCACGGGCTGGCCGAGGTAGATGCCGAGCGACGCCCCCACGGCGAGGGCGATGCCGATGGTCGCAGCCCCCGCGAGGGTCGTGACACCGGTCATGAGCACGGCTGCGTCGTCGCCCGACTCCACGATGCCGAGCAGTCCGCGGAACACCGCGGCACCGGGCACGAGCGGAAGGATGGCGGCGGTCGTGATGGCCACCGACGGCACGTGCAGACGGTAGGCGACCACGATGCCCGCGAAGCTCCCGATGAATGCGCCCACACCGCTGGCGGCGGCCACCTCGAAGCCCAATGCCGTCGCGCCCACGTACCCGGCCCACGCGACGAGGCTGAGGGCTGCGGAGACGACGATTATCCGGGTGCCGGCACCGTTGTAGACGGCGACGGCGACGGCGATCACGGCGGCGCCGACGAATTGCACGGTGAGGGGTCCCAGCGGCAGGGCGCTGGACGGCGGCGACATGCCGAGCCCGATGACGCGCACGGTCTCGAGTCCGGCCAGGATGCCCAGCACTACACCGAGGGTCTGCGTCGTGAGTTCGAGGATGCGCCCGGTCGCGGTCAGCGCGAACCCGTCGATGGCATCCTGTGCCGCTCCCACCACGGTCAGTCCCGCGAGCATGAGCACGATCCCGGATGCCACGATCACCGACGGGCGGACGTCTGCGGCGGCATCCAGACCGGTGTAGCGCAGCAGGGGAGAAAGGGCGGCGACGACGGTCAGCACGAAGCCGCCCGCGATCTGAGCGAAGAAGTACGGCACCCGCGCACGGGCCATCACGTGCTGGGTCGTGGCGGCCAGGGCTGCCGCGATGAACGACAGCACCAGCGCGAGCCAGTTGGCGCCGAACATGATCGCGACGCCGGCGGCGAGCGAGGCCTGCGAGACGATCACGATGGCCGGGCGGTAGCGGAACGGCAGCCGCCTGATCGCGCGGCAGCGGGCGATCGCGTCGTCGAGGGCGAGTCCGCCGGTGACCTCGGTCACCAGTGCCTGCAGGCGCTGGAGCTTCGCGTGATCGGGCACCGACCCGCGAACCACCCTCAGCAGGGTGGTCGGGTGGTTCGCCCCCGGGCGGCTGTGCGCGATGGTGATCGAGTTGTACGTCACGTCGACGTGCACGGGGTCGAGCCCGTACGCCCCACACACGCGCACGATCGTCAGGGTCACCTCGTTCGCGGGCGCTCCGACGACGAGCATCGTCTCGCCGATGCGGATGGCGAGGTCGAGGATGCGGGTGGCCAGCGCCTCGTCGATGACCGGGAGGAGGGTCGTGTCGAGGGATGCCGCGTCGGCCGTGTGGGTGAGGCGACGCAGCGAGGACAGCCAGTGGCCGGGGGTGAGCGGCATGTGATCGCTCCAGGGGGAGGGGGTGGAACCCGTCGATCCTAGTCGTGACCGCTCGGGAGCCGGCCCGAGAGCGCACGAGCGGTCGCAGGGCGGGATCGTGGATCATGTACGGGCGCGTATACGGCGTTCCGTAAGATGAACCCTCGGGCGCGGCATCCGGGCGCCCCGTCGTGGTATTCCGACGCACGCCCCTCCCGGGAGTTCTCCTCATGGCTCTGATCGTCCAGAAGTACGGCGGCTCGTCCGTCGCCGACGCCGAGAGCATCAAGCGGGTCGCCAAGCGCATCGTCGACACGCGTCGCGCCGGTCACGAGGTCGTCGTCGCGGTCAGCGCCATGGGCGACACCACCGACGAATTGCTCGATCTCGCAGCGCAAGTGGCGCCGATCCCCGCGCCCCGCGAACTCGACATGCTGCTGTCCAGCGGTGAGCGCATCTCGATGGCTCTGCTGGCCATGGCCATCCACTCGATGGGGTTCGAAGCCCGCTCGTTCACCGGCAGCCAGGCCGGCATGATCACCGACGCCACGCACGGCGCGGCCCGCATCGTCGACGTCACCCCCGTACGTCTGCGCGAGGCGCTGGATGAGGGCGCGATCGTCATCGTCGCCGGCTTCCAGGGCTTCAACCGCGATACCCGCGACATCACGACGCTCGGCCGTGGCGGTTCCGACACGACGGCCGTCGCGCTCGCCGCGGCTCTCAAGGCCGACGTGTGCGAGATCTACAGCGACGTCGACGGCATCTTCACCGCCGACCCGCGCGTCGTCCCCCTCGCCCGCAAGCTCGCCCGCGTCGGTAGCGAAGAGATGCTCGAGCTCGCCGCCAACGGCGCGAAGGTCCTCTACATCCGTGCGGTCGAGTACGCGCGTCGCCACGGCGTGCTCATCCACGCGCGTTCCACCTTCAGCTCGGGCGAGGGCACCTGGGTGCTCGACGCCTCGAAGACCTCACCGCTCGTCCCCGAGGGAGACACCATGGAAGAGCCCATCGTCGCCGGCGTCGCCACCGATCTCAGCCAGGCGAAGATCACCGTCATCGGCGTTCCCGACGTCCCCGGCAAGGCCGCCGACATCTTCAAGATCGTCGCCAAGTCGGGCGCCAACGTCGACATGATTGTGCAGAACGTCTCCGCCGCCGCGACGAGCCGGACCGACATCTCGTTCACGCTGCCCAAGACAGATGCGGCGACCGCCCTCCGCGCGCTCGCCGCCGAGCAGTCCGAGGTCGGGTTCGAGAGCCTCGTGCACGACGACCAGATCGGCAAGCTGTCGGTGGTGGGCGCCGGCATGCGCACGCACTCCGGTGTTTCGGCCACGCTGTTCGAGGCGCTGAGCATGGCGGGTGTCAACATCGAGATGATCTCGACCTCCGAGATCCGCATCTCGGTCGTCGTGCGCGGCGTCGACCTCGCCGAGGCCGCTCGCCTCGTGCACACCGCGTACGGTCTCGACGGCGACGACGAAGTGACCGTCCACGCCGGTACCGGTCGCTGACGCGGCGCCTCATCCGCAGCCCCACCCACCGCCGCCCGGGCTCGACCGCAGTAGCGCCGGGCGCCCGGGTCCCGCATCGCGCGGACACAACACAGGACTTCCCCTCTCCGCTACCTCGCACGACGGTGGATTCCCGCCGATCTGGGGCAGCGGAGCGACAGTTCTCCTGCGTTCTGCCGCTCTGCTCCACGCCCCACCGCTGACCGCGCTACCCTGACCCGAACGCCGTCGTCGCGGCATCCGCCCCCGAACACCCGAGGTACTTCGCATGACCCGCATCTCTGATTCCGGAATCTCTCTCGCCGTCGTCGGCGCCACCGGCCAGGTCGGCACCGTCATGCTCGAGATCCTGAGCGAGCGGTCGTTCCCGATCCGCGAGCTGCGCTTGTTCGCTACGGCCCGTTCGGCCGGCACCGCGATTGACTTCGGGGGCCACTCGGTGATCGTCGAAGACGTCGCCACGGCCGACCCCGCGGGTGTCGAAGTCGCGCTCTTCTCGGCTGGCGCCACCGGCAGCCGCGCGCACGCCCCGCGCTTCGCCGAGGCGGGCGCGCTCGTCATCGACAACTCCAGCGCCTGGCGCATGGATGCCGAGGTGCCCCTCGTCGTGAGCGAGGTCAACCCGCACGCGATCGACCAGGCCGTGAAGGGCATCGTCGCCAACCCCAACTGCACCACCATGGCCGCTATGCCCGTCCTCAAGGTGCTCGACGCCGAGGCGGGTCTCGAACGCCTCATCGTCAGCACCTACCAGGCAGTAACAGTCTCCGGCCTCGCCGGGGCACGGGAACTGCTCGGGCAGGTCGAGGGAGTGCACGCGCAGGGCGACGTGGAACGCCTCGTCCGCGACGGTTCGGCGCTCGACTTCCCCGCGCCCGAGAAGTACGTCGCACCTATCGCCTTCGACGTCATCCCCTTCGCGGGCAACCTCGTCGACGACGGCCTCAACGAGACCGACGAAGAGAAGAAGCTGCGCAACGAGAGCCGCAAGATCCTCGAGTTGCCCGACCTCCGCGTCGCGGGCACGTGCGTCCGCGTCCCCGTCTTCACGGGCCACTCGCTCAGCATCAATGCGGAGTTCGCCCGCGACCTCACGCCCGAGCGCGCCCGCGAGCTCCTTGCCGACGCTCCTGGCGTGCAGCTCGAAGAGGTGCCGACGCCGCTGCAGGCCGCCGGCACCGACCCCAGCTACGTCGGCCGCATCCGCGCCGACCAGTCTGCGCCCGAGGGCAAGGGTCTCGTCCTGTTCATCAGCAACGACAACCTGCGCAAGGGTGCGGCGCTGAACGCGGTGCAGATCGCCGAGATCGTCGCGCAGAAGCTCTCCGCGCGCGTCTGAGCAGACGGCATCCGGATGCCGTGAACCGGGGTTGTCTCGACATCGAAGCGACCGATCTCTCGATGTCGAGACACCTCACGGCTCGCACCTAGAATCGTCGAGTGACTGAAAACGTCGATGTTCTCCTCATCGGTGGCGGCATCATGTCCGCCACTCTCGGCACGCTGCTGAAAGACCTTCAGCCCGATCTGAAGATCGCGGTGCTGGAGCGCTTGAGCGACGTCGCGCAGGAGAGTTCGAACGCCTGGAACAACGCCGGCACCGGCCACGCCGCGCTGTGCGAGCTCAACTACACGCCCGAGAGCAAAGACGGCGTGATCGACCCCGCCAAGGCGGTCACGATCAACGAGCAGTTCCAGCAGAGCCGTCAGCTGTGGGCGTCCCTCGTGGCCGAGGGGGTTCTCGACGAGCCGTCGACGTTCATCAACGCGACCCCGCACATGACGTTCGTGCGGGGTGAGAAAGACGTCGCGTTCCTCCGCAAGCGTTACGAGGTGCTCAAGCAGCAGCCTCTGTTCGCGGGCATCGAGTACAGCGAAGACTCCCGCGTGATCAACCAGTGGGCGCCACTGTTGATGCAGAAGCGTCGCAAGGGAGAGCCGTTCGCTGCAACGCGTGTGCCCGCCGGCACCGACGTCGACTTCGGCTCGCTCACGCGGCAGCTCTTCGCCAACCTCCGGGAGAAGGGCGTCGAGGTCGTCACCAATCACGACGTCAAGAAGCTGAAGAAGCAGAAGGACGGCACCTGGGAGGTCTCGTATCGCCACGTGATCGGCGGCACTCCGGGCTCGATCAACGCCAAGTTCGTCTTCGTCGGCGCGGGCGGCTGGGCGCTGAAGCTCCTGCAGCGATCCGGCATCCCCGAGATCAAGGGGTACGGCGTCTTCCCGATCGGCGGGCAGTGGTTGAAGACCTCGAACCCCGACATCGTGTCGAAGCATCAGGCGAAGGTCTACTCGCAGGCCTCGGTCGGAGCCCCGCCCATGTCGGTGCCTCACCTCGACACGCGCGTCGTCGACGGCGAGTCCGCCCTGCTCTTCGGCCCGTTCGCCACCTTCAGTCCCAAGTTCTTGAAGAACGGCTCGATGCTCGACATCGTCACGCAGGTTCGCCCGCACAACATCGGGCCCATGCTGAAGGTGGCGATTGACAACCCCAGCCTCATCAAGTACCTCGTCGGTGAGCTGCTCAAGACGCACGCGAAGAAGGTCGACAGCCTCCGCGACTTCATGCCCACCGCCAAAGACGAGGACTGGGAGCTGCTCGACGCCGGTCAGCGCGCCCAGGTAATGAAGCGCGACAAGGCCAAGGGCGGCGTGCTGCAGTTCGGCACGGAGGTCATCACCTCGGAAGACCGTTCGATCGCAGGGCTCCTCGGTGCCTCCCCGGGCGCCTCCACCGCAGTCTCGATCATGCTCGGTCTGATCAAGACCTGTTTCCCCGAGCGCATGCCCGCGTGGGAGCCGCGCTTGCGCGACCTCATCCCCAGCTACGGCGAGACGCTCAACACGCGCCCCGAGGTGGCTCGTAGAGAGTTGGATGCCACCGCTCGCGCGCTCGCGATCAACCCCTGAGGCGAACGTGGCGAAGCTGTACTTCCGCTACGGGGCGATGAATTCGGGCAAGTCCACGGCCCTGCTGCAGGCGGCGTACAACTACGAGGAGCGCGGTCAGCGCGTGCTGCTGGCCAAGCCCGCGATCGACACCAAGAGTGCAGGCCAGATCGAGAGCCGTCTCGGGGTGACGCGTGCGGTCGACTTCCTCGTCGGCCCCGAGGAAGACCTCCGCGAGGTCTTCCAGGCGGCCGCCGGACACGCGCCCGTAGCCTGCTTGCTCGTCGACGAGGCGCAGTTCTTCACCCCCGCGCAGGTCGACGACCTTCTGCGCGTCGCCGTGCTCGACGGCATCCCGGTGCTCGCCTACGGCATTCGCACCGACTTCCGCACCGAGGCCTTCCCCGGTTCGGCACGACTGCTCGAGATCGCTCACAGCCTCGAGGAACTCAAGACCATCTGCCGGTGCGGTCGCAAGGCGATCTTCAACGCCCGCCTGGTCGGCGGTCGCTTCGTCTTCGACGGCGATCAGGTCGCCATCGACCAGGGGCAGATCCAGGGCGAGGTCACGTACGAGTCCATGTGCGCCGTCTGCTACCTGCGCGAATCCGGCGGGCGGCTCGACGGGCGCTGATCTCGTCATCGGTCTCGCGGGGCCGATGCTCGCGGGCGGTGTCGCCGCTGACCGATAGCCTGGGTGCATGCGCGTACTCCTGGCCGGCGGTGCCGGTTACATCGGAACTCACACGGCCGTGGCTCTGCTCGAGGCCGGCCACGACGTCGTCCTGCTCGACGACCTGTCGGGGACGCACGCCGTCGCCGCCGAACGGGTGGAGCAGATCACCGGAAAGCCCGCGCCGCTGGTCGTCGGAGACGCCGCCGATGACGACATCGTCGCCGCCGCGTTCGACGAGCACGGCCCGATCGACGCGATCATCCACCTCGCCGCGTTCAAGGCCGTGGGCGAGTCGACGCAGAAGCCGCTGGCGTATTACTCCAACAACCTCGACACCACGTTCGCCCTGCTGCGGGTGGGTCTCGCCCACGGCATCCGCTCGTTCGTGTTCTCCAGTACGGGAACCGTCTACTCCGATCCGGCCGACCTGCCGTTCACCGAGGAGTCGAGCACGAGCGTCGACCTCTCGAACGCGTACAGCAAGTCCAAGCGCATGAACGAGGTCGTGCTCGCCGACGTGGCGCGGGTGAACCCCGAGCTCAACGTCACGGTCCTGCGCTATTTCAACCCCGTGGGTGCACACCCGTCGGGTCTCATCGGCGAAGATCCCGCCGGCATCCCGAACAACCTGATGCCCTACGTCTCGCGCGTCGCGATCGGCACGCTCGATGAGATCGGCGTCTTCGGTGACGACTACGACACCCCCGATGGCACGGGCCTGCGCGACTACATCCACGTCGTCGACCTCGCCGAGGGGCACGTCGCCGCCCTCGAGCGCGCGCAGCCCGGACACCAGGTGTTCAACCTCGGCACGGGCCGCCCGGTGAGCGTGCTCGAGCTCGTCGCATCCTTCGAGAAGGCGGTGGGCCACGACCTGCCGAAGAAGATCCTCGACCGCCGCCCCGGTGACGTCGCCGCCACGTACTGCGACCCGACGAAGGCCGGCGAGCTGCTGGGGTGGCGTACGCGCCTGTCGATCGACGACGCGTGCCGCGATTACTGGAACTGGCAGACCACCAACCCCGCCGGGTACGTCACGGCGGCCGACGCCTGATCAGCCGCGCGTAGGGTGGTGTGGTCCGGCCACATCTCACGACCGGTCGAACAGGGGATGCCATGGCCAGCACCGCACCGCGCGCGTGGCAGATCGTCCTCGAGCGGATCGAGAGCGATCTCCGCGACGGGCGTCTGACGGCCGGCGACCGGCTGGTACCGGAACGAGAACTCGCGACACAGCTCGGCGTCGGCCGATCGAGCGTGCGCGAAGCGGTGCGCGTGCTCGAGGTGCTCGGCGTCGTTCGCACCGCGACCGGCTCGGGGCCCACGGCGGGGGCCATGATCGTCACCACCCCCCGCGGAGGTCTCGCGGCCTTCCTGCGGCTGCAAGTGGCGGCCAACGGCTTCCCCCTGGCCGACGTCGTGCGCACGCGCATCGTGCTCGAATGCGACGTCGCTGAGCGCCTCGCGCAGGCGGACGTCGACCTTTCCGGCGTTCACGACGTGCTGGGGGCGATGGATGCCGACGGCCTCACAGCCGAGGACTTCCTCGCTCTCGACGCGCGCTTCCACCAGACCCTCGCCGAAGTGTCGGGAAACGCCGTGATCTCGGCCATGATGGCCGGACTCCGCAGCTCCATCGAGGCGTACACGGGGGCGGGCGCCTCCCGCCTGGACGCGTGGCCTACGGTGGTGGACCGGCTGCGGCGCGAGCACCGGCACATCGTCGACGCGGTGTCGCGCGGCGAGGCCGACGAGGCACGTGACGCCGTTCGCGCCCACATCACCCGCTACTACACCGAGGTGGCGCAGGCTCAGCGTGCCGACGCCGCCGATTCCGCCATCGTGACCACCGCCTGAGGAGGGCCCCGTGACAGATCGACCCGCGCGTCCGCCGCGTCCCCAGCACATCCTGCACGTCGTCTCGACCGAGCGACTGAGTCCGCACCTCGTGCGCATCCACGCCCGCGGCGATGACCTCGCCGCGTTCCGCGAGAGCCCGCACACCGACCGCTACGTGAAGATCACCTTCGCCAAGCCGGAGCTCGGTCTCGAACCGCCGTACGATCTCGCCGCGCTCCGCGAGACTCTCGCTCCGGAAGACCTCCCCGTGACGCGCACGTACACGGTCCGCGCGGTGGACGGCGATCAGCTCACCATCGACTTCGTCGTGCACGGAGACGAGGGCCTGGCCGGCCCCTGGGCTGCGCGCGCACAACCCGGCGACCGCCTGGTGGTGTCGTCGCCCGGCGGCGGATACGCACCCGAGCCCGCCGCCGCTTGGCACTTGTTCGCCGGTGACGAATCGGCGATCCCGGCCATCGCGGCGGCTCTCGAAGCCCTGGCACCGGATGCCACCGGGGTGGCGTTCCTCGAAGTGCAGACCGCTGACGAGCAGCTCGATCTCGTCGCCCCGGCCGGGGTGCGCATCGTGTGGGTGCACCGCGGCCGAGCGGAGGCCGGTGCGACCCCCGTCCTGGCCGACGCGGTGGGCGAGTGGCATCCGTCCGACGGGCGTGGTCAGGTGTTCGCACACGGGGAGCGCGAGAGCACGAAGGCGCTGCGCGACATCGTCTTCGGCCGGTGGGGGCTCGCGCGCGACCAGGTGTCGCTGTCGGGGTACTGGGCCTACGGCCGCACGGAAGACCGCTTCCAGGCCGAGAAGCGCGAGCCGATCGGTCAGATCCTCTGAGGTCGCCGTGTCCACCTCGGATGCGCAGAGCAACTCGAGGGCCGGCCGGACGGCGAAGTTGTCGGGCGGTCGGACGACGTGCTGTTCCCCGTATCTCGATGGCGAGGTCGCTGAGCTTGTCGAAGCGACGGGGACCCGTGCAGCGGCGACCCCGGGCGCGGCGTCAGCCGCTCAGACCTGGGAGCGCTCCGCAAGCGTGGGCAGGAGCTTCTCGAGGAACGCGGCGGTGTCTTCCCATCCGTGCACGGCCTGGCACTCGACGCCCATGGCGAGCACCGGGTAGTCGTTGCCGTCGGGGTCGAGGCGGTCGCCCACGAAGAGCATGTCGTCGAGCGGGATCCCCGTGGCGTCGACGAGCTTGTTCATGCCGTAGGCCTTGTCGATGCCACGGTGGGTGATGTCGACCGACGTGGACCCGCCCGATCGCACCTCGAGGTCGGGGATACGGGCGGCCACCGCCTCACGCAGACTGTTCTTCTTCTCGCCGGTGGGGTCCCATGCCATCTTCGCCTCGAGGGGAGCGGACTGCCCGAGGGCCGAGAAGGTGATCTGCGAGCCGCGGTCCTCGAGGATGTCGCCCCAGGGCTCGGCCTCCCAGAGGCCCAGTCGCTCGGCTTCTTCGCGGACGGCCGACAGTGCGCGCTGCTTCTCGTCGTCGGTGAGGGAATGGGCGTAGACCGTCTCGACGCCCTCGGCGGTCAGGCGGTAGTACTGCGTGCCGCAGGTGGGCATGAGGTGGAAGTGCGCCAGCAGTGCGGGCGAGGCCTGCGGCAGACGCTCGACGACCTGCGTGCGGAACTGCTGCAGCTGTCCTCCCGAGATGATCGCGACCTCGACGCGCTCCGCCAGGGCGAGCAGCAGATCGCCGATGCGGGGGTCGATGGCCGACTTCGACGGGGCGAGGGTGTCGTCGAGGTCGA
>NZ_CAUQWC010000118.1:0-10234 GCF_963521695.1 uncultured Microbacterium sp. | reverse complement strand
GCGTCGATGGCCTTGATGCCGGTCTGCAGCGGCTCGTGCACGCTCTTGCGCTGCATGACGCCGGGGGCCTGGAGCTCGAGTGCACGACGACCCTCTGTCGCGATCTCGCCGAGACCGTCGATCGGGTTTCCGAGCGGGTCGACCACGCGACCCAGGTAGCCGTCACCGACGCCGACCGAGAGCACCTCACCCGTGCGGGTGACGCTCTGGCCCTCTTCGATACCGGAGAACTCGCCGAGCACGACGACACCGATCTCGTTCTCGTCGAGGTTCTGAGCCAGGCCCAGCGTGCCGTTCGCGAAGCGAATGAGCTCGTTGGCCATCACGCCGGGAAGGCCCTCGACGTGCGCGATGCCATCGGCCGCGTCGACGACGGCGCCGACCTCGGTCGCCGCAGCGCCGTTGGGCTCGTAGGCGGTGACGAAGTCTTTCAGCGCGTCACGAATGACGTCGGGGCTGATAGAGAGATCTGCCATTGTCTTCCTTCGTTCGTGGGGCACTCGGCCCCCAGATCCACGCCCGCTCGGGCGGAAAGTCTTTAGCCGGCGATCCGCTGGCGGAGATCGGCGAGACGTGCGGACACGCTCGCGTCGATGACATCATCGGCGACTTGCACGCGCAGTCCGCCGAGCACCGTCGGGTCGATCACGGTGTTCAGCGTGACTGCTGCGCCGTATCGCGCGCTGAGGGAGTTCTGCAGGCGGGCCTGCTGGTCGTCGCTCAGCGGGGCGGCGGCGTACACGGTCGCGACGATGCGCGAACGCTGGTCGGAGACGATGCGCTCGGCCCGGCGCAGCAGGGCGCGCACCCGGCGACCGCGGGCGTGCTTCACCAGCGACGAGACGATGAGCGCGGTACCGGCGCTCGTGCGTCCATCGAGCAGCTTCGAGACGAGGTCGCCCTTCGCCGTGGCGCCGCCGAGGCGACCGCCCAGCGCGAGTTCGAGCTCGCCGTTCGAGGCGACCGTTCGCGAGAAGGCGAACAGCTCCGCCTCGATGTCGGCCGGCTCGGCGACCGAGGTCGCCTGCACCGCGAGCTCCTCGAGCCCCTCGATGAACTGGCCGGAGTTCGACCAGCGCTGCTGGGCGGCGCTGGAGAGCAGTGCAACCGTTGCCTGCTGGTACGACGGACCGAAGACCGCCGAGACGAGCCCCGCACGGATGGCGGGCGGTACCGACGAGTCGGACAGCGCGCCGCTCAGCTGCGCCGAGCCGCTCACGGCGGCGACGGCCGCGAACAGTTCGCGCGCGACGTCGAGATCGACGCCCGACGTGGAAGCCAGCGCCTCCGTCGTCGCGGTTCGGGCCTGAGTGGTCGCGCTGCCCATTACTTGGCCGCCTTCTCGGAGGCCTCGAGCTCGGCGAGGAAGCGGTCGACCACGGCGTTCGCACGCGCGTCGTCGGTCAGCGTCTCGCCGATCACGTTGCCCGCGAGGTCGACCGCGAGGGTACCGACCTCCGAACGCAGCTGCACGAGGGCCGTCTGACGCTCGGCCTCGATCTGCGCGTGCGCACTGGCGGTGATGCGTGCTGCCTCGGTGGCAGCCGCCTCTTTCGCCTCGGCGACGATCTTGCGACCGTCCTGCGTCGCGCCCTCACGGATCTCGCCGGCCTGCTTGCGCGCTTCGGCGAGCTGAGCGGTGTACTCCTCGAGGGCGGCCTCGGCCTGTCGCTGGGCCTCGTCGGCCTTGGCGATGTTGCCCTCGATGGCAGCACTGCGCTCGTCGAGCAGCTTCGCCATGCGCGGCAGAGCCACACGCCACACCACGACGGCGATGATGACGAAGCACACGAACGACCAGAGGATGTCGTACGCGGCAGGCAGGAGCGGGTTCTGCGCTTCCTCGCCCGCGGGCTCCGCGGCGAGTGTGACAAGAGCGTTCAGCATCCTGTCTCCTTACAGTGAGTCGAGAGCGGCCGGATCAGGTGAAGATGAAGCCGGTCGCGATACCGATGAAGGCGAGCGCCTCGGTGAAGGCGATACCGATGAACATCAGGACCTGGAGGCGGCCCGCGAGTTCGGGCTGACGGGCGACACCCTCGATCGTCTTGCCGACGACAATGCCCACGCCGATGGCGGGGCCGATGGCGGCGAGGCCGTAGCCGATCGTGGCGACGTTACCGGTGACCTGGGCGAGAACCGTAGTTGCGTCCACGGGTTTTTTCCTTTCGTTGGGTGGCTCGGCGTGCGCCGGGCCGCTCAGTGCTCTTCTGCGACCGCGAGCTGGATGTAGACCGCGGTGAGGATCGCGAAGACGTACGCCTGGAGGAAGGCGACGAAGATTTCGAACAGGGTGAAGGCGAGACCGAAGGCGAGGGATCCGGCGCCGAGCGCCGTCCACCAGCCGCCGAGCCCGACGACGAAGAACTGCGTCGCCGAGAAGAACAGCACGAGCATGAGGTGACCGACGACCATGTTCATCAGCAGACGCAGCGTCAGCGTGACGGGACGGATGATGAAGGTCGAGAGGAACTCGAGCGGGACGATGATGATGTACAGCGGCCACGGCACGCCCGAGGGCAGCAGGGCGTTCTTGAAGAAGCCGCCGGGGCTCTTCTTGATGCCCGCGTAGATGAACGTGACGTACGCGACGATCGCGAGCAGCATGGGCACGGCGATGACGCTGGTGCCGGCGATGTTCAGACCGGGGATGACGCCGGTGATGTTCATGAACAGCACCATGAAGAAGATCGTGGTGAGAATGGGCAGGAACCGACGCCCGTCCTTCTTGCCCAGGATGTCTTCGGCGATGTTGACGCGCACGAAGTCGAGGCCCATCTCGGCGACGCTCTGGAAGCGACCGGGGACGATCTTCATACGCCGCGTGCCGAGCACGAGGAAGAGGACGAGGGCCAGCGTCGCCAGCATCTGCGTGAGGTTGATACGCGTGATCGCGAAGATCGTGCCCTCGAACAGCACCGCATCGGGGAAGAACTCCGAGATGGACGGCGGGTGGAACTCGGCACCCGCGGACGCGAAGTTCGTGATCAGGGTCGCAGCTTGAGTAGTCAGCGCTGGCTCCAGCTTCGGGGCATCGGTGTGAACCGTTGCGACGATGGTCGGTGATGGTACCCGATGAGGAGACCTGGAAAAGAGTTCCGATCGCGGGTGGGTACGTATGTCACCCTATCAAACTCCCAGGCTGTCCACGTGTCGGGCCGGAGGATCCTCTCGCCGCCGGACTAATGCGCCGCGACGGTCCTCGTCGTGGACTATGCGCCCCGCGAGCTCACGCGCGGCGGTCACCGGCGTCGGGATCGGTGGGCAGCGTCACGTCGCTGGCGCTGGGGATGCGCATGCGCATGAGCACGACGACATCCACCGCCAGTGAGGCCAGCACGCTGATCACGAGCGCGACGTAGAAGACGACGAGGTCGACCCAGTCCTGCCCCCGCAGCACGGCGATGGCGACGATGAACAGGATCAGCTTGAGCAGCCAGCCGCCGAGGACGATCCCGAAGAAGATGGGGACGTAGAGAGGATCGCCGTACCAGCGGTTGGCCACCAGGATGCTGGTCGCCGTCACGGCCAGGAAGATCGCGCTCACGGCGACTCCCGCCAGGGCGCTGCCGAGGCCGGGCGCTCCCCCGACGGCGAAGCCGACGGCTGCCCCCGCGACGAGCAGGACGGCGGTCACGATCCCGCCCCAGACCAGGGCGGTGCGCAGCACCGGCGTGCTCGAGAGGGGTCGGCGGGCTTCGGGCGTGGCGCTGCTCATGAGGGGGTCTCCGGTCGGATGGGTCGGGCACGACGGGTCAACCGCCGCAGACGATGCTGTGAGGGAAGAAGGGTCAGCACGGCGCACGCGGCCACACCGGTGAGGCCGAACAGGACACCGATCAGGTAGTCGCCGGGCCAGCTCTGCTGGGTTCCGATGTACATCAGCAGGAACGCCAGGCTGACCACGGCGGTCCAGCTGTAGAAGATGAGCACCGCGTCGCGGTCGCTGTGGCCCATGTCGAGCATGCGGTGGTGGAGATGCTTGCGATCCGGCGAGAAGGGCGACCGACCGGCCCACTGACGTCGAAGGACCGCGAGGCCGAAATCGAGCAGGGGCAGCAGCACGATCACGACCGGCAGCAGGATCGGGATGAAGGCACCCAGGAGCTGCGAACGACCGATCTTCTCGGGGTCGAGCACGGCCGGATCGAGTTGACCGGTGATGGCGACGGCCGAACTGGCCATGAGGAGTCCCAGCATGAGCGCGCCCGCGTCTCCCATGAACAGCTTCGCCGGCGTCCAGTTCATGGGCAGGAACCCCACGCACGCTCCGATGAGGACCGCGGCGATGAACGAGGCGAGGTTGAAGTAGGTGCTGGCTCCGGTGTCGCGCACCAGGAGGTAGGAGTAGGCGAAGAAGACGCCGTTGGCGATCAGGCAGACGCCCGCGACGAGGCCGTTGAGACCGTCGATGAAGTTGACCGCGTTCATCACGACCACGAGCGCGAAGACGGTGAGCAGGAAGCTCACCCACCCCGATCCGACCGTGAGGGCCCCGATCGGCAGGGACAGGATCTGAAGCTGCCCGAACCACGCGATGATGCCGGCGGCGACGAATTGCGCGCCGAGCTTGATCATCCAGTCGAGGTCCCAGAGGTCATCCGCCACCCCTACGAGGACGATGAGCAGGACGGCGCCCAGGAGCGAGAGCACCGGCACCGGGTCGGCCCAGAGGATCGCGAAATAGGGGTTGCGACTCGACAGGGCGAACGCCGCCGCCACACCCAGGAACATCGCCACACCGCCCAGACGGGGCGTCGGCGTCTGATGGACGTCGCGATCCCGGATGCCGGGATAGAGCTTGAACCGCAGCGCGAGCTTCCACACCACCCACGACAGCGCGAGCGTGACCGCCGCCGTGAACAGGATGATGAGGAGATACTGGGTCACGGACCCGGCGCCTCGGAACCCGGCGACGGTTCAACCGAAGGCGCGATGGAGCTGACGGCGTCGTCCTCCGGATCGGGCTCGAGCAGATCGCCGAGCACTGCACGCAAGCGCTCGCGCGAGATGGCACCCTCGCGCAGCACGCGCACCTGGGGCTCGGCACCGCCGACCAGGGTCGTGGCATCGATGATCGTCGAGGCGACGCCCGTCTCGCTGGGACCGGCGTCGAGGTAGGCGGCGACGCTGTCACGCAGCATGTCGCGGGCCGAGTCGATGTCGACGGCGGCCGCCATGCCGGTCAGGTTCGCACTCGAGACGGCGAGGGGTCCCGTCTCCTCCAGCAGCTCGAGGGTCAGCTTCTGCGCGGGCATGCGTACCGCGACCGTCCCGTGGGTGTCGCCGAGGTCCCACGACAGCGAGGGCTGCGCGGGCAGGACGATGGTCAGCCCGCCGGGCCAGAACTCGCGCACGAGGTCGTCGACGGCGGGCGGGATCTCGGCGACGAGGGCGCGCAGCGTCGCCACCCCCGGCACGAGCACGGGCGGTGGTTGCTGGCGTCCCCGGCCCTTCGCTTCGAGGAGCCCCGCGACGGCGCGCGCATTGAACGCGTCGGCGGCGATTCCGTAGACGGTGTCGGTGGGGAGCACGACGAGTTCGCCTCGGCCGATCGCCTGACGCGCGTGGCGCATCCCGGACAGCAGCTGCGACTCGTCACGGCAGTCGTAGACGGGTGACATGTCGCGCGTCAGTCTAGTCGTGCCCTGCTGAGAGCGCGGTCACGGACGAACGGCCGTCGTCGCGCGGTCGCGCATCGTCAGGTCGGTGTGCGTGGCGGCCGAGCGCCACCCGTCGGTGGTCAGGATGCCGCGGATCGCCTCGCCCTGCCACTCCCCGTGCTCGAGCACGATGGCGCCGCCGGGATGGGCGAGGCGCAGACCCACCTGACTGAGCCGACGCACGGCATCCAATCCATCGGGACCGCCGTACAGGGCCGCCGGGGGGTCGTAGAGGCGCACCTCGGGGTCGCGCGGGATCGCGTCGTCGGGTACGTAGGGCGGGTTGGAGGCCACGACCGAGACGGTCCCGTCCAATTCGGGGAACGCGGCGGCCAGGTCGATGAAGGCGAGGATGAGGTTGTCGGCGCCGACACGGGCGTGGTTGAGCCTGGTCCAGATGAACGCGTCGACCGAGTTCTCGGCGGCGAACACACGCGCGTGGGGCACCTCGGTCGCCATCGCGAGGGCGATCGCGCCGCTGCCGGTTCCGAGGTCGACCGCGATCGGGGACTCGGATGCCACGCCGCGGAGCGCGTCGATCGCGAGCTGGGCCACCATCTCGGTCTCGGGCCGGGGCACGAAGACGCCCGGTCCGACCGCCAACTCGAGGGAGCGGAACGGGGCGACGCCCGTCAGGTGCTGCAGCGGCTCGCGCTGGCAGCGCCGGTCGACGAGTGGGGCCAGTTCCGCGGCGGCGGCGGGCGGCATCCGGTCTCCGCGGACCGCTGCCGCCTGCACTCCCCCGCGCGAGGTATCGAGCACGTGGGCGACGAGCAGCTCGGCGTCGACCTGCGCGTCGGGGACTCCGGCCGCATCGAATCGGCGGGCGGTCTCGCGGACGACGTCGGCGACGCGAGGGGAAAAGGGCGGGGGCGAGTGCGTCTCGGGCATGACGGAACCCCAGCCTAGTAGCGCAGCGTCACACAACGATCTCGGACCCGGGCGCCTCGCCTAGGATGATCGCGTTCTGACAGACGGCGAAAGGCGCCCCATGCCCGGCATTCACCCCGACATCACTTCCGCGTTCGGCGACACCCCCCTCGTGCGGTTGAACCGCGTCGCGGAGGGCACCGAGGCGCAGATCCTGCTGAAGCTGGAGTTCTACAACCCGGCATCCAGCGTCAAAGACCGCCTGGGCATCGCGATCGTCGACGCGGCCGAGGCATCGGGTGAGCTGAAGCCCGGCGGCACCATCGTGGAGTCCACCAGCGGCAACACCGGCATCGCCCTCGCGATGGTCGGGGCGGCGCGCGGGTACAAGGTCGTTCTGACCATGCCCGCCTCGATGTCGAAGGAACGCCGCATCCTGCTCAAGGCCTTCGGCGCAGAGCTCGTGCTGACCGACCCCACCAAGGGCATGTCGCACGCGGTCGACGAGGCCAAGCGCATCGTCGCCGAGACCCCTGGTGCCGTCTGGGCACGTCAGTTCGAGAACGAGGCCAACCCGGCCATCCACCGCCGCACGACGGCCGAGGAGATCCTGCGCGACACCGAGGGCAAGGTCGACTACTTCGTCGCCGGCATCGGCACGGGCGGCACCATCACGGGCGTAGGTCAGGTGCTCAAGGAGCGCGTCCCCGGCGTGCAGATCGTCGCCGTCGAGCCGGCCGACTCCCCCATCCTCACCAAGGGCCACCCCGGCCCGCACAAGATCCAGGGCATCGGCCCGAACTTCGTCCCCGCGATCCTCGACCGCGAGATCCTCGACGAGGTCATCGACGTCGAGTTCGACGACGCCATCCGCCTGGCCCGTGAAACGGCCGCCAAAGACGGCATCCTCGTCGGCATGTCGTCGGGCGCGGCCATCTGGGCCGCCCTCGAGGTCGCCCGCCGTCCCGAGGCAGCCGGCAAGAACATCGTCGTGATCATCCCGTCGTACGGCGAGCGCTACCTCTCGACGGCGCTGTACGAGCACCTGCGCGAAGACTGACGGTGGGGGTCCTCTCCCGCATCCGCGAAGACATCTCCTCCGCCAAGCTCCGCGACCCCGCGGCGCGCGGCGCGCTCGAGATCGCCCTGCTGTACCCGGGGCTCCACGCCGTCTGGTCGTACCGGATCGCCCACCGTCTGTGGCGACGGGGTCTGCGCTTTCCGGCGCGGGCCCTGTCGCAGGTGACCCGGTGGCTGACCGGTGTCGAGATCCATCCGGGCGCGACGATCGGGCGGCGCTTCTTCATCGACCACGGCATGGGCGTCGTCGTCGGCGAGACGGCCGAGGTGGGCGACGACGTGATGCTGTACCACGGCGTCACCCTCGGCGGCCGGCAGCGCGAGGGCGGCAAGAGGCACCCCACACTTCACGACGGGGTCGCCGTGGGCGCCGGGGCGAAGATCCTCGGTCCCATCACCCTGGGAGCCGGTACGGTGGTCGGCGCGAACGCCGTGGTGACCCGCGACGCCCCCGCCGACAGCGTGCTCGTGGGTGTGCCGGCCAAGGCGCGGATGCGCCGGAGCGGTGAAGACACCCGTGCCCTGCTGACGACCCCGGAGTACTGGATCTGACGGGAGTTCCGCGGCGCGGGTCGACCCGACCCGCGCCGTAGGCTCGATTCATGCCACGCCTGCACGATCTGTCGCTCGTCGCCCAGACCGAGGCGCTGCGCGTGGGCGAGATCTCTTCGACCGAGGTGACCGCACATTACCTCGACCGCATCGAACGACTGGACGAGCTCGGCGCGTTCGCCGAGGTGACCGCGGGCGCCGCTCGGGATCGCGCTACCTCGCTCTCGCATCCCCCGGCGGGGTCGCTGTGGGGTGTCCCCCTCGCCGACAAGGACCTCGTCGCCCGCGCCGGCGTCGCCACCCGTTACGGCTCGCGATCGCGCGTGGACCACGTGCCGACGTCATCCGATCCCCTCGCACGCGCCCTCGACGCCGCCGGTGCGGTGAACGTGGGCAAGACGAGCACGTCGGAGTTCGGGCTCACCGGGTTCACCGAGCCGCTGATCCACGCCCCCGCCCGCGATCCGTGGATGCCGTCGGCCGGCGCCGGCGGGTCGAGCGGCGGCGCGGCCGTCGCGGTCGCGGCGGGGTTCCTGCCCGCAGCGGTGGGTTCCGACGGTGGCGGCTCCATCCGCATCCCCTCCGCAACGGTCGGGGTGGTGGGATTGAAACCCTCACGGGGGCGACTTCCGATCGGTTCGGGCTTCGACTCCCCCGACGGGCTCTCCGTGACGGGCCCGATCGCCCGCTCCGCCGAGGATGCGGCACACCTCCTCGACGCTCTCGTCGGCCTGGCGCCGTTCACGTATGCCACGGCAGCACCCGGGAGCGGTCCGTTCGTCGACGCCGCACGGCGAGAGACGACCGGGCTCCGTGTGGGAAAGACCACGGTTTCCCCGTGGGACGACGACGAAGACATCCGCCTCCATCCCGACGCCCGTGCGGCGTTCGAGACGGCCTCCGCCTGGCTGAGCGACTGCGGACACGACGTGGAGGATGCCGCGTGGCGTCCGCGGGGCTACGCCGCACTCTTCCGAGTGCTGTGGCGCGCGAGCGCGGCGCGGATCCCCCTGAGCCACGAGGATCTCGCCCTCGTCGAGCCTCTCACCGCCTGGCTCGTGCAGGAGGGTCGACGTCTGTCGGCGCTCGACCTGCTCGAGGGCCTGGCGGCGGCCCGGGCGTTCGAACGGCGGACGGTCACGGACTTCTCGGCGTTCGACGCGGTACTCACCCCCGCCCTCGCGCAGCCGCCGCAGCCGATCGGGACGTACGAGGGGCACTCGCCCGAGCGCACGTTCGCGATGCAGGTCGAGTACGCGCCGTACTCCAGCTTCGTCAACGTCGCGGGTCTTCCCGCGGTGACCGTGCCCCTCACGATGGATGCCACCGGCCACCCGGTCTCAGTCCAGCTCGTCGGCCGTCCGGGCGGCGAAGCGACGCTGCTCGCTCTCGCCGCGCAGCTCGAAGGGCGTCGGGGGCCACTCCCCCACCCGCCGGTCTGGAGCGCCTGACGAGGACGAGCGGCGCCTTGCGGGCGGCGCGACCGGAGCACCCTCGGGCGCACGGGCCGGCGGCGACGACGACCACTGTTCGCCGAGGCCGACGCGGCTCGTGCTCGTGCTCGTGCTCGTGCTCGTGCTCGTGCTCGTGCTCGAGCTCGTGACGCGAGACTGCTTCGAGTGGTAGAAGTCGCCATTGTTAGCGGAAACAATCTGCGCTAGCCTGAGCGGCGCCACAACTTCCGAACCGGGCTCGATGCCGAACCCATGGAGCACGAGTCGATGCCGACCGGTTCCCGAAGGGACACCCATGCTGTCTGATCACACGCCCGTTCGAGCGAGGCGCACGCGCCCGTCGCGCCGGATACTCGCCGTCTCGCTCGCCGTCGCGAGCCTGGGAGCGATGCTGACGCCCGCGTCGGCCGCGATCGCGGCCGAGACGGTGCCGGCACCGGTCCTCGAGTACACCTTCGATCAGATCGACGCCCGCCCGGCCAACGGCGCCGTGATCGCTGACAGCGCCCCCGGCAACCACGCCGGAACGGTCGTGAACGGCGGCGCGACGAGCGTCTCAGGGCCGAGCGGCGCCGCGGGCGACAGGGCGCTGTCGCTGCCCGGCGGGGCCAGCAC
>NZ_CAUQWC010000117.1:0-10275 GCF_963521695.1 uncultured Microbacterium sp. | reverse complement strand
GTGCGCGAGGCGGTGGCCGCAGGTGCGCGGTCGCGCGGATCCTGGATGCGCAAGACCACGGCATCCGGTGACCCGGAGGGGGTCCCGCGCGCGCCGGGGCCGGGTACACGGCATCCGGATGCCGAGATCCCGCACCGCCGGGGTGCGTGTCCGGTCTCGTCGGCCTCGACGCCGAAACGCCCCGGGTCACCCGTGAAGGATGCCCGGGGCGTTCCCGGTGGTTGCCCCGGGCGGCTGAGCATCGCGCATCAGCCGCCCGGTGACGATTCAGCCGCAGCTGCGGGCGTCGTACCCCGCCTTCTGCGTGGCGGTCGCCGTCGTACCGTCGACCTGGCCGGCCGCGGTGATCGACACCTCGCCCGCGGCGATCTGCGCTTGACGGGTCGTGAACGCCTGGCTGACGCTCTTGCCCGGTGCGAGGCTCGCGATGCTCTTCTTGCCGAACGCGGTGGTCAGCTCGATCGACACCGGCACGGCGCTGGTGTTCTTCATCGTGGCGGTGAGGGTCACCTTGCCCGCGATGCACCGTGTCGCGGCCGAGAGCTCGGTCGTGATCACGGGGGCGGCGGCGGCCCGCACGATCTGCACGCGGTACGTCTTCGCCGTCGTGTGGTCCTGCGCCAGCGAGCGCAGCGTCACCGTCGTCGGCGCGCCGTCGGCGGCCAGGGTGACCGTGCGCTTCTGCGTGTCGTCGATGAGGATGTCACCGAGGTAGACCAGGCCGCTGGGGGTGGCCGGGTCGGCGTCGAACGTCGCCGTCGTCGCGTCGCGCGGAACCGTGACGGTGTAGTCGTAGGTTCCGTCGGTCAGCTTCGGGCTGATGGTGCCGCCGTCGAAGGTCAGCGCGTTCAGGTCGGCGTCGGTGGCGTACGTGGTCGTCGTGGTCGTGTAGACCCCGAAGACACCGCCGACGTTGCTGGTGGTGCCGGTGCCCTGGAAGCGCACGGTGATGATGGGGATCTTGTTCCCCGTCTCGTCGAGCACGTAGGCGCCGGACTGGTCGCGCTTGTAGCGGTCCTTCGCGGCGATGTCGGCCAGTGCCGAGGCGGGGATCTCGTCGTACTGGATGTAGAACGAGTTCGCCCCGTTGGCGTTGGTGAGGCGCTCGGTCTTCAGTTTGACGTCGTTGATGTAGACGTCGAACGTCCGGCCGTTGTCGCCACCGAAGTACCGCACACCGAGGTAGTTCTTCGGAGCGGACGGGTCGACGGCCATGTCGTACTGGAAGAACGCCTCGGGCGACCGCTCGCCGTCGCGGTACTGCTGTCCGAGGTGGGTGCCGACCGACGATCGGTTGAACTTGTAGTTCTTTCCGGCCTCGCTGTTGTTGTTGTCGAACGAGGTGAGGGAGTCCGTCGTCATCTCGTCGATGCGGAGCTTCTCCTTGTCGCTCTTGATCAGCGCCTGCGCGGCGGCGGAATCCGGCTGGATGAGGTTCATGTACAGCGCGTACCGGGCGTTGTACATGCTGTAGTACGGCTCGAAGGTCAGTGCCGCGGAGGCGGCGTCGACGTTCTGCAGCGTGAACTTCATGACGGTCCGACCGTTGTTGTCCGCGGCGTTGGCCTGACGCACGAGGTTCTTCTCGATGTCCTTCTTGAAGGCCTCGACGTCGTTGACGCGGACGCTGTTGGTGACCGACTTGTCGGCGACGCTCATGCGGACGAGGATGCCGGCGGGCGAGGTCGCCTCGACGTTGCTGCGGTTGAGTTCAGCCGAGAGCACGACGGGGCCGTAGCGGAATGCCACCCAGTTCGGGTCCTCGGTGCCCGCTTCGACGGTCACCTTGGCGGGGAGCTTGTACGAGATCGTGTCGCCGGCGGACACCGGAACGACCACGTACCCCTTGTCGGTGGCGGCGGCGACGTCGCGCGTCTGGCCGTTCACCGTGAGGGTGGGGTTCGGCGACCACGACGGAACCCGCAGGCGCAGGGTGGTCCCCGCGGCCAGCGCACCGCCGTCGGCCGCTGCGACCGCGAAGGTGACGGTGTCGGTGTTCGGCACGTCGGCGGTCTGGGTCAGCTTCAGGTTGTGCTGCACCGAGGTGAACTCGGTCGAGCGGAACATGTTGACGTAGATCGACGAACCCTTGCGGAAGTAGATCGAGTCACCGAGCTTGGTGAAGCTCTCGGTGGCCGTGCCGTGGTCGCACCAGAACTCGTCTTCCTTCTTGCCGAAGACCTTGGCGTACCCGGCCGTCTGCGGCTGGAAGTACGTCATCATGCCCGTCTCGGGGTTCTGCGAGGCGAGGATCGTGTTGATGTAGGTGTTCTCGTAGTAGTCGGCGTACTTCACGTCGGGGCTCACACGGAACAGCGCGTGCGTGAGCTTGAGCATGTTGTACTCGTTGCAGCCCTCGACGGTCGACTGCTCGCCGTAGCCGCTGGTGATGCCGTTGGTGGCGAACTCGTGCAGCGTGCCGGGCTCCTGGAAGTGCTCCGAGTAGCTGTTACCGCCGCCGATGTAGGAGTGGTCGTTCACGACCATCTGCCAGAAGTTCTGGGCGGCCTGACGGTACATGTCGAGGTCCGACTTCTCCGTCGCGGTCAGACGCGCGTACAGGGTGGGGTTGTCGGTGAAGACCGTGTAGCGCTTGAGGGCGCCGATGAGCTTGGGCACGGTGGTGTTGGCATGCTTGCCGGCCAGGACGTCCTGGTTGGCGGCGAGCTGACGGAACAGCGAGACCTCGTCGAAGAGCTCGGCGGCCTTCTTGTGCTGGTCGTTCTCGGTGATGCTGTACAGCTCGTACAGGGCCTCGTTCATGCCGCCGTACTCGGTGCTCAGCAGCGCGCTCGGGTTGGCCTGACGGGAGCCCCAGACGCTGAGCCAGGAGCCGAAGCCGCTGGCGACGGACAGTGCCTTGTCGGCGACCTCCTTGGGTGCGTACTGGTTCGCGTCGAGCAGACCGGCGAGCACCTTGTGCAGGTTGTAGAACGGCACGATCAGACCGTCGCTGCCGTGCGGCAGGTACGACGCGGGGAACGGAGCGACGTAACCGGCGTTGGAGGGGTCCTTCTGGGCGTATGCGGCCTGAGCGGCGGCGAGCCCGTCGACCGCGGTGGTGAGCTTGGCGAGCAGCTGTGCCTTGCGGCCGGCGTCGGTCTCGGTCGAGTATGCCTGCGACAGCGCCGACATGAAGTGACCGAAGAAGTGACCCTGGAAGCGCGCACCGGTGGTGCGCTCCCATCCGCCGTAGGGCTGAACCGTGGTGGGGATGCCGGCCAGCTGGTCGAACGAGTAGAGGAACCGCTTCGGGTCGAGCGTGAGCAGCCAGTCCACCATCTTGGTGTTGCTGTTCTGCAGGTAGGGGTCGTTGATCAGCACCTCGTTGAGGTCTGTGTCGTCGACGTAGATCGACGTGGACGCGCCCTGGGGTGCCAC
Organism: uncultured Microbacterium sp.; assembly: GCF_963521695.1. Lineage (GTDB taxonomy): Bacteria > Actinomycetota > Actinomycetes > Actinomycetales > Microbacteriaceae > Microbacterium. The sequence goes on along the minus strand of NZ_CAUQWC010000117.1, from coordinate 6,894 downwards.
CTCGACGGTGAAGGTCTTGGTGCGCGGGGCGCTGCCGGCGTAGGTCGCGGTCGCTGTCAGTGTGACGGTGGCCGCCGCGTCCTTGGGGCGCGTGACGGTGGCCTGACCGCCGTTGATCGAGATGACACCGGGAGCGGAGGACGCCCACGTGAACGCGGTGCCGTTCGAGGCGGTCGTGGTCAGACCGAAGTTCGCGGAGGCGCTACCGGGAACGCTCAGCTGCTCGAGCGCGCGTCCGGCGACGTCGGCCGGGTCGAAGGCCGGGTTGTTCGCCTTCGTCAGGGCGACGACATCCGACGCCGACGCAACGCTGTTGTAGAGCGCGTAGTCGTCGAGCGCACCACGGACGTAGGCGCCGTTGTACTGCGGGCCGTTGAAGCCGATCGACTTGGTCGTGGTGGTGTCGGAGGTCAGTGCGCCGGTGGCGGCGCCGCCCGTCGCGGACGCGACCGAGGAAACCTGCTGCTCGCCGTTGCGGTAGAAGGTGACGGCCTTGGTGGCCTGGTCGTAGGTGACCGCGACGTGCGTCCACTGCCCGGCCGGGAAGAACGTGTCGCGCGGTCCGTTCACCGTGACCTTGTAGGGCTGACCGCCACCGGGGCCGATCGAGAGGGCGAGGGGGGTGTTGGCGTTCTCGGCGGTGAGATACCAGCCCGCGGAGTTGTAGACGCTCTTGTTCCAGGTGAACACCTGCTCGCCGGTGCCCATCGACCCGTCGGGCTTGAACCAGAACGACAGGGTCAGGTTCTCGGGCTGCAGGGCGGCGCTGGTGCCGAGGCTGACCGCGTCGGTACCGCGCAGGCTCAGCGCACGATCGTGGATGCCGTCGACGTAGGCGGCCTGTCCGCGCAGCATCGACGTGCCGATGTTGTTGGGGCCCGCGTCTGCGAGGGAATCATCGAAGCGGAGGTCGAGGACCTTGGCGGAGTCCAGCGTGGTTGCGGCTGTGGCGGCTGTGGGGGCGATCACCGCCAATCCACTGGCGATCATCATCGCGGTCGCGCTGAGCGCCACCGTCTTTCGGATTCGGGACATCGGTGTTCCTCTCTGCGGCTCTGCAGAAGTTCGGTGGTGCGATCTCAGGACTGTCGGACTCGAGAGAAGGGGCGTTCGTCGGGAGCCTTCCGTGAGTGCCGACGGCTTCATGTTAGTGCTAACAAACGCGAATGGCCAGCGTATTATCCAAGGCTCATCGTGGCCCTGTTCACGACCGCGCTGTGTTCACGTCAACACGATCGTGGGTCCCGCCGCCGTCGCGATGCGCGTGACGGCCGACCGCCCCTCACGCCGGGTGCGACGGGTCCGCGTCGTTTTGCGGCTATCGGGAGACGTACGGGGCGGTGATGCTGCGTGTCGATGTCGTGTCGCCCGCGCGGGTCGACAACGTCACCGTCGCCTCACCCGCCGGAGGGACCGACTGACGCGTGTTCATGGTGGCCGTCACCTTCTTGCCCGGGGCGACCGAGGTGAAGGTCTTCTTCCCGTAGAGGGTTGCGATCTCCATGTCGACGGCGACGGTGGATCGGTTCGTGACGGAGACGATCACGTGCGTCGACCCGCCGATCTTCCGCGTCGAGGCGACGGCGTCGGCCTCGAGGGCCGGCGTCGTGACCGGCGCGCACACGCGCTCGACGGTCACGTCGGCGCGGTCGGTTCCGGATGCCACGGGGGACCACGAGACCGTCGTGCCGTCGGTGAGGGTGACGGCCTCGTCCGCCCGGACGAGCTGAGCCCAGTCGCTGGAGTCGCCGGGGCGCTCGAGCACGGTGGCCCCGAACGGCACCTCCGGGTCGGTGCGCAGGATCTGCAGTCCGGACGACCCCGGCGTGAACGCCCATCCGCTGACGTGCAGGGGGGCGTACTTCGCGCTCGCGTTCCCGTCGCGGTAGTCGACCCAGTAGCGCACGCCGGGCTCGACCGCGCTCTCCCACGAGATCGCACCACGATCGCGCGCTCCGGCCGCGACCGAGGCGACGGTGGCGGTCGCGGCCGTGTCGCACCGCGGGACGAGCCGGGTCGGCAGCATGCCGAGGCGATCGAGCGACGGGCTCGAGAACGGCGTGAGGGTCCAGCTGCCGCCCATGTTGTCGAGTCGGTTGCCGTACTCCTGGCGGTCGCAGTCTGCGGGGGTGCGGCCGTCCACCGCACGGAAGTCCCAGGTGTCCGCGCACGCCGTCGAGAAGGCGTGGGCCTGCGACATGTTGTGGCCCCACTCGTGCGCCAGTGTCGACGCGTCGGGACCGGGCTGGAACGTGCGGCCACCGGCATCCACCGACCAGCCCTGCTCGCCGTTGGCCCAGCCCGGGCACGGGTCGCCGTACGGCACCATCACCGTCAGGTGACGCCCGTTGCCGCGCTCCCAGCCGAGTTGCTGCGCGGCGAAGTCCTGCCAGACGCTCTCCCACGAGCACGGTGCGTCGTTCGGCGCCGCCATCCACTCGGTGACCTGCTCGATCTCGACCGTCAGCGCGCCGTCGGTCTCGCGCGAGAGGAATTCGGCAGCGGCGTTCGCCGAGGCCACCGCGTCGTCGCGGGAGAAGTTCGGTTGCGTCCCCGGGGGAGCGACCAGCGCGATCGTCACGCGTGCCGTGTGCGGCTGGACGTCGCGCGTGACGACGTCGAACCCGGCGGGCGCGTCCGCGATCTCCGCCACCGCGGGCGGTGCGATGAGAAGACCGGCCAGAACGAGGAGCGAGCCCGCGATCGCGGATCCGTGCAGCAGTCTTCGCATCTTCGCCTCCATCGGCGGGCCGGGTCGGTGTGATGTTATCGCTCACAAACTGCGCGCCGCAAGCGCGGCGAGCGATCGCCGCTCCGACGCGGCCCGCGGATGCGCCGTCGACGCGCCTCCGGGGCGGAATGCGCCATCGGGGCCGTCTCCGGGCCACGCGGGACGCCCGGCGAGCCGCTCCACGCGGGCGGCCGCCGGCGGAAGGGTGGGAGGATGCCGACGCCACCCGCTCTCCCGCGTGCGGCATCCCGCTCGCGGCGGCCGGGGTGGAATGAATCATACGTATTCATGAAACACGATCGTTACCCGACCACTTGCGCACTTAGGCTTCCCTAAACGCTGTGCATACGTATACGGTTTGGCCATGTCATCCACAAGAAAGCGCGCTATCGCCTTCGTCGCCATGGCGACCCTGGGTGCACTCGCCCTCTCGGGATGCGGCGCGGGTAGCCGCACGGGAAACGAGAATGCCACCGAGGTCGCCTGCGACTACACAGCACCCGAATCCGCGACCACGGTCAACGTGCTCGCCTACAACTCCTCCGCCATCGACCCGTTCACGGACACGATGGTCTCCAGCTGCACGAAGGACGACGTCACGGTCAAGCACGACCCGATCGACTTCGGCGGCCAGGTGACCAAGACGACCGCGACCCTCTCGGGCGAGACGGGCAGCTACGACATCGTCGAGACGTACGGCTTCGTCATCCCGAGCCTCGCCGTCGACGAGAAGCTCGTGCCCCTCGACGACCTGTTCGCCGAGTACGCCGACAAGTACGACCTCGACGCCATCAGCGAGTCGATGCGCCAGGGCATGTCGTACGACGGCAAGCTCTACGCGCTGCCGATGCAGGCGCAGATGTTCGTGATGGCCTACCGCACCGACGTGTTCGAGGAGCTGGGGCTCGAGGTGCCGCAGACGTTCGACGACATGATCGCCGCCGCCGAGGCGATCAAGGCGTCGGGCAAGATGCAGTACCCCATCGCCCTCCCGTGGCTGGCCACCGCCGACGTCGTGACGAGCTTCCAGGCGGTCATGAACTCGCTGGGCGCCGACTTCGTCACCGCCGACGGAGAGGTCACGCTCGACACCCCGGAGGCGAAGGAAGCCCTGCAGGCCATGCAGAGCCTGCAGCCCTACATGGATCCCCAGGTCACCACCTTCGACCAGCCGAAGGTGCAGCAGCAGATGTACAACGACACCGCGGCCATGTCGATCATGTTCTCCGGCCGCATGAGCGACCTGACGAACGCCGAGAACAGCAAGCTGTCCGACTCGTTCGGCTTCGCGGCACCGCCGAAGGTCTCGACGTCGGCGCCGTACCTGTACGACCGGCTCTCGATCGACGGGTGGTCCATCCCGTTCAACACCAAGCTCGACCACAAGATGCTGTTCGAGATGATGGCCTCCGCCGTCAGCGAGGACGCATCGACGGCGTCGGTCCCGGCGGCCTACCCCGCCCGCGAGGGAATGGTCACCCCCGAGAACTCGCCCTACGGTCAGGCGGCCAACGACTCCATCGCGGGTGCGATGCCGCCGGTGGTCTCGCCCGTCCTCGCGCCGATCAGCAACGAGATCACGCCGATCGTCGCGCAGTTCCTGGCCGGCGGCCTGTCGGTCGACGAGGCGGCCACGCAGATGCAGGCAGCGGGGGAGAAGATCGCGGGCTGACCCCCGCGATCACCTCCCCACCAATGGTGACGTGGTGAGTCCCGACCCGGTCGACGACGACCGGGTCGGGATGCACCGAGAGGAGACGTTTCGTGAAAGCACGTGAATTCTGGGTGCTGTTCGCCCCCAGCCTGGCCATCATGAGCGCCCTTCTGGTGTTCCCCCTCCTGCGCACCGTGCAATGGAGCCTCGAGAACGTGCGGTACGGCGTTCCGGGCACCTTCGTCGGTCTCGCGAACTTCACCGACGCCCTGAGCGACCCCCGTTTCCATCGGGCGGTGGTGTTCACCGTGGTCGTGACGGTCGTCACCACGGTCATCCTGCTCGTCTTCGGCTACTTGATCGCCATCGCGGTCAACACGCTGCGGCTGTCGCGGCCGCTGGTGCTCGGCATCATGCTGGTGTCGTACGTGCTGCCCAACCTGGTCGGAGCGGTCGCGTTCTCGTGGCTGTTCGACGACAACTTCGGCGGCGTGGTCAACAGGTTGATCGGGCTCCTCGGCGGCACCCAGGTGCTCTGGTTCACCGATCAGGTACCGAATGCCCTGCTCGTCATCCTCAACACCGTCTGGCAGATGCTGCCGTTCGCGATGCTCATCATCCTCGCCGGGCTCCAGGGCGTCCCCGTCGAGTTGCGCGAAGCCGCCCGCATCGACGGCGCGAACGCCTTCCAGACGCATCTGAGCGTCATCATCCCCACCATCCGCGGCGTGCTGGGCTTCGTCTGCCTCATCACGATCATGGACGTGCTGCGCATCTTCGACGCCCTCATCCCGCTGTCGCCACAGGCGGAGACGATCGGCAACGAGTCGATCATGCTGTACGTCTACGCCGTCGCCTTCGCCAACGGCGCGCAGGAACTCGGTCTCGGCAGCGCGATCAACGTCCTGACCATCCTGCTCATCCTGGTCATGCTCATCCCCTTCATCCGGGGCATCTTCAAGGAAGCGAAGGCCGCCCGATGACCCTCAGCAGCGAGACGCTCTCCACCCGCGCCATCACCACCGGCGACATCGAGGGCAAGAGCCGCCGCCCTCGACCGCGGCGCCGCATCGTGGGCGTGACGGGCCTGCTCCTCGGCATCCTGTGCTTCCTCATGCTGAGCCCGTTCGTCTGGATGATGCTGTCGGTGACGAAACCGACGGACGTCGCCTTCGCCAACCCGCCGGTCCTCTCGGGCTACGAGCCGACGCTGAAGGCTTTCGTCGACCTGTGGGAGACGACGTACTTCGCCGACTACCTGGTCAACACGCTGGCCGTCGCGGTCATCTCCACGTTGCTCGCTCTCATCATCGGCATCCCCGCCGCCTATGCGCTCTCGCGCTTCCCGAGTTACATCTCCGCGCTCCTGCTCGTGCTCGCCCTGATCTTCCGCGCTCTGCCGCGGTTCGCCGTGGTGCTGCCGATGTACGACATCAGCCGCGCGCTCGGCATCTACGACACCCAGTTCGCCCTGGCCATCGCGCTGGTGGCGATCAATCAACCGTTCACGATCTGGCTGCTGCGCAACTTCTTCGCCGAGATCCCCCGCGAGCTCGACGAGGCGGCCATGATCGACGGCTGCACGCGCATCGGCATGCTGCGGCGCGTCATGATCCCGCTCATGGGGCCCGGCATCCTCACCGCCGGCATCTTCGTCTTCCTGTTCGCGTTCCAGGAGTACCTCACCGCGCTGGTGCTCACCGACACGTCGTCGAAGACCGTGCCGGTGTTCATCGCGACCCAGCTGGGTCAGACGCTGCCGATGCTCCAGCAGGCGGGGGCGGCGTCGATGCTTCTCACGATCCCGGTCGTGCTCATCGCCTTCATCGCCCAGAAGTACCTCGTCGCAGGGCTCAGCGACGGCGCCGTCAAGGGATGAGCGTGCCCGCCGTGCCGCTCGTCCTGCTGGCGGGGATGAACTGCACGCCCGATCTGTGGACGGGATGCGGGCTCGACGATGCACTCACTCCCGCGGTAGATGCCGACGCCCTCGACGCCCAGGTCGATCGACTGCTGCGGGACCTGCCGCGCACCTTCGTGATCGGCGGTCTGTCGCTCGGCGCGATCGTGGCGATGGCGGTGACCGTGCGCGCGCCGGAGCGGGTGCGCGGCCTCTGCGTCACGGCGACGAATGCGAAGGCCCCCACGCCGGCGCAGCGCATGGGATGGGCGGGCTGGCTCGATCGTCTATCGGCGGGCGAGACGCCGGCCGACCTTCAGGCCGGCATCCTGCCCGCGCTCCTTTCCGAACGCGTGCGTGCGACCCGGCCCGATCTGGTGGAGCGCACGCTGCGCATGGCGGAGCAGACCCCGGATGCCGTGCTGGCGGCGCAACTGCACCTGCAGGCCACGCGCGTCGACCTGTTGCCGGGGCTCGGTGCGGTGCAGGTCCCGTCGCTCGTGATCGCCGGCCGGGACGACGCGCTGTGTCCGCCGGGCTTCCACGACGAGATCGCGCGGGCGCTCGCGGGGTCGCGGCGCGAGCAGCTCGACGCGGGCCACCTCGTGC
>NZ_CAUQWC010000116.1:0-10342 GCF_963521695.1 uncultured Microbacterium sp. | reverse complement strand
CGAGCGCTGCCACCCCGCACGCGAGCACCGCGGAGGCGAGCACGGTCGCGACGGCGGCCCCCGCCACGATCGCCGCCATGGCCACGAACGCGCTTTCGAGCGCGGCTTCGACGCCGGCTTCCAGCGCGGACGCGAGGCGGGCGGCGCTTCCACTGAGCCTCAGGCGTGAGTCCTCGGATGCGTCCGCGGCCGCGGCCCCCGTGCGGGACCACGGTCGCGGACCGCGGGCTACTCCGTTCCGGCTGATCACGCAACATCCGCGGTCGTACGTGACGCCCCGTGTCACTTCACGACGCTCTGAGACGCACTCGTTGGCCGGCATCCGCAGCCCGCTCTAGCGTCTGGGGAAATGCCGCCGGTATGCCGCACCGGCGCAGCGAAGGAACAGTCGCATCGTGACCACCAGCCACACCCCACCGCGCGCCGCCACCCGGCCGCCGCGCCCGTCGACCAAGCCCAACGGGCAGTGGAAGATCGACGGCACCACGCCTCTCAACGGAAACGAGGAGTGGAAGCAGGTCGACGACGGTCTGGCCGTGCGCGAGCGCATCGAGAACGTCTACGCCTCGGGCGGCTTCGCCTCCATCGACCCGACCGATCTGCACGGCCGGTTCCGCGTGTGGGGCCTCTACACGCAGCGCAAGCCCGGCATCGACGGCGGTCGCACGGCGACCCTCTCCCCCGAAGAGCTCGAAGACGCGTACTTCATGCTCCGCGTGCGCATCGACGGCGGGCAGCTCACCACCGAGCAGCTGCGCGTCATCGCCGGCATCTCGCAGGAGTTCGGCCGCGACACCGCCGACCTCACCGACCGCCAGAACGTGCAGCTGCACTGGGTCGAGGTCGAGTCGATGCCCGAGATCTGGCGCCGGCTCGAAGCGGTCGGTCTCGGCACGACCGAGGCGTGCGGCGACGTGCCGCGCGTGGTGCTCGGGTCGCCCGTCGCGGGCATCTCCGCCGAGGAGCTCATCGACCCGACGCCGCAGATCGACGAGATCACGAGCCGCTTCATCGGCGATCCGACGCTCTCGAACCTTCCGCGCAAGTTCAAGTCGGCCATCACCGGCCACCCCAACCACGACGTGGTGCACGAGATCAACGACGTCGCCTTCGTCGCCGTCGAGCACCCCGAGCTCGGCATCGGGTACGACCTGTGGGTCGGTGGCGGCCTGTCGACCACCCCGCGCCTCGGCGAGCGCCTGGGTGTCTTCGTCGCACCCGAGCGGGTCGCCGAGGCCTGGCACGGCGTCGCGCAGATCTTCCGCGACTACGGCTACCGGCGCCTCCGCAACAAGGCGCGCTTGAAGTTCCTGCTCGCCGAATGGGGGACCGAGAAGTTCCGTCAGGTGCTGCAGGACGAGTACCTCGGCTACGCCCTGCCCGACGGTCCCGCGCTGCCCAAGCCCGCCGCCCCCGGTGACCACGTCGGCATCCACCGTCAGAAGGACGGCGGCTTCTACGTCGGGGCGACGCCCATCGTCGGCCGCGTCTCGGGTACCACCCTCGCCCGCCTCGCCGACCTCATCGAGGAGCACGGCTCGACGCGGCTGCGCACCACGCCGCACCAGAAGGTCGTGATCCTCGACATCCCCGAGGACCGGGTCGAATCCCTCGTCGCCGGTCTCGACGCGCTCGGTCTGCAGGCGCGTCCCAGCCTCATCCGCCGCGGCACCATCGCGTGCACGGGCATCGAGTTCTGCAAGCTCGCGATCGTCGAGACCAAGGTCAACGCCACCGCCGCGGTCCTCGACCTCGAAGAGCGCCTCGCCGCCTTCGACCTGCCGCACCCGATCTCGCTGCACGTCAACGGGTGCCCCAACTCGTGCGCGCGCATCCAGACCGCCGACATCGGGCTCAAGGGTCAGCTCGTCACGATCGACGGCGAGCAGGTGCCCGGCTACCAGGTTCACCTCGGTGGAGGCCTCGCCTCGCCGGACCGCGACGAAGCCGGCCTCGGTCGCACGGTCCGCGGGCTCAAGGTCGCCGCCGACGGCATCGCCGACTACGTCGACCGGGTCGTGCACCGCTTCCTCGACGATCGCGACGCCGGCATCGACGAGACCTTCGCCCAATGGGCGCACCGCGCCGACGAGGAGGCCCTGCAGTGACCGTGTCGCTCGCCCCCCGCATCACCGCGCGCCGCAGCGCCGCCGAGCTCGAAACGCTCGCCGAACAGGGAAACGAAGAGCTCCGCAGCCTCGCGGCCGATGAGGCGACCCCCGCCGAGGTCATCGCCTGGGTCGCCCGCCATTTCGCACCCGAAGCCGCCGCGGTGGCGTGCTCGATGGCGGATGCCGCGCTGCCGCACCTCGTCGCCGAGCAGCTGCCGAACGTCGACGTGCTCTTCCTCGACACCGGCTATCACTTCCGCGAGACCCACTTCACCCGCGACGAGGTCGACCGCGCCCTCGACGTGCGGGTGGTCGACGTACTCCCCGAGCAGACCGTCGCGGAACAGGATGCCGAGTTCGGCGCCCGCCTGTACGAGCGCGATCCCGCTCTGTGCTGCGCGCGCCGCAAGGTCGATCCCCTGCAGGGGGCGCTCGGCGGCTACGAGGTGTGGTTCACCGGCGTCCGCCGCGACGAGGCCCCCACGCGCACGAACACCCCGCTGGTCACCTGGGACGAGCGCAACGGCCTCGTCAAGGTGAACCCGGTGGCGGCGTGGAGCTTCGACGACCTCATCGGGTACGCCAACGGCCACGCCGTGCCGGTCAACCTCCTCCTCACCCACGGCTACCCCTCCATCGGGTGCGAGCCGTGCACGCGCCCGGTCGCCCCGGGCGAAGATCCCCGGTCCGGCCGCTGGGCGGGCCTGTCGAAGACCGAATGCGGGTTGCACACATGAGCGCTGTGTCCACGGCATCCACTGCCCTCTCCACCCTCGACCTGCTCGAGGCCGAGGCGATCCACGTCATCCGCGAGGTCGTCGCCGAGTTCGAGCGACCCGTGCTGCTGTTCTCGGGCGGCAAGGACTCCGTCGTCGTGCTGCACCTGGCGACCAAGGCGTTCGCCCCCGGCCGCGTGCCGTTCCCCGTGCTGCACGTCGACACCGGGCACAACTTCCCCGAGGTGCTGCGCTTCCGCGACGAGACGGTCGAGCGCCTGGGTCTGCGTCTCGAGGTCGCCCGCGTGCAGGACTACATCGACGACGGCCGCCTGCAGGAGCGCTCCGACGGCACGCGCAACCCGCTGCAGACGCTACCGCTGCTGGATGCCATCGCCGCGGGCCGTCACGACGCCGTCTTCGGCGGCGCCCGCCGCGACGAAGACAAAGCGCGGGCGAAGGAGCGCATCATCTCGCTGCGCGACGAGTTCGGGCAGTGGGACCCGCGTAATCAGCGGCCGGAACTGTGGAGCCTCTACAACGGGCGCCACACCCCCGGCCAGCACGTGCGCGCGTTCCCCATCTCGAACTGGACCGAGCTCGACATCTGGCGCTACATCGAGCGCGAGGCCATCGCGCTGCCGCCGCTGTACTTCGCGCACGAGCGCGAGGTGTACCGCCGGGGCGACATGTGGCATCCGGTCGGTCCGTTCTCGCCTCCCCGCGAGGACGAGCGGGTCGAGGTGCGCACCGTCCGCTACCGCACCGTGGGAGATATGAGCTGCACCGGAGCGGTCGAATCGGATGCCGCCGACCTCACGGCCATCGTCGCCGAGGTCGCCCGCACCACCATCACCGAACGCGGGGCCACCCGCGCCGACGACCGCCTCAGCGAGGCGGCCATGGAGGACCGCAAGAAGGACGGGTACTTCTGATGTCGCTCGACACCCTCGAGGCGCCGGTCCGAACGACCGAGCCGACACTCTTCCGCTTCGCCACCGCGGGCTCCGTCGATGACGGCAAGTCCACGCTCGTGGGACGCCTGCTGCACGACGCGAAGGCGATCCTCGCCGACCAGCTGGAGCAGGTCGCGCGCACCTCGGCCGACCGCGGCTTCGCGCACGGCGCGTTCGATTTCGCGCTGCTGACCGACGGTCTGCGGGCCGAGCGCGAACAGGGCATCACGATCGACGTCGCCTACCGCTACTTCGCCACCGGCACGCGGTCGTTCATCCTCGCCGACTGCCCCGGGCACGTGCAGTACACGCGCAACATGGTCACGGGCTCCACCACGGCCGACGCCGTCGTCGTGCTCGTCGACGCCCGCGCCGGCGTGGTCGAGCAGACGCGTCGCCACCTCGCCGTGGTCGCGCTGCTGCGCGTGCCGCACGTGATCATCGCCGTGAACAAGATCGACCTCGTCGACTTCTCAGCCGAGGTGTTCGCCCGCGTCTCCGCCGACGCGCGAGCGGTGGCGACCGAGCTCGAGATCGACGACCTGCACGTGCTGCCCGTGTCGGCCCTCGAGGGCGACAACATCGTCGACCGCTCGACCCGCACGCCCTGGTACGACGGCCCCGCGCTGCTCGAGCTGCTCGAGACCCTCCCCTCCGCCGACGAGTCCACCCGCGTCGGCGAGCCGTTGCGCCTGCCCGTGCAGTCGGTCATCCGGCCGCAGGGCGGGCTGTCGCCCGAGCTCGCCGCCGACCCCGATACCGCCACGGCTCTGCGGGACTACCGCGCGGTCGCCGGGCGCATCTCCCGCGGCGCCGTGCGCGTGGGCGACGAGGTCGAGGTGTCGGGCTCGGGCGTTCGCACGGTGGTGCGCGGCATCCGGGTCGCGGGTGTTCCGGCCGACAGTGCCGTGGCCCCGCAGTCCGTCTCGCTCGAACTCGCCGACGACGTGGATGCCGCCCGCGGCGCCGTCATCGCCTCGGCGGGCACGCTGCCCCCGGCCCGTCGCGAGGCCGACGTCGAACTCTTCCAGCTCGACGCACGGCCCCTGACCGCGGGCTCCCGCGTGCTCGTGAAGCACGGCACCGCCACGGTGCAGGCGATCGTGGCCTCCATCGACTCGCGGTACGACCTCGACGCCCTCACCCACGTCGACGCCGACCGACTGCAGACGAACGACATCGGCCGCGCGCGCCTGCGCCTGGCCGCCGACCTGCCGCTGGAGCCGTACCGCGACAGCCGCCACGAGGGCTCGTTCCTCGTCATCCATCCGTCCGACGGCGCGACTCTCGCCGCCGGGATCGTGCGCTGACCGGCGCCCGACGAACGCGCGCCGACCGGCGCACGACTGACTGCCTACGAAGGAGGCGAACCGTGAAGACACTGCGCACCGCGACCGCGATCACAACCCTGGGACTGATTGCGGCCATGATGGCCGGCTGCGCCACGGGGCCCGCCGCCTCGGCCGAGGGTGCCGACCAGGGCCCGGCCGCCGAGCTCCGCCTCGGCTACTTCGCCAACGTCACCCACGCGCCCGCTCTCGTGGGCCTGCAAGAGGGCCTCCTGCAGGACGCCCTCGGCGACACGACGCTGTCGACCGAGGTGTTCAATGCCGGTCCCGCCGCCATCGAGGCGCTCTCGGCCGGCGCGATCGACGCCACCTACATCGGGCCCAACCCCTCGATCAACACCTTCATCCAGTCGCGCGGCGAGTCGGCGCGCATCATCGCCGGCGCCGCGACCGGCGGCGCAGCCCTCGTCGTGCGCGACGGGATCGACAGCGCGGAAGACCTGAGGGGCAAGACCCTCGCCACCCCGCAGCTCGGCAACACGCAGGACGTGGCGCTGCGCGGCTGGCTGAAGGAGCAGGGTTTCCAGACCGACACCTCGGGCGGCGGCGACGTCACGATCACCCCGACCGAGAACGCCCAGACCTTCCAGCTGTTCAAGGACGGCCAGCTCGACGGCGCGTGGCTCCCCGAGCCGTGGGTGTCGCGGCTGGTCGTCGACGCGGGTGCGAAGGTGCTCGTCGACGAGGCCGACGAGTGGCCCGACGGGCAGTTCCCCACCACCGTGCTGCTGGTGCGCAAGGAGTTCCTCGACCAGCACCCCGAGACGGTGTCGAAGCTGCTGGCGGGCCACGAGGCATCCGTGAAGTGGATCGCCGACAACGCCGGTGAGGCCGCCTCCGTCATCAACGCGCAGATCGCCGCCGACACGGGCAAGCCGCTCGCCGACGCCGTGATCGCCCGCGCGCTGGAGCACGTGACATTCTCGGTCGACCCGCACGCCGACACCTTCCAGACGCTCGTCGAGAACGGGGTCGCCGCGGGGACGCAGAAGGAGGGCTCGATCGAGGGCCTGTTCGACCTGCGGCTGCTCAACGCGCAGCTCGCGACCAGCGGCGGAGCGCAGGTCTCGGCCTCAGGCCTCGGCGAGGAGTGACATGACCACGGCCCGCATCGACAGCCCGGCACCCGCCCTCCCCACGTCTCCGGCGGTGCGGATCGACGGCGTATCGAAGCGCTTCGGTGCGGGCCCGGTCGTCCTCGACGACATCACCCTCGACTTCGCCCCGGGCGAGTTCGTGTGCCTCCTCGGCGCCTCGGGCTGCGGAAAGTCGACGCTGCTGAACCTCATCGCCGGCCTCGACCGCCCCACCGCGGGGCGTATCGAGACCCCCGCCGAGGGCTCGGCCGTCATGTTCCAGGAGTCCGCCCTCATGCCGTGGCTGACCGCGCGCCGCAACGTCGAGCTGGCCCTGCGCCTGCGGGGCGTGCCGCGCGCGCGTCGGCGCGACGAAGCGCTCGCCCTGCTCGACACCGTCAACCTCGCGGATGCCGCCGACAAGCGCCCGCACGAGCTGTCGGGCGGCATGCGCCAGCGCGTGGCCCTGGCCCGTGCCCTCGCGCAGGACCGGCCCGTGCTGCTGATGGACGAGCCCTTCGCCGCCCTCGACGCCATCACCCGCGACCTGCTCCACGAGGAGCTCGAGCGGGTGTGGCGGGCGACCGGTCGCACGATCGTGTTCGTCACCCACAACGTGCGCGAGGCCGCCCGCCTCGGTCAGCGCGTCGTGCTGTTGGGCAGCCGCCCCGGCCGCGTCGTCAACGAGTGGCGCATCGAGCGCACCGAGGGACGCCGGATCGAGTCGTCCGAGGTCGCCGCCCTGGCGGTCACGATCACCGACGAACTGCGTAAGGAGATCCGCCGCAATGCGCGCTGACACCACGGCCACGGCCGACGACCTCCGCAGCCTCGAAGCCGGCCTCGACAACCTGCAGACCACCACCGACGCGAGCGGCGGCCGCTGGCGCACGTTCTGGTCGAGCGCGCTGCCGCCGATCATCTTCGTCGTGCTGCTGATCGCCGCCTGGCAGCTCTACATCGTCATCGCGGACCCGCGGCCCGACAAAGCGCCCAGCCCCGCTGACGTGTTCGGCGCGCTCGCCTACGCGTGGGACACCGGCCGCCTGCAGGAGGCCGTACTGACGAGCCTCGAGCGCGGCATCCTGGGTTTCCTCATCGCGATCGTCATCGGCACCCCCATCGGACTGCTGCTGGCCGAGGTGCGCCCGATCCGCCGGGCGGTCGGGCCGATCATTTCCGGGCTCCAGGTGCTGCCGTCGGTGGCGTGGGTGCCCGCCGCGATCATCTGGTTCGGACTCACGGATGCCACGGCCTACTTCGTCATCCTGATGGGCGCCATCCCCTCGATCGTCAACGGCCTCATCTCGGGCGTCGACCAGGTGCCGCCGCAGCTGCGGCGCGTGGGCACCGTGCTCGGCGCGTCGAAGTGGCAGCTGGCGACCTCGGTGATCCTGCCCGCGGCCCTCCCCGGCTACTTCGCCGGTCTCAAGCAGGGGTGGGCGTTCTCGTGGCGTTCGCTGATGGCGGCCGAGATCATCACCTCGGGCGGCACGATCGGCTTCGGCCTCGGCACGATGCTGCAGCAGACGCGCGACCTCGCCGACCTCGCGGGCGTGCTCGCGACGATCGTGGTGATCCTCGGAATCGGCATCCTTATCGAACTCGCCTTCTTCGGCCCCATCGAGCGGCGGATGCTGCGGGGTCGCGGCCTGCTGCAGTCGGGCGGGGCGCGATGAGCGGGTACGCCGAAGGGTCGGATGCCGCTATGCCTGGCGCCGGCGCTGCGCACCAGGTCCCCACCGCGCGCTCGACCCGGGTCCCGGCCTCCGGAACGGTCTGGCTCGTCGGCGCGGGCCCGGGAGACGCGGGCCTGCTGACCCTGCGGGGGCTGCGCGCCCTCGAGTCCGCCGACGTCATCGTCGCCGACCGTCTCGGCGCCCGCGGGGTGCTCGACGGCCTCTCCGCAGACGGCGTGCACCTGGCCGCCGAGGTGATCGATGTCGGCAAGCTCCCCGGCCATCACGCCGTGCCGCAGGATGCCATCAACGCCCTGCTCGTACGCGAAGCCCGCGCGGGACGCACCGTCGTGCGCCTGAAGGGCGGCGACCCGTACGTGTTCGGCCGAGGCGGCGAGGAACTGCTCGCGTGCCAGGAGGCCGGCATCGACGTGCGCGTGGTGCCCGGCGTCACGAGCGCCGTGTCGGTGCCCGCGCTGGCCGGTATCCCGCTCACCCACCGCGGGGTGGCGACGAGCTTCACCGTGGCGACCGCCCACGACCAGCTCCTGCCCCTCGGCGGCGGACGCGACCACACCGTCGTGCTGCTCATGGGCGTCGGCACCCTCGCGCAGTCGGCCCTGACCCTCGCCCGCGGCGAGCGCGGCGGCGACTGCCCCGTCGCGATCGTGGAAGATGGATTCGGCGCGCGCCAGCGCGTCACCGTCGGCACCCTCGCCACCATCGCGGCCCAAGCCGCGGAGCGCGGGGTGCGCTCCCCCGCCGTCGTGGTCGTCGGCGACGTCGTGCGCCTCAGTCCCTACGCGCCCGCCGCCCTGGCATCCCTCGATCTCACCTTCGACCCCCTCGCCGTTCCCCGAAAGGCCCCTTCGCTGTGACCTCGTCTTCTCTCACCTCGCTCCGTGTCGCGATCGTCGGCGCCGGCCCCGCCGGCATCTACGCGGGCAACATCCTCACGCGCGCGGTGACCGACGCCGGCGGCACGGTCGCGATCGACCTGTTCGACTCGCTGCCCGCGCCCTACGGGCTCATCCGTTACGGCGTCGCCCCCGACCACCCGCGCATCAAGGGCATCGTCGACTCGCTGCACGAGATGCTCGACGCAGGCTCCACCCGCTTCATCGGCAACGTCGAGGTGGGCCGCGACATCGCCGTCGACGAACTGCACTCCCGCTACGACGCGGTGATCCTCGCCACCGGCGCGCTGCGCGATGCGCCGCTCGACATCCCCGGCATCGACCTGCCCGGCTCGTACGGCGCGGCCGACTTCGTCGCCTGGTACGACGGACACCCCGACGTGCCGCGCGAGTGGCCGCTCGATGAGCGCGAGGTCGCCGTCATCGGCAACGGCAATGTCGCCCTCGACGTCGCCCGCGTGCTCGCCAAGCACGCCGTCGACCTGCGGTCGACCGAGATCGCCGACAATGTGCTGCACGGCCTCGAGGCCTCCGCCGTCACCGACGTGCACGTCTTCGGTCGCCGCGGCCCCGCCGACATCAAGTTCACGCCCATCGAGCTGCGCGAGCTCGGCGAGGTGCCGAACGTCGACATCGTCGTGCACGACGAGGACTTCGTCGACGCCGACCCCGCCCAGGCGTCCAACAACCAGCTCAAGGTGATGCTGCGGGTCCTCAACAGCTGGCGTACGCGCGAGCAGACCGGGGCGAGCCGCCGCCTGCACCTGCACTTCTACCACGCACCCCTCGCGGTGCTCGGCGACGAGCGCGTCGAGGGCCTGCGTTTCGAGCGCACGGAGCCCGTCGGCGACGGCACGGTGCGCGGCACCGGCGAGATCCGCGAGATCGCCGTGCAGCAGGTGTACCGCGCGGTCGGGTACTTCTCGAGCCCGGTGCTCGGTGCGCCGTTCGACGCCGTCCGCGGCGTCGTGCCCAATGTCGAGGGCCGGGTCGTGGAGGGCTCCGAGGTCGTAGAGGGCTCCGAGGTCGTATCGGGACTGTACGCGACGGGCTGGATCAAGCGCGGCCCCGTCGGTCTCATCGGGCACACGAAGTCGGATGCCATGGAGACCATCGCCCACCTCGTCTCCGACATCGAGGCCGGCGCCCTGTCGGCCCCCACGGTCGACGGCGACGTGCTCGAGGCTCTGGCCGAGCGTGGCGTGGAGTTCACCACCTGGGAGGGCTGGCGCACGCTCGACGCGCACGAGCGCGCGCTCGGCGCCGCGCACGAGCACACCCGCGAGCGGGTCAAGGTCGTGTCGCGCGAGGAGCAGGTCTCGGTCTCGCGGTCGGGGGCCTTCGTCTCATGACCTACGTGATCGCCCTTCCCTGCGTGGACGTGAAGGACCGCGCCTGCATCGACGAATGCCCCGTCGACTGCATCTACGAGGGCGAGCGGTCGCTGTACATCCACCCCGACGAGTGCGTCGACTGCGGCGCCTGCGAGCCGGTCTGCCCCGTCGAGGCGATCTACTACGAAGACGACCTGCCCGAAG
>NZ_CAUQWC010000115.1:0-10345 GCF_963521695.1 uncultured Microbacterium sp. | reverse complement strand
TGCGCACGATGCGCGACGGTGTGCGGGCGCCCAGCCAGACCGTGCAGACCGGGTCGTCGCCGCAGGCCCACTCGGCACACCAGGCGTGGATGGCCTGCGCGAGACGTTCGCCGCGCGGGCGGAGCCCGCCGTCGAGCGACCGATCGAGCCAACTCACCCGCCCCTCACGCGCGTCGATGACGCCGACCTGGTCGGATCCGCAGACCTCCACCAGCACCGTCACGTGCGCTGCGGGCGACAGGGCGGCGGCGATGCGCCGCATCTCGGGCAGGTTCTGCGCGTCGCCGCCGAGCAGCACCGCTCCCTCGAGATCGCACCAGCGGCCGCCGTCGGGGCGGCGCAGCGAAGCGGCATCCGGAGTCATGCCCATCAACTTAGGGCACCCTTACCTACACCACAAGACCCCGGATGCCGACGCGCCGAGGTTCGCATCGGGTCCACGCGCGAGCGGGGTTAGGGTCGAAGGCATGTCCCCCGAGTTCGTCGCCTCCCGAAGCGCCGATCTCGACGCACGGATCGTGGCCGACTCCCGCGATCGGGTGGCCTGGATCCGCGCGCGATCCCGCGGGATCACCGCCACCGATGTGGCGACCCTGACGAGCCCGAACGCGATCTCCCGAGCGGCGGATGCCAAGCTCATGGGCTCGAACTTCTCGGGCAACGCCTTCACCGCCCACGGCCGTCGACGCGAACCCGAGATCGCCGCCTGGGTCGCGGCGACACACGGCATCCGCCCCTCCTCCGCGCTGTACCACGCGGTCGTCGAGAAGCGTCACCTCGCCACCCCTGACGGCGTCGTCGTCAACGGCGAAGGACGCGTCGTCCTCGCCGAGATCAAGACCACCAACAAGGCGTGGCGCTCGATCCCCCGCACGTACATGCGGCAGATCTGGTGGCAGCAGCACGTGCTCGGCGCCGAGCGCACCCTCGTGGCATGGGAGCAGCACGACGGTTTCGTTCCCCTGCACGACGAACCCCGCTGCCAGTGGATCGACCGCGACGAGCGCGAGATCGGCAAGCTGGTGAACCTGGCGACGTCCCTCATCGACGAGCTCTACCGCCGCACGATGCAGACGCGCCAACCGCGGCCCGAGCCCGTGCGCCCGGAACCCACGGAGAGGTATCGGGCCCTCGCGCTCCTCGATTAATAGTTGACGCAAGTCAAGCATTTGGCGTATCGTTGACATCAGTCAACCAATCGCGCCATCGTCGTCGCGGCATCCGTCCCCCACGTGGAGTTCCGCATGACAACCGTTTCCCCCGAGACCGCCGCCCCGCGGCGTGTCCTCCCGGCCCTCATCGGGCTGCTGCTCGGCACCTTCGTGTCGATGCTCGCCTCGACGGTCGTCTCGACGTCGCTGCCGGTCATCGTGCACGACCTGTCGGGCGACCAGAACGCCTACACCTGGGTCATCACCGCGACCCTCCTCACCACCGCGATCTCGACCCCCATCTGGGGCAAGCTCGCCGACCTGTTCAACCGCAAGGTGCTCATCCAGGTCGCGATCGCCATCTTCGTGCTGGCCACCGCCGCCGCCGGGTTCTCGCAGAACACCGAGATGCTCATCGCCTTCCGTGCCGTGCAGGGTCTAGGCGCCGGCGGCCTCGCCGCCCTCAGCCAGGTGATCATGGCCGACATCATCAGCCCCCGCGAGCGCGGCCGGTACATGGGCCTCTTCGGTGCGGTCATGGCCGTCGCGACCGTCGGCGGCCCGCTCCTCGGCGGCGTCATCACCGACGCATTCGGCTGGCGATGGAACTTCTTCGTCGCCCTCCCCTTCGCCGTCGCCGCCCTGCTCATCCAGCAGCGCACGCTGCACCTACCGGTACGCGCCAAGCGCAAGGTCAAGATCGACTACGTCGGCATCGTGCTGTTGTCGACAGCCGTATCGCTGCTGCTGATCTGGGTGACCAACGCCGGCACCACCTTCGACTGGGCGAGCCTCGAGACCACGCTCATGGTCGGCGGCGCCGTACTCGCAGCGGTCCTCTTCATCGTCGTCGAGCTGCGCTCCTCCGAGCCGCTGGTTCCTCTCACCCTGTTCCGCGACGCGACCTTCACGCTCGCCACCATCGCGTCCATCGCGACCGGACTGGCGATGTTCGGCACCTCGGTCTTCCTCAGCCAGTACATGCAGATGGCCCGCGGCGCCACGCCCACCGAGGCCGGCGTCATGACCATCCCGATGATCGGTGGCCTGCTCGTGGCATCCATCGTCGTCGGCGCGCTCATCTCGCGCTTCGGCCGCTGGAAGCCGTACCTCATCGCGGGTGGGGTGCTGCTCATCGCGGGATCGTTCCTGCTGTCGACCATCCACTACGACACCAACTTCGCCCTGGTTTCGCTCTACATGTTCTTCCTCGGCGCAGGCGTCGGCATGACGATGCAGAACCTCGTGCTCATCGTGCAGAACACCGCCGACCCTGCGCAGATGGGTGCCGCGAGCTCGGGGGTGACGTTCTTCCGCAGCCTCGGCGGCACGATCGGCGTCTCGGTCATGGGAGCCGCCCTCGCCAGCATGGCGACGAGTCTGTTCACCGACCGCGAGGCAGACCTGCAGGCAGCGATCATGGGATTGGGCGCGAACGGCGCCGCCGTGGCCCAGTCGCTGCAGTCGGGAACGATCCCGCAGGTCTCGGCGCTGCCCGAGAGCGTCCGCATCATCGTGGAGGACATCTACGCGCAGTCCATCGCGCACTCGTTCCTCATCGCGGTGCCGGTCGCCGTGGTGAGCCTCATCGCCATCCTGTTCCTGCCGAACCGGCCGCTGACCCGCATGACCACGAGCGAGCGCGTGGCGGCCAGCGAAGCCGATCTCGCCACCGTCTCCGTCCCCGCGGCCATGGCCACCCTCTCCGCGACCGGTTCGGTGCGGACCCTGGATGCCGCAGCCGATCCCCGTGCCGACGGCGCCACCCTCTCCGCGACCGGCTCGGTGCGGACCCTGGATGCCGCAGACGATCCCCGTGCTGACGACGCCGCCCTCTCCGCCACCGGTTCGGTGCGGACCCTGGATGCCGCAGGCTCCTCCCGCACCCACCGCGGGGCCGAGATGGGAGAGGATGGCTGACGTGATGAGCGACGTGACCGATGACCGCCGAGTGGCCGTGCAGGCCCTGGAATCGTCGTTCTCGGAGCTCATGACCGTGTTCCGCCGCTTCGTCTCCGAGGCGGCGGAACGCGTGAGCCCCGGAATGCTTCCGGCCACGTTCAAGGCGCTCTCCGTCGTGAGCCGGTTCGGACCGCTGACCCTCTCGGCCCTGGCCGAGCGCCTGGCGGCCGACAAGGGCTTCCTCAGCCGATCGATCACCGAGCTCGAAGATCTCGGGCTCGTCACCCGCACCCCGGATCCCAACGACGGCCGCTCGCGTCTCATCGCCGTCACCGAGGTCGGTCATCGCCGGCTCGCCGACGCTCGCGCCCCGCACGAGAGCCGGCTCTTCGAGGCGATCGCCGACTGGTCGATCGACGATATCCGCCACCTCTCGACACTGCTGCACGCGCTGGCGGTCGGCGAGGTCCCGGTCCGGGACTGACCGCCCGGCCGGCCACACCCGCGCCACCCTGTCCCTCCGCTCGCCCGGAGGCTTCGACGAGCTCAGCCTCCTCCCGCCATCGACGCCCCTCGGCGCGCCCGCGGGAACTCGGACTTCGCGACACGGTGACGGCGGCGAAACACCATCGAGACAATGACGCGCTTGACTGGGATGGTCGGGGCGGGGCCGCCTCGACTGCGAACACCCCGCGAGAGAGAGCGCCCGATGAGATTCCGATCGACGCGTCCTGAGACCGCCCTGCACCCGGCTCCGCCGGTGCCCGAGACGATGCGTTCGGTGGTCTACGATGCGCCGGGGGGAGCCGACGTATTGCACATCGCCGAGACCGCGGTGCCTCAGCCGGTGCTGAGCGAGGTGCTCGTGCGCGTGGTCGCGGCGGGCATCAACCCCATCGACGCCAAGACGCGCGCCGGACGCGGGATGTCGGCATCCATCGACACCTGGCCCGCGGTGCTCGGGCTCGACGTCAGCGGTGTCGTCGTGCGCGCCCCCTTCGACGCGCACCCGTTCCCGGTCGGCACAGAGGTGTACGGCATGGCCGCCGTCCCCCGCACCGCTGGTGCGTACGCCGAGTACGTCGTCGTGCCGACCCTCTCGCTCGCCCGCAAGCCCCTCTCCCTCTCGCACGTCGAGGCCGCGGGAGTGCCGGTCGCTGCCCTCACCGCGTGGGGAATCGTCGTCGAGACGGCGCTCGCCCACCAGGGGCAGCGCATCCTCATCCACGCGGGCGGCGGCGGAGTGGGTCACTTCGCGGTGCAGTTCGCCGCGTACTTCGGCGCGCACGTCATCGCCACCGGGTCGCCGCGCAATCTCGAGTGGCTCCGCGAGCTCGGTGCGGCGGAGGTGGTCGACTACACCTCGACACGGTTCGAAGATGTGCTGGACGATGTCGACGTCGTCATCGACCTCATCGGCGACGTCTCCGACGACACCGGCACCCGCTCGCTCGACGTCCTCCGTCCGGGCGGACTGCTGATCGAGGTCCCCACCGGCGCGTGGCCCGGGTTCCGCGAGGCGGCCGCGGCCCGCGGCATCCGCTGCACCGACTACAAGACGATCCCCGACGGCAGCGCGCTCGCGACGATCGCGCGCCTGCTGGATTCGGGTGCGGTGCGGGTCTACATCGACCGCGTGTTCGACCTGGCCGAGGCGGCCGCAGCTCACGCCGAGCTCGAACGCGGGCACACCCGCGGCAAGATCGTGCTGCGGGTCAGCGACGTCTGACCCTAAGCCGCGAGAACGCGACGCCCCTCCCCGACGATCTCGTCGGCGATGTCGTCGAGCAGTGGCGAGGTGAGATTCCACTGCTGCCAGAACAGCGGCACATCGACGGGGTCCTCGCCCAGACGCACCAGCGCACCCGCCGCCAAGCCCGCCGCGGACTGGAAGCCCGGCAGCAACCCCCACCCGAGCCCCAATTCGATCGCGGTGGCGAAGTCCTGGGATGCCGGCACCCGGTGGCGCGGTGGCCCCGCCGCGGCCACGCCTCGGCGGGCGAGCCAACGGGACTGGAGGTCGTCGCGCCGGTCGAAGTCGACCACCGGCGCCGCGCCGAGAGCGTCCGGGTGGGCGCCGGAGGCGAACCACCGCGTCGCGAAACCCGCCGTGGCCACCGCCTCGTAGCGCAGCACCCCCAGCCGCCGCACCCGGCACCCGGCGACCGGAGCCTCACGCGAAGTGACGGCGGCCATGACTGTCCCCGATTCCAACAGTCCCGCCGTGAAATCCTGGTCGTCCCGGTGCAGGTCGAACACGACGGGGCGACGGGCCGCGACCCGGGCCAACGGCGGCAGAAACCAGGTGGCGAGCGAGTCGGCGTTCACGGCCAGGGGCACGGATGCCACCGACCCGCCCTCCGCCCCCATGGCCGCGAGCGCGTCGTGTTCCAGCAGCGAGAGCTGGCGCGCGAGCCGCACCACCGCATCCCCCGCCTCGGTGGTGCGCACGGGCTTGGAGCGCACGAGCACGACCCGCCCCAGCTGGTCCTCGAGGGCGCGGACGCGCTGACTCACCGCGGAGGGGGTGACGTGCAGACGACGGGCGGCGGCATCCAGTGTCCCCTCCTCCACGACGACAGCGAGGGTGCGGGCGAGGTCGAGCGGGATGGACATGAAGCGATGCTAATGGTCATGCAGAATCGTGAGCTGGTCTTGTGTGCTGCGTCGCTCTAGCGTCGGAACGTGCTCACCCCCCTGCTCGCCGGTCTCGGCCTCGGCTTCTCGCTCATCGTCGCCATCGGCGCTCAGAACCTGTTCGTGCTGCGGCAGGGCGTGCGGCGCGAGCACCTGCTCGCCGTGGTCGCGGTGTGCGCGATCTCCGACGCCGTGCTGATTCTGCTGGGCGTCTCGGGGATCGGTCTCGTCCTGCAGGCCGTTCCGTGGCTGATCGTGGTCGTGCGCTGGGCGGGAGCCGCATTCCTCGTCGGGTACGGCGCGCTCGCGGCCCGGCGGGCCCTGCGCCCGAGCGGCGAGACCCTGCGGGTGAATACGGCGACGCCCGCGACGACGGATGCCGGGGGCACCGCACTGCGCATCCGCACGACGCTCACCACCACCGTGCTCACGTGCCTCGCGCTCACGTGGCTCAACCCGCACGTCTACCTCGACACCGTCTTCCTGCTCGGCTCCGTGGCATCCACTCACGGCGAAGACCGCTGGGCGTTCGCGATCGGTGCCTGCATCGCGAGCCTCGTGTGGTTCTCGGCGCTGGGATTCGGCGCACGCTACCTCGGCCGGTGGCTCGACACCCCCCGCGCGTGGCGGATCCTGGACGCGGTCATCGCCGTGGTGATGTTCGCGATCGCCCTCTCGCTCGTGCTGCCGCACTGACGCGGCGGGGCCGCGCGGATAGTGGCCGTCGCCTCTTCGGGGCGCGATCCGCCGTTCGGGGCGCGGTCCGCCGTTTGGGGCGCGATCCGCCAGTTGGGGCGGAATCCGCCCGCCCCGAAGCGCCGAATCCGCCCCAAACCCGCCCGCCCGACCGCTCCCCGCACCCGGCGGCAGCGCGTGTCGCCGAGTGACTGCTTCGGGGCGCGATCCGCTACTCGGGGCGGAATCCGCCCGCCCCGAAGCGCCGAATCCGCCCCAAACCCGCTCACCCGACCGCTCCCCGCACCCGGCCGCAGCGCGTGTCGCCGAGTGACTGCTTCGGGGCGCGATCCGCCGCTTGGGGCGGAATCCGCCCGCCCCAAAGCGCCGAATCCGCCCCAAACCCGCGGACCCCCGCTCCGTCCGCGAGAATGGCGTTATGCGAGCGGTGACGATCACGGTGCACGGGCGGGTGCAGGGCGTCGGCTTCCGCTACGCCCTGCAGAACGAAGCGCAGCGCGCGGGTGCCCGCGGCTGGGTGCGCAACCGTCGAGACGGCTCGGTCGAGGCGCTCATCGCGGGAGATGCGACAACCGTCGACACCGTGGTCGCCTGGGCCCACGTCGGGCCACCATCAGCAGAGGTCGACCGCGTCGACGCTGTGGAGAGCAGCGAGACACCTCCCGACGGCTTCGACATCCACGCGACGGCCTGACCAGGCGCCGCGTACGGGAGCGGGCTCGCGAAACGCGGAAGAGAACGCGATATTCGCATCTCTCGGCCAGAACCCTGCGAGATCGGCGCGATTCTGCGAAGTCCAGGCGGCGCCGGGGTGGTCAGCCGGGACGCCCGGCGCGCAGTTCGGCGAGGACCGCCGCGGCGTCGTCGAGACGCGCCAGCGCCGCCGCCTGCCCGGCCCACAGCGACACCAGATCGGCGTCACCCGACGCGGTCGCCGCGGCACGGAACACCCCGGTGAGCCAGTTCTGCGCCGGAAACGGTGCGATCATGCCCGCCGCCTCGATCTCGCGCATCGCCCGGTTGGGGATGCCACGGGCCAGCCGTCCGCTCATCGCCCGCGTCAATACCGTGTCGCTATCGACGGCCGCACCGATCGCCGCCCGGTGGCCGTCCGTCGCGGCGGACTGCCGGGTGCGCAGGAACGCCGTGCCGACCTGAACGCCCTCGGCTCCCAGCGCGAACGCCGCCGCGACGCCCCGACGGTCGGCGATGCCGCCCGCCGCGATCACCGGGATGCCGACGGCATCGACGACCTGGGGCACCAGCGCGAAGGTGCCGACGAGCGAGTGCGCAGGGTCGCGGAGGAACGACACCCGGTGTCCCCCCGCCTCCGACCCCGTCGCAACGACCGCGTCGACACCGGCGGCCTCGAGCGCCACCGCCTCGGCGACAGACGTCGCGGTTCCGATGACGCGGATGCCGAGTGCCTTGGCGCGGGCGAGGGTGTCGGCATCCGGAATGCCGAAGACGACGCTCAGCACGTCGGGGCGGGCGTCGAAGACCGCGTCGAGCTGGTCGGCGAGCGTCGGCATGAAGGATGCCGGGGGCGCGGGCGGGGTGACACCGGCGGCGGCGAAGAGCGGGGCGGCGGCACGGACGAACGGGGCGACGTCGACGTCGGCGGGTGAAACCTCGTCGCCGCGGGGCCACCAGAGGTTCACCGCGATGCGGCCCGACGTCGCCGAGCGCAGCGCGGTGACCGTGTCGTGGATGCGTTCGGGCGCGAAGCCGTAGAGCCCGAACGACCCGAGGCCACCGCCTTCGCTGACCGCCGCGGTCAGCGCGACGGACGAGAGACCGCCGAACGGGCCGAGCACAACGGGCGTGTCGATTCCGAGCAGACCTTCGAGGCGTCGCATGCTCCGACGCTACTCCGCGCCGGGATCGTCTCGCGGCGGGTTGGTCCGTCGCCGCGCTATCGGGGCCTCATGCCGCGGCCGGCGTCAGGCCCCGTCGCCCGCCGCGGGGTCGGGGCCGTCGAGGGGACGCAGCAGGCGGTTGAGGAAGCGCCGCGTGCGCTCCTTCTTCGGCTGCCGCAGCAGCTCGGACGGCGCTCCGCGCTCGACGATCACGCCCTCGTCGAAGAACAGCACCTCGTCGGCGACCTCGCGGGCGAAGCCCAGTTCATGCGTGACGATGACCATCGTCCACCCCTCGTTCGCGAGTTCGCGGAGCACCGTCAACACCTCCCCGACCAGTTCGGGGTCGAGGGCGCTGGTGGGCTCGTCGAACAGCAGCAGTTGCGGCTCGAGGGCGAGTGCGCGCACGATCCCGACCCGCTGCTGCTGACCGCCCGACAGCTCGGACGGGTAGGCGTTCCGCTTCTCCGACAGACCGACGCGGGCCAGTAGCCTCTCCGCCCGCTCCGCTGCCTCGGCTCGAGGTACGCCGTGCGCCTGCACCGGCCCCTCCATGACGTTCTGGATCACCGTCAGGTGCGGGAACAGGTTGTGGTGCTGGAACACCATCGCCGAGCGATCACGGAGCGCCGTCCGATCGCGCTTGGTGACCTTCGCCCCGAAGTCGACGCGCGGCCCTCCCTCGAACGCCACGACTCCGGCATTCGGGGTCTCCAAGCCGTTGAGGCAGCGGAGCACCGTCGTCTTGCCCGACCCCGACGGTCCGATCAGCACGAGCACGTCGCCGCGACGCACCTCGAGATCGACACCGGCGAGCACACGGTTCGCGCCGAAGCTCTTCTCGAGCCCCGTGACCTGCAGCAGAGGGTTCTCAGTGGGCGACATGGCGGTCCAACCTCTTCTCGAGGGCGTTCTGCCCGAACGACAACACCAGGCAGAACAGCCAGTAGATGAGCGCAGCCTCCAGATACACGGCCATGAACTCGTACGAGAAGGCGGCGATGTTCTGGGCCTGGCGGAACAGCTCCGAGACCAGGATGAGGGATGCCAGCGAGCTGTCCTTCACGAGCGAGATGAACGTGTTCGACAGGGGCGGCACCGACACGCGTGCCGCCTGCGGCAAGATGATGCGCGTCAGCGTCTTGGCCGGCGAGAGGCCCACGGTGTGGGCCGCCTCCCACTGTCCACGGGGGACCGAGAGGATGGCCGCGCGGATGACCTCCGCGGCGTAACCGCCGACGTTGAGCGAGAAGGCGATGACCGCCGCCGGGAACGGGTCGATCGTGATGTTCAGCGACGGCAGACCGTAGAAGATCACGAACAACTGGACCAGCAACGGTGTGCCGCGGATGATCGAGATGTAGAACCGGGCGATGCCCGACAGCACCACGTTGGGCGAAAGGCGCAGCAGCGCCATGAACAGCGCGATCACGAGACCGATCACGAACGAGGCCAGCGACAGGGGGATGGTGCCCCGCAGCCCCGCCAGAACCATCGGCCAGAACGAATCGAGCATCAGCGTCCAGATGTCGTTCATGGGCCTCCTTCCTCCTGCGGGCGCACCGCCCGGATCCTGCCCGCGGACGCTGGCGCACACGCGGACGCGGACCGACCGACTCCCACGCTAGGGGCGGGAGACGATCGATCCGCGGGGCTTTACAGCCGGTCGTTACTGCGTGACGTCGTCGCCGAAGTACTTCTCGCTGATCTCTGCGAGCGTGCCGTCGGCGCGGAGCTCTTCGAGCGCACCGTCGACAGCCTGGGCGAGGGCGTCCTGGCCCTTCTTGAAGGCGAAGGCGCTCTCCGAGGTGTCGTCGGTCTCGGCGGCGATCTTCAGGCCCGTGGGGCTGTTCGTCTTCTCGTAGTCGAGGTAGGTGAGCTGGTCGTTGACCGTGGCATCCACACGCCCCTGCTTGAGCAGGGCGACGGCCTGCGCCCAGCCCTCGACGGCCTCGACCTGGGCGCCGCTTTCGGTGGCCAGCTCGTACCAATTGCTCGTCAGCGACTGGGCGGTGGTCTTCCCCGACAGGTCGGCGAAGCTCGAGATCGCGCTGTCGGTGTCGGCGGTGACGACGACACCGCGCGACACGGTGTAGGGGG
>NZ_CAUQWC010000114.1:0-10357 GCF_963521695.1 uncultured Microbacterium sp. | reverse complement strand
AAGAAGGCCGTCACGAAGTCGATGGACTGGGTCGACGACGACGTGCGCTGAGCACATTCATCACGAACGGAACCCCGTCGGCGTCCTGCCGGCGGGGTTCCGTCGTTCGCATACGGATCGACGCCGATGCCCCGACCACGGAGACCGGTAACCTCCTCGCTCGACCGAGTTCCCGGCATCCGGATGCCGAGTCTCAGCGCTGCGGCTTCGGGTACGCCGCTCGCACCGCGTCGGACTGCAGGTAATCGGAGACGCCGATCAGCCGGATCGCGAAGAGGATCTGCTCGGTCACCACCCAGAACGGGTAGAGCCCCGGAATGGCCGCCAGCACGAGGGCGACGACGGGGAAGATGCGGCTGAACAGCTGCAGGCGCCGGAATGCCCAGTACCACCCGGCCCGCGCCCGCCATAGAAAATAGAACAGCGTCGTGGTGATGGCCAGCACGACCAGGCAGCGCAGCCAGACGGCGAACCCGACGTGGCCTCCGCTGACGGTCATCACCAGGGCGACGACCACCGTCGCCACCCCCAGGACGAATCCCAGGACCAGCAGGAGCGTGATCGCACGGAAGGCGCGGCGCACTTTCGGGTCGCCCGAGACGGCGACGCGGTGATCGGCCTGACGTCCGCCGGCGATCCGATCGAGACGCCGCAGGGTCGGTTCGAGATGCATGCGCTCACTGTAGGACGCCGCGGTATCCCGTGCGCCGACGCGCACCGCGTTCAGCCGACGGTGATCTCCGCTTCGTGTCGCACGGGGAAGTTGACCGAGTTCGCGATGAAGCACCACTCGCGCGCCTGACGGTGCGCCGCCCGGGCAGCCTCCACCATCGACTCGTCGGCCACCCGCACGCGGGGGCGCAGCACCACCTCGGTGAACGCCCCGCCGCTGTTGCCGTCCTCCTGCATCGTGCCGATCGCGTCGTCCTCGTACGCGGTGACGACGACCCCGGCCGTGGTGCACGCGTGCAGGTACGACAGCAGGTGGCACTCGCTGAGGGCCGCGAGCAGCAGCTCTTCGGGGTTCCACTTCGTGGGGTCGCCCCGGAAGGGCTTGTCGGCGGATGCCGCGATGGCCGGCTTGCCCTCGACCTCGAGGGTGACGGCGCGGTCGTAGTCGCGGTAGCCGCTCGTGCCGCTCCCCCGGTCGCCGGTCCAGGTCGAGCGCAGGCGGTAGTGATGCTCTCCGTTCATGCCTCCAGTCTGCCCCTCCCCCGGTCCCCCACCGCGTGAGTCGCCGCAATTCGTCGCCCGACGTGCCGGACGGGCACACCCCGACGGCGACTCCCGCCGACGACGGCCACCCGCTGGCGAGGGGGTGCCGGGATACCATGGAGGGATGCCCACGCCCCCCGCTTTCGCCGAGCTCGCCGTCGTCGACCGCAATGGTTTCATCGAGTCGCGGCACCACGGTGTCGCGGTCGTCCTGGCGCCCGACGGGTCCGAGAAGCTCGCCCTCGGCGACGCCACGGCCGCGTTCCTCCCCCGCTCCAGCATGAAGCCCCTGCAGGCGCTCGCGTGCCTCTCAGCCGGCGCCGACCTCGCTGACGAGCGTCTCGCGATCTCGATGGCGAGTCACTGCGGCACCGAGCGGCACGTCGAGGTGGCCCGCGGCATCCTGCAGTCGGCGGGTCTGACCGAGGACGACCTGGGTTGCCCCGCCGCCTGGCCGTCCGACGCCGCGTCGCGCGACGAGCTCGTCCGCGACCACGGCGCTCCCTCGCCCCTTCGCATGAACTGCTCCGGCAAGCACGCCGCCATGCTGCTGACGTGCGTCGCCAACGGGTGGTCGACAGCCGACTACCTCGACGTGCAGCACCCCCTCCAGGTGCACATTCGCGAGGTGATCGAGCGCCTCGTCGGCGAGCGACTCACCACCACCGCGATCGACGGCTGCGGGGCACCGGTCTACGCCATGAGCCTCGTGGGCCTGGCCCGCGCCATCCAGCGCATCGCCACGTCGTCGGAGCGCTCCCCCTTCGCGCTCCATCGCAGCGCCGGAACGCTCGTGCGCGCCGTGCGCGAGCACCCGTGGACGATCGACGGGCCGGGCCGCCCCGACACCCTCGTCATCGAGCGCCTCGGCGTCTTCAGCAAGATGGGCGCCGAGGGCGTACAGGTGATGACCGCCCCCGACGGCACGACGGTCGCCCTGAAGACGCTCGACGGATCGAATCGCGCCGGGCACGTCGTCGCACTGCGGTTGCTGGAGCGCACCGGCGCCCTGACGCCGGAGGCCGTCGCCGACGCCGTCTCGCACCTCTCGCTGTCGGTCCTCGGGGGCGGCCACGAGGTGGGCGCGATCCGCGCCACCGTCTGACGACGACGACCGCCGCTCAGAGGCCGCCGTCCACCGACCTCGGGTAGGCGATCGGCTCGTCCGGCACGAGCACCTCGGTGTCGCGGTTCAGGCTCTCGCCCCGGAAGAACGGCTTCGCCCCGGGGAAGGCGAACCAGATCAGCATCAGCACGACACCGATCGCGAGCGCGCCGATACCCATGACGAATGTCCCTCCGATCCCCAACAGCTCCTCGTTGCCGTACCCCACGTCGTACATGTCGATCGCCGACTGCACGAAGGCGTACGTGAGCATGAGGGCTCCAAGCAGCGGCAGGATGCCACGGGTGACGAGGTTCTTCGCCGAAGTGGTCAGCTCACGGCGGAAGTACCAGACGCAGGCGTACCCGGTCATGGCGTAGTAGAACGCGATCGCCAGGCCGAGGGACAGGATCGAATCCTGCAGGATGTTGTCGCTGATCAGCGTCATGCCCACGTAGTAGACACTTGCGACGATGCCCATCACGAGGGTCGAGAACGACGGCGTGCGGTAGCGGGGGTGCACCGTCTGGAAGCGGCGCGGCAGGGCCTTGTAGGCCGCCATGGCGAGGGTTCCGCGCGCGGTGGGGAGGATGGTCGTCTGCGTCGACGACACGGCGGAGATGAGCACCGCGACGATGAGCACCCAGCCGAACGGACCGAAGAGCCCGTCTTTGAGCGCGAGGAACACGTCATCCGCATTCTCGGGGTTCGCAAGGCCCGCGCCCTCCTCGCCGACACCGGCGTACATCATGGCAGCGACCGTCACCGTGACGTACGTGCCGAGCAGGATCACGGTCGTCAGCAGGGCCGCCCGACCGGGGATGCGCTTCGGGTCCCTCGTCTCCTCGTTGAGGGCGAGGCAGGTGTCCCATCCCCAGTAGATGAACAGGGCCAGCAGCACCGCTTCGATGAAACCGCTGTAGTCGCTGAACCCGAACGGGTTGAACCACGCGATGTCGAACGGGGTCGGGTTGGGTGCGGTGCCGTCGAAGAACTTCCACAACGCCAGCACCACGAACAACGCCAGCACGAGGTACTGCACCCCGAGCAGGACGTTCTGGATCCGCTCGCCGATCTCCACCCCGCGGTAGCTGACGTAGGTCATCGCCGCGATGAAGGCGACACCCGTCGCCGTGACGAGCGGCACGTTCTCGGCGAGGGATCCGTCGCCGATCAGCGACCACAGGTAGATGCCCGCGATCTGGGAGAGGTTCGCCAGCACCACCATGCCGGCCACGGCCACGCCCCACCCGCCCATCCATCCGATCCACGGCCCGAAGGCCTTCGTGCTCCACGTGAACGTCGTGCCGCAGTCGGGCACGTCGTTGTTCAGCTCGCGGTAGGCGAAGGCGATGAACAGCATCGGGACGAACGCGATGATGAAGGCGATCGGCGCCGACGACCCCACGGCGAGCACGACGAAGCCCAGGGTGGCGACGAGGGAGTACACCGGGGCAGTGGATGCCAGACCGATCACGGTCGAGCCCCACAGGCCCAGGGTGCCGGTGGCCAAGCCCTTGCCGGCCGTGCGTTCGGGTGCAGCGGTCATGACCTGAACGTAGGAGCCGCGCCCCACCGCGGTCAAGCGGAGACTTCGGGCCCGGCGGGCCGCGAGGCGTCGCGGCGACGAAGACGTCGGGCTGAGCGGTCAGGCGTCGCGGCTCTGACTCCAGCGGGGGTGGACCGCCAGGTCAGGAGTCGCGGCGCGGACTCCGGCGGGGCTGGGCCACGAGGTCAGGAGTCGCGGCTCTGACTCCGGCGGGGGTGGAGCGCGACGTCAGGCGTCGCGGCGACCGACGTCGAGGACGACGATGGTGATGTTGTCGCGGCCGCCGTTCTCGAGAGCCGCGGCCATCATCGCCTCGACAGCGGCGGCGGGGTCGGAGTTGGCCTCGAGGAAATGGCGGATGCCGAAGTCGGTGAGCTCTTTCGTGAGCCCGTCCGAGCAGATCACGAAGCGGTCGCCGTCGAGGACGTCGAGCCGCAGGTAGTCGGGCTTGACGCTGTCACTCGGGCCGACCGCACGGGTGATGACGTTGCCGTAGGGGTGGTTCTCAGCCTCTTCGGGGCTGAGCCGACCCGCGGCGATGAGTTCCTGCACGACGGAGTGATCGGTGGTGACCTGCACGATCTCGCCGTCGCGCAGCACGTACACCCGGGAGTCGCCGATGTTCAGCGTCACCCAGTGCGGCTCTTCGGTATGCGTCTCGAGGTAGACCCCGGTGAGGGTCGTGCCGGTGCCCTCGTCGGTGGTCTCAGGGTGCGAGACGATGTCTTTCACCGCACGCGACAGGGCCTTCTCGATGTTCTTCGTCGAGACCGCGCCACCTTCGACGACGGCACGCAGACGATCGACCGTGCTCGCGCTGGCGATCTCGCCGCCGAGATGACCGCCCATTCCGTCTGCGACGACGAACAGCGGGAATTCGGCGAGGACGGCGTCCTGGTTGACCTCGCGCCGCCGACCAGTGTCGGTGCCGGCAGCCCACGACAACTCCAGAGTCATCGACCCCAACGGGACGTTGCGCGTGTGGGTGGTCACCTCGGGCACGAAAGATCCTCCGGTTGGCCGACGACAGAGCCGGCGAAAACGCACGGCCCTGTCATCCTAGTAGACGCCTGGACGTGACCCGCGAACCTCCCCTGCGCAGTCGGCCCACCGGCGGCGCGAAGCGTCCAGACGCGGACGGCACCGGGTAACCGGACGAGCGTCGACGTCGTACCCGCTGGGCCGGTTCCGAGCGAACGGCTTCACCCGCGCGACGACGAAGGGCCTCCCGCCACGCGAGAGGCCCTTCACCGGATCAGAACTGCGGCGGCGCGGGCGGCGGGGGCGTCGAGCCCGGCGCCGGCGGAGGCGTGGAACCCGCTGCGGGGCCGCCGTAACCGGGCCCCCCGTAGCCGGGACCACCGGTACCGGTGGTCTGCTGACCGGGCTGCACCGGGACGCCGTCCCAGACGGTCTTGTCGGCGGCGATGGTGTTCGCCCAGGGTGCGGGCGCGATGGCCGGGTTCCAGCGGGCGGATCCGAAGGCCAGGATGCCGAGCCAGATGAGGGTTCCGACGCCCGGGATGAGCCACAGCAGCAGCAACGGCCAGTCCTTGCCGAACTTCAGACCGATCCGCCAGGCGACCACGACGCTGGCCGCGAGCGCCACGAGACCGAAGACGAAACCGATCACCGGGATGTTGCTCAGGACGCTCGCGCCGACGACCACGATGAGGTACGCCCACGGCGAGACGTCGCCGAGCTTCGCCGCGACGAGCGTGTTGTAGATCGGCACCCACGCGCGCCACTTGCCCTGCACGCCGGCCTTTTCGAAGATCTTCATGAAGAAAAACGACGAGATGATGTAGCCCGCGAAGATGCTGATGAGCAGCAGGGGCAGCAAGACGATCAGGAACGCGAGGGCAGCGAAGCCGTTCCCGTCATCGTAGGTATAAGACGAACCACTCATGTGGATTCCTTTCCAGGCGAGTGCGCGACGAAGCGTCCATACGCCCCGTGCGCTCACATGCTAGCGAAGCTGAGAGATCACTGAAAGACACGCCTCACCCTCATACGACGAGGGCGATCTCGCCGTCTCGACCGTCGACGATCGTCCACCCCGTCGATCTCGCCCAGGCTCGGAGCTCGTCGACGTCCGCGATCGCGGGGCGGTGCGTTGCAAGTGCACGCATGAACGCCCCCTTCGCGTGCTTGTTGAAGTGGTTCAGCGCGCGCGCCGCTCCCCCCGGCGTCGGCGTCACCACACGGACGTACGCCGAAGCGACCGTCGAAGGGAGGGGCCCGAGGGCGACGTACGCCTCGGACCGGAGGTCGAGCACGAAGTCAGGGTCGCTCGCGGCCACCGCGTCGCGAACCGCGTCGGCCCACACGCGTCGGAGCGGCAGGACACCGGGCAGAGACGTCCCCGCCGCGAGCCGATAGGCCGGGATCCGGTCGAGGGCGCCCACGGGCCCCAGCGGTGCGGAATGGATGGCGACGTGCGCTCCGAGCCACGAGCGTGCCTCACCGTCGAGGGACGCGGCATCCAGTGCGTCGTAGAGTACCCCGGTGTAGCGGTCGACGGCGGCCAGAGTGGGCGCGGTGCGAAGGGCTGCGTTGTCGGCGATCTCGTGACGGCGCTTCGCGCTCAGCTTGAGCACTCGTGCGGCGGCGTCCTCGTCGGCGGACAACGCGACCAGGGCATCCACGACGGCCTCGCGGGGCTCACGGAGGGCCGGGAAGGCGAGACGACCGATGTCGAGCGGGGCGCCCGCACCTCCGGGGCGCTTGGTCTCGGCCGGGGGAATCTGGACGAGCATGTGCACTCCGGTAAAACCACCTCCGCGCGCCCCCCGAGTGATCGGGCGACGCGCCTCGGCGATGAAGCGGCGTCAGGAGACGAGTGAGGCGTTTCCGGCGACGATGGTCAGCTCGTCGCTCGCCATCGACAGGAAGCCGTCCTCGGCGTTGGCCAGGATCTTCGTGCCGTCGGTGCGAGTGATGCGCACCTCGCCCTGGGCGAGGATGGCGAGCACCGGTTCGTGCCCCTGCATGAAGCCGATCTCGCCCTCGACGGTCTTGGCCACGACGAGAGACGCTTCTCCCGTCCACACCTCGGCGTCGGCCGAGACCAGGCTCACGCGCAGCGGCATGTCAGCCGTTCTCCTTCTGGATCTGCGCCCACTTGGCCTCGACGTCGGCGATGCCACCGACGTTGAAGAACGCCTGCTCGGCGACGTGGTCGAAGTCACCCTTGACGATGGCGTCGAACGACTCGATGGTCTCCTTGATCGGGACCGTGGAGCCCTCGACGCCCGTGAACTTCTTCGCCATGTACGTGTTCTGCGAGAGGAACTGCTGGATACGACGTGCACGCGACACGACGATCTTGTCCTCTTCCGAGAGCTCGTCGACACCGAGGATCGCGATGATCTCCTGCAGTTCCTTGTTCTTCTGGAGGATCTGCTTCACGTTGGTGGCGACGCGGTAGTGATCGGCACCGATGTAGCGGGGGTCGAGGATGCGGCTCGTCGAGGTCAGCGGGTCGATGGCCGGGTAAAGACCCTTCGACGCGATCTCGCGTGAGAGCTCGGTGGTCGCATCGAGGTGCGCGAACGTCGTCGCCGGCGCCGGGTCGGTGTAGTCGTCGGCGGGCACGTAGATGGCCTGGAGCGACGTGATCGAGTGGCCACGTGTCGAGGTGATGCGCTCCTGGAGCACACCCATCTCGTCGGCGAGGTTGGGCTGGTAACCCACGGCCGAAGGCATGCGGCCCAGCAGGGTCGAGACCTCCGAGCCGGCCTGCGTGAAGCGGAAGATGTTGTCGATGAACAACAGCACGTCCTGCTTCTGCACGTCGCGGAAGTACTCCGCCATCGTCAGGGCCGACAGGGCGACGCGCAGACGCGTTCCCGGCGGCTCGTCCATCTGGCCGAACACGAGTGCGGTCTTGTCGAAGACACCCGCCTCTTCCATCTCGGCGATGAGGTCGTTGCCCTCACGGGTGCGCTCACCGACACCGGCAAACACCGACACACCACCGTGGTCCTGCGCGACGCGCTGGATCATCTCCTGGATGAGGACGGTCTTGCCGACACCGGCGCCACCGAACAGGCCGATCTTCCCACCCTGCACGTAGGGGGTCAGAAGGTCGATCGACTTGATGCCGGTCTCGAACATCTCGGTCTTCGACTCGAGCTGGTCGAAGCTCGGCGCCTTGCGGTGGATGCCCCAGCGCTCGGTGACCTCGATGGTCTCACCGGGGGCGCCGTTGAGCACCTCACCGGTGACGTCGAACACCTTGCCCTTAGTCACGTCACCGACGGGCACCGAGATGGGGCCGCGGGTGTCGCGCACTTCCTGACCGCGGACCATGCCGTCGGTGGGCTTGAGCGAGATGGCGCGGACGAGGTCGTCACCGAGGTGCTGGGCGACCTCGAGAGTGATCTCGGTCGACTGGTCACCGATGGTGATCGTGGTCTTCAGCGCGTTGTAGATCTCGGGGATCGCGTCATGCGGGAACTCGATGTCGACGACCGGGCCGGTGACGCGCGCGACGCGTCCGACGACGGCCGCGTCGGTCTTCTCGGCGGTGAGGCTCATGGCTTCTTCTCTCCTTGGGAACTTACTTGCCGGATGCCAGGGCATCGGCGCCGCCGACGATCTCGGCGATCTGCTGCGTGATCTCCGCCTGACGCGCGTTGTTGCGCAGGCGGGTGTAGTCGGTGATGAGCTTGTCGGCGTTGTCGCTCGCCGACTTCATGGCCTTCTGGGTTGCGGCATGCTTCGCGGCCGACGACTGCAGGAGGGCGTTGAAGATGCGGCTCTGCACGTACGTCGGCAGAAGCGCGTCGAGCACGGTCTCGGCGTCGGGCTCGAACTCGTACAGCGGGTAGACCTCGGACTGGGCGGGCGCTTCATCCGCCTCGATGACTTCGAGGGGAAGGAGTCGCACCGATTCCGGCGACTGGGTCATCATGCTGACGAAACGGTTGTACACGAGGTGGATCTCGTCGACGCCGTCGTTATCGCCCCCGGCGCGGTACGCCTCGAGGACGGCATCCGAGATGGCTTCCGCCGTCGAGAACTGCGGGGTGTCGGTGTCGCCCACCCACTGGGCGACGCTCGGCATGCGACGGAACTGGAAGTATCCGACGGCCTTGCGCCCGACCAGGTAGTAGACGACCTCTTTGCCCTGCGACCGCAGCAGCTCCGACAGCTCGAGACCCTCGCGGAGGATCTGCGAGTTGAACGCGCCGGCGAGACCGCGATCTGACGTGAAGATGACCACGGCCGATCGGCGGATGTTCTCGCGCTCGGTCGTCAGCGGGTGATCGACCGACGAGTACGTCGCCACGGCGGAGACGGCGTTCGTCACGGCCTTCGCGAAAGGCGACGCCGCGCGCACACGCGCCATCGCCTTCTGGATGCGAGAGGCCGCGATGAGCTCCATCGCCTTCGTGATCTTCTTGGTCGTCTGAGCAGAAGAGATCTTCTGCTTGTAGACCCGCAGTTGTGCGCCCATGATTCCGTTCTCGTGTCGTCGCTACTCAGCGACGGCCTTTGACGATCCGCTCCTGGTTGACGTCTTCCGCCCCGGCGGCGTCGACCTTCTCGGCGCCGACGACGCTCTGGTCCTTGCCGGGCTGGAACTCCTTCGAGAAGGCATCGACGTGCTTCTCGAGCTCGGCGAGGGTGTCGTCGCCGAGCGCGTTGGTCTCGCGCAGGGTATCGAGCACCGTCGAGTTGCGACGGAGGTAGTCGAGGAGTTCGCGCTCGAAGCGGAGCACGTCGGAGACCTCGACGGTGTCGAGCTTTCCGTTCGTGCCCGCCCAGATCGAGACGACCTGCTCCTCGACCGGGTAGGGCGAGTACTGCGGCTGCTTGAGCAGCTCGGTCAGACGCGCACCACGGGCCAGCTGACGACGCGACGCCGCGTCGAGGTCGCTCGCGAACATCGCGAACGCTTCGAGCGAGCGGTACTGGGCCAACTCGAGCTTCAGCGTGCCCGAGACCTTCTTGATCGACTTCACCTGGGCGTCGCCACCCACACGCGAGACCGAGATACCCACGTCGACCGCGGGGCGCTGGTTGGCGTTGAACAGGTCGGACTGCAGGAAGATCTGGCCGTCGGTGATCGAGATCACGTTGGTCGGGATGTACGCCGAGACGTCGTTGGCCTTCGTCTCGATGATCGGGAGACCCGTCATCGAGCCGGCACCGAGCTCGTCGGACAGCTTCGCGCAACGCTCGAGCAGACGCGAGTGCAGGTAGAAGACGTCACCGGGGTACGCCTCGCGGCCCGGCGGGCGGCGGAGCAGCAGCGACACGGCGCGGTACGCCTCGGCCTGCTTCGACAGGTCGTCGAAGATGATCAGGACGTGCTTGCCGCCGTACATCCAGTGCTGGCCAATGGCCGAACCGGTGTAGGGGGCGAGGTACTTGAAGCCGGCGGGGTCGGAAGCCGGGGCCGCGACGATGGTGGTGTACTCCATCGCGCCGGCGTCTTCGAGGGCGCCCTTCACCGAGGCGATGGTGGAACCCTTCTG
>NZ_CAUQWC010000113.1:0-10368 GCF_963521695.1 uncultured Microbacterium sp. | reverse complement strand
CCTTGGCGCCACGGTCGACTCCGCCGCCGTCGCCGACAAGGCGTTCGCCGACAACCCCATGTGGAAGCCCGCGTCGTGGTTCCCGCAGGGCACCGGCGTCGCTGTCGAGGTCGACGCGGCCGAGGCGGCCGCCGCCCTGCGCGACCTCGCCCCCGGCGCCTTCCGCGCGCCGGTCGACGCCTCGCTCGCGTACGACGCCGGTTCCGAGACCTACGTGACCACCCCCGCCGAGGCCGGCGAGGGCATCGACGTCTCCACCGTCACCTCCGCCCTGCAGTCCGCGTTCGACGCTGGCACCCCCTCGACCACGGTCGAAGCAGGTCTGGTCGCCGTCGACGCCCCCGTCTCGACCGAAGAGGCCGACGCCGCGGTGGCGAAGCTCAACGGCATCCTCGACTCGGCGGGCTTCTACGTGGGCGACGAGCGCACGGTGCCCATCGACCGTGCCACCGCGGCATCCTGGATCACCGTCACGCCCGACGGCAAGGGCGAGTTCGCCATCTCGGCCGACGAAGCCGCCATCCAGAACGCCGTCGCGGGTCTCGCCGGCACCGTCGACCGTGCCGCCGTCGACGCCGACGTCATCGTCGACAGCGGCGGCGAGGTCATCAAGGCCTTCACCGAGGGCCAGACCGGTCGCTCGCTCGGCGACACGAGCGGCATCGCCGCGGCCTTCGCGTCGCAGCTCGCCGAGGGCAACGCGCGTTACGCCCTCACCGTGGCCGAGACGCCCTTCGACACCAAGAAGACCGAGCGTCGCGTCGAGGTCAACCTCAGCGCCCAGTCCGTCACCCTGTACGAGAACGGCCAGGTCTATCGCAACTGGTCGATGTCGTCGGGCAAGAGCGGCTGGGAGACCCACACCGGTGAGTACCGCATCGGCTGGAAGACGTCGATGCAAGACATGGGGTGCGTGCCCGGCTACGACTGGTGCACCAAAGATGTTCCGTGGGTCGCCTACTTCAACGGCGATGAGGCGTTCCACGGCACGTACTGGCACAACAACTTCGGCACCCCGATGAGCCACGGTTGCGTCAACCTCACCGTGAACAACGCCAAAGAGCTCTACGACTGGGCGTACCAGGGCACCGAGGTCTCGGTCCACTACTGAGCCCGGGATGTGCGAAGGGGCGGATGCCAGTCGGCATCCGCCCCTTTTCGTTGTCGGTGACACGAGTTCCGCGCGCTTCCACAGCGCACCGACCGCGATCGCTTCGCGCCGGTTCCCGTGCGGGGGCCCTGCCGTTCCGTGCGGCCGTT
Organism: uncultured Microbacterium sp.; assembly: GCF_963521695.1. Taxonomy (GTDB): domain Bacteria; phylum Actinomycetota; class Actinomycetes; order Actinomycetales; family Microbacteriaceae; genus Microbacterium. The sequence goes on along the minus strand of NZ_CAUQWC010000113.1, from coordinate 9,108 downwards.
CCCGCGCGTGCCGCGCGAGGGGGTGTGTGGCGCCGTGCGATGGTTCACGGGCTGAGACACAACGCAGGAACTCCGCTCTCGTCGCCTCACTGAGCCCCGCTGTGCCGTGACGCGTCGCGCATGACTCCTGCATTGTGTCCGAAGGAGTCACCCGAGCGACGCGGAGAGCTCACGGTGCAGGAGCTGTGTCGACTCGGACTTTCCGGCTCGAGTCGCGACCCGTTCCGACGCCGGAGCCGAAAGAGGGGCGGGTGCCCTGGGCATCCGCCCCTCTCGGGTCAGCGAGTCAGCGGGTCAGCGCAAGCCGTCGACCACGGCGTTCAGCGTCGCCGACGGACGCATGACCTTTTCGACGAGCGCGGCGTCGGGGCGGTAGTAGCCACCGATCTCGGCGGCGTGCCCCTGGACCGCGTTGAGCTCGGAGACGATGGTCTCTTCTTCGGCGGCGAGCTTCTCGGCCACGGGGGCGAAGACGGCGGCGAGGTCGGCATCCGTCGTCTGCTGCGCCAGCTCCTCGGCCCAGTACAGGGCGAGGTAGAAGTGGCTTCCGCGGTTGTCGATGGTGCCGAGGGCGCGACCGGGCGACTTGTCGTTCTCGAGGAACGTGCCGGTCGCGGCATCGAGGGTCTGCGCGAGCACGCGGGCGCGGTCGTTGCCGGTGGTGTCTGCGAGGTGCTCGAGGGATGCCGCGAGGGCGAAGAACTCCCCCAGCGAGTCCCAGCGCAGGTAGTCCTGCTCGACGAGCTGCTGCACGTGCTTCGGCGCGGAGCCGCCGGCGCCGGTCTCGAACAGGCCGCCACCCGCGAGGAGCGGGACGATCGAGAGCATCTTGGCGCTCGTGCCCACCTCGAGAATGGGGAACAGGTCGGTGAGGTAGTCGCGCAGCACGTTGCCGGTGACCGAGATGGTGTCTTCGCCGCGGCGGATGCGCTCCAGCGAGTACTTCGTGGCCTCGGCCGGGGCGAGGATTTCGATCGTGAGGCCCTCGGTGTCGTGGTCGGCGAGGTACTCGTGGACCTTGGCGATCAGGTTGCGGTCGTGCGCGCGGCTCTCGTCGAGCCAGAACACCGCGGGCACGCCGGCCGCCCGGGCGCGCGTGACGGCGAGCTTCACCCAGTCGCGCACGGCGACGTCTTTCGTCTGTGTCGCGCGCCAGATGTCGCCGGCGTTCACCTCGTGCTCGAGCAGCACGTCACCGTTCGAGGCGACGACCTGCACGCGGCCGGCAGCCGGGATCTCGAACGTCTTGTCGTGGCTGCCGTACTCCTCGGCGGCCTGGGCCATGAGCCCGACGTTCGGCACCGAGCCGATGGTGGCGGGATCGAGCGGACCGTTCGCGATGACGTCGTCGATGGTTGCCTGGTACACACCGGCGTACGACGAGTCGGGGATGACGGCGAGGGTGTCGTCTTCTCCCCCGTCGACGCCCCACAGCTTGCCGCCGTTGCGGATGAGTGCGGGCATGGAGGCATCCACGATCACGTCGGAGGGCACGTGCAGGTTGGTGGTGCCCTTGTCGCTGTTGACGTACGACAGGCGGGGACCGGATGCCAGCGCGTCGCGGATCTCGGACGCGATGGCGTCGCCACCGTCGACGCTCGACAGACCCGCCAGGATCGAGCCGAGGCCGTCGTTGGGGGTCAGGCCGGCGGCGGCGAGGGCGTCGCCGTGGCGGTCGAACACGTCGGCGAAGAACGCCTTGACGACGTGGCCGAAGATGATCGGGTCGCTGACCTTCATCATCGTGGCCTTGAGGTGCACGGAGTACAGCACGTCGTCGGCCTTCGCCTCGGCCAACGTGTCGGCGAGGAACGCGTCGAGGGCCGCGGCCGAGAGGAACGTGGCATCCACGATCTCGTCCTGGAGCACCTTCAGGCCCTGCTTCAGCGAGGTGACGGTGCCGTCGGCGGCGACGTGCTGGATCGAGAGCACGTCGTCGGCGGCGATCACGACGGACTTCTCGTTCGAGCGGAAGTCGTCGTGGCTCAGGGTGGCGACCCGGGTCTTTGAGCCCTCGGCGAAGGCCTTGTTGCGGTGCGGGTGCTTCTTGGCGTAGTTCTTCACCGCGAGGGGCGCGCGGCGATCGCTGTTGCCCTCGCGCAGCACCGGGTTCACGGCAGACCCCTTGATGCGGTCGTAGCGGGCGCGCACGTCTTTGTCGGCGTCGCTCGACGCTTCATCCGGGTAATCGGGGATGTCGTAGCCCTGCACCCGCAGCTCGGCGATCGCGGCCTTCAGCTGAGGAATGGATGCCGAGATGTTCGGCAGCTTGATGATGTTCGCCTCGGGCAGCGTCGCGAGGCCGCCGAGCTCGGCGAGCGCGTCGCCGACCCGCTGCTCGGCGGTGAGCCGCTCGGGGAAGGCCGCCAGGATGCGGCCAGCGAGCGAGATGTCGCGGGTTTCGACGTCGACCCCCGCCTGCTTCGTGACGGCCTGCACGATGGGCAGGAACGACGCGGTGGCAAGAGCCGGCGCCTCGTCGGTGTACGTGTAAATGATGGTGGAATCGGGCACGTCAGATCTCTCCGTAGAGGCGGCCAGGGTTGCGTTTCAGCCTATCGCACGTGGGCAAAGTCTCTTGATATCGAGATACTTCTCCCTCGGAACCGTTCGCCGCGCCACTTCGCGCGCCGGGGTCCACGGCACGGGTGAACGTCGAGACGCGGATCGACCACGCGCGGGTGACGGGCGGGGCCGGGAAGCGCGGGCGACCTTGGGACTCGGTGGCCGTGCCGCTAACCTGGGCGCATGGCTGACCTGCGTCTCGTCGAACTGTCCGCCGCCACGATCGTGGCGGTGAACACCCTGTCGCTCAAGCCCGGCCAGGAGCAGTTCCTCGCTCCGGTCAGCTACGGCATCGCTGCGACCGTGAGCAATCCGCAGACGTCGTGGCAGCGGGTCGTGCTCGACGCCGACGAGGTCGTCGGGTTCGTCAGCGCCAACTTCGACCCCGACGCGCACGAGGAGCACTTCCGCTCGGTGCTCTGGCGCATCAACGTCGACGCAGACGAGCAGGGCCGCGGCGTCGGCAGCTACGCCCTCGCCGCCGTCCTCGAAGAGGCACGCGGCCGCGGCATGGACCACGTCGACGTGATCTACGAACCCGGCGTCGGCGGCCCCGAGGCGTTCTTCGAGCGCGTCGGCTTCGAGGCGGTCGGCGAAACCGAGTACGGCGAGATCATCGCGCGCGTGGGCGTCTGAGGCGAAAGGTTCGTCGGAGCCGGGTGAAAGTCGCCGGCCCCGCCACCGATGGAGGGCGTGCCCGCCTAGGTTGGCCCGCATGACAGGGCCCTGGTTCCTCTTCCCGTTCGGGGTTGCCCTCGCGGCGTACGCCCTCGTGCAGCTCGGACCGAATCCGCACTGGTGGGACATCGCCACCGCGGTCATCTTGTTCGGCGCCGCGATCACGTCCATTTCCCGCGGTGTGCTCGACGTGCGGGCGAACCGCCGCGGCCGACCCGACCGTCACCACTGAACGACGGATGCCACGCACCCCGCGCGGCGCGGGGACGTGGCATCCGGGGGTCGAGGTCAGACGAGCGACTCCCGCCAGGCGGCGTGCAGCTGCGCGAACTTGCCCGTGCCTGCGATGAGGGCGGCGGGGGTGTCGTCCTCGATGATGCGGCCGTGCTCCATGACGAGCACCCGGTCGGCGATCGCCACCGTCGACAGCCGGTGGGCGATGATGATGGCCGTGCGGTCGGCGAGCAGGGTCTGCAGCGCGTCCTGGATCTGGCGTTCGCTGGGGATGTCGAGAGACGCCGTCGCCTCGTCGAGGATCAGCACCGCCGGGTCGGCGAGGAACGCCCGCGCGAATGAGATCAGCTGGCGCTGACCCGCCGACACGCGCCCGCCGCGCTTGTTCACGTCGGTGTCGTAACCGTCGGGCAGCTTCTGGATGAACCCGTCGGCGCCCACGGCACGAGCGGCCGCGCGGATCTCGTCCATCGAGGCGTCGGGCTTACCGAGGGCGATGTTGTCGGCGACGGTCCCGCTGAACAGGTAGGCCTCCTGCGTGACCATGACGATGGCGCGACGCAGATCTTTCGGGTGCAACCGGCGCAGATCGACCTCGTCGAGGGTCACCGCGCCCCGGGTCGGGTCGTAGAACCGCGACACGAGCTTGGCGAGCGTCGACTTGCCGGCGCCGGTCGTGCCCACGAGCGCGATCGTCTGCCCGGCGGGGATGTCGAGGGAGAAGTGCGGAAGGATGACGCGATCGTCGGAGTACCCGAAGGTGACCTCGTCGAAGCGCACGTGTCCCTTCGCCGTCCACAGGTCGACCGGGTCGCTCGGGTCGGGAACCGTCGGCCGCTCCTCGAGCACGCCCGACACCTTCTCGAGCGCCGCGGTGGCCGACTGGTAGGAGTTCAGGAAGAACGCCACCTCCTGTAGCGGCGAGAAGAAGTTGCGCACGTACAGCACGGCGGCCGTCAGCACGCCGATCTCGAGCGGACCCGCGATCACCCGGCCGCCGCCCCACAGCAGCACCACCGCCACCGAGACGGCGGCGACGGCCATGATGCCCGGCTCGAACGTTCCGAACAGCTTGATCGAGCGCATGTTGACGTCGCGGTAGTCGCCGGCGAGCTTGCCGAACTCCTCGTCGTTGCGCGGCTCCTTGCGGAACGCCTTGACGGCGCGGATGCCGGTCATGGTCTCGACGAACTTCACGATGACCTGGGCGCTGATGACGCGCGACTCGCGGTAGATGACCTGCGAGCGCGTGTAGAACCATCGCATGAGCAGGTACATCGGCAGGCCCATGACTGTCAGGATCAGGCCCGACTGCCAGTCGATGAGGAACAAGGCGACCAGCGTGAACAGGCCGTACAGCACGCCCGACACCAGCTCGTTGAGACCGCCGTCGAGGAGCTCGCGGATGGTGTCGAGGTCGCTGGTCTGGCGAGAGATGATGCGCCCCGAGGTGTAGGACTCGTGGAACTCCAGGCTCAGGCGCTGGGTGTGCAGGAAGATGCGCTTGCGGAGGTCGAGCATGACGGCCTGCGTCAGGCGCGCGGCCACGACGACGTACCAGCCGATGAGCACCGCCCCGCCGATTCCCGCGAGCAGGTACACCCCGACGACACCGATGGTCGGCATCCAGTCGCTGCGCTCGATCACGGCGGGCAGGGCGTTGTCGATGCCGAAGGCGATCAGCGCCGGGCCTGCGACGCGCAGAGCCGTCGACACGACCAGCACCGCGGCGGCGAGCACGAGCTGCCTGCGCAGGGGCGACACGAGCGAGCCGAGCAGGCGGAGAGAGCGCTGACGGATGGCGCGGCTCTCGTCACGCGTGTAGTCGGAGCGGTCTTCGCCGCTGGTTCCGGAGACGGTCGCGGTGGTCATCGGGTCGCCTCCTTCTCGGTCCGGGTGTCGTCGTCGGCGGTGATCACCGGGATCGCCCCCGTGCGCGCCTCGCGCTCGGCCTCCTCGAGGCTCGAGATGACGTAGCGGTAGTGGTCGCTCTCGCGGAGCAGGTCGGAGTGGGTGCCCACGGCGGTGACGCGTCCGTCCTCGAGGAGGGCCACGCGATCGGCGAGGGTGACGGTCGAGGGGCGGTGCGCGACGACCAGGGCGGTCGTCTCGCTCAGTACCTCGCGCAGCGCATCTTCGACGAGCGCCTCGGTGTCGACGTCGAGCGCCGACAGCGGGTCGTCGAGCACGAGCACGGCGGGACGCGCGGCGACGGCTCGCGCGAGCGCGAGACGCTGACGCTGACCCCCGGAGAGGCTGAGCCCCTCCTCGCCGATGACCGTGTCGAGACCGTCGGGCAGGTCGTAGACGAAGTGCGCCTGAGCGACCTGGAGCGCTTCGCGGAGGATCTCCTCGGCACGTTCGGAGCCGGGCGTGAGGTCTTCACGGCCGAGCAGGACGTTGTCGCGCACCGACTGCGAGAACAGCGTGGCGTCTTCGAAGGCCATGCCGACGTGGCGGCGCAGTTCGGCGAGCGTGAGGTCGCGCACATCGACGCCGTCGATCAGCACACGACCGCCGGTGACGTCGTAGAGGCGACCGGGAAGTGTCGTGAGCGTCGTCTTGCCGGAGCCGGTGAGCCCCACGAGCGCCATCGTCTCGCCCGGACGCAGCACGAGGTCGACGCCGTCGAGCAGGTCGCGCTCGGTGGTGTCGGCATCCTGATACCGGAAGTGGGCGTTCTCGAACGTGAGTTCTCCTCGCGGCTCCGTGATCGTGCGCGGGTTCTCGGGGTCGACGATGGTGTTCTGCTCGTCGAAGACCTCGAAGATGCGGTCGGTCGCGGTGCGCGCGTCGAGCAGGAACGAGAACAGGAAGCCGATCGACTCCATCGGCCACCGCAGCACCGTGGCCATGGCGAAGAAGGCCACGAGCTCGGCGACCTGCAGTTGGCCCAGTTGGGTCAGCACGATGCCCGCGCCGAGGCACACCGCGAAGGCGATGTCGGGCAGCAGCACGAGCCAGAACCAAATCCAGCCGACCGCGCGGGCCTTGTCGATCTCGGTCTCGCGCAGCGACTCTGCTTGTCGGGTGAATTTCTGGAGGGCGTGCTTGCCGCGGCCGAAGGCCTTGAGCACGCGGATGCCGTGGACGCTCTCCTCCACCGAGGTGGCGAGGTCGCCGGCCTGGTCCTGGCTCTGGCGGGTCAGTGCGCCGTAGCGCTTCTCGAAGCGGAAGCCGACGTAGATCACCGGGGCGGAGGTCACCAGGAACAGCGCGCCCAGCAGCCAGTGCCAGCGGAACAGCAGAACGGCGCCGATGCCGATGGTCAGCATGTTGACCACGAGCAGGATGACGCCGAAGGCCAACCAACGGCGCAGCATGCTGATGTCCTGCATCATGCGCGAGAGCAGCTGACCCGACTGCCACCGGTCGTGGAACGCGACGGGGAGGCTCTGCAGGCGCGAGTAGAACGACTGACGCAGGTCGTACTCCACCTTGGTGGCGGGCGCGAGCACGAACCAGCGGCGCAGCCACACCATCGCGGCTTCGGCGAGACCGAGGCCGAGCACGGCGAGCGAGCCCCAGACGAGGGCGCCCGGATCGAGCGAGGCGATCGGGCCGGCGACGATCTGCTCGAGCACCAGCGGGATGGCCAGCGCGAGCAGGCTCGCGACGAGGGCGGTGGCGGCACCCGCAATGAGGCGCGGAAGCACCGGCCGGGCGATGGGCAGCAACCGCGCGAGGGCACGCGGCGTGGAGAGACGGGGAGGAGGCGTTGAGGTGGTCATGATCCTCGTGGGGTCGAAGCGGGCGCCGGGATCGGGCGCGGACAGGAAGTCGGGGGCGCGACGAGGATCGTCGGCCGGGCGGAGCGGCGGCGCCGGAGCGCAGACGTGGCCCTAGGAGCGTCGGGCGAGGCGCACAGCGACAGAGGAGGCGACTGCCGGGACGACGGGGGCGTCGATCGGTTCCATGGCATCCTCCTTGGTCGGGTGAAGCTCCCGCGGGGGGACGGCAGCCCTCCAGATTATCTCCGCGAGGCCGCCAGGGGCAAGGGCGTCTTGCCGCACCCGGGTTGAGCCGCGGTCACACGGCCGGACCATGACCCCGCGCACACGCGACCGGATCAGGCGGCGGCCTTCTATGGCGACCAGGTCAGGCAACGGTCTCGCGTGCGAGGAGCGCCCGCTTCACGTCGGTGCCCCAGGCGAAGCCTCCCATCGTGCCGTCGCCGCGCAGCACGCGGTGGCAGGGGACAAAGAGCGCGACCGCGTTGCGGGCGCAGATGGATGCCGCGGCCCGCACCGCCGCGGGCGATCCGAGCGCCGCGGCGAAGCCCGTGTAAGTGAGCGGGTCGCCGGGGGTGATGCGCCGCAGGGCCTCCCAGCCCGCGAGCTGCAGGGTGGTGCCCGACTGCGCGACGGCGACGTCGTCGATGGCCGCGACGTCGCCCGCGTAGTAGGCGCGGACGGCCTCGGCCGCCGCCGTCTCACCGGCGACGACGGTGGCGGGGCGGCGATCCGGTCGGAGGCGTGCCGCCACCGCGTCGGGGTCACTGGTCCAGCCGGACACGATGACCCGATCGTCTTCGTCGGCCAGGATCGCGAAGGGGCCGTCGGGCGTCTCGACGAACTGCAGGGTCGCGGTGGTCATGAGGGAATCTCGCTCTCGGGTCGGGGAGGGGAAGCCGTGGTTGCGGCGGCAGCGGGCAGGTCGATCGCCACGTCGTTCACCACGACATCTGTCGGCACGGTCCGCGACGATCGACGCGGTCGGGAGACGACGGCGGCGGCCGCGGTCTCGGCCGGCGATCGCCACGCCTGGGTGACGGGGGCGGCATACCAGTAGTGCGCCATCGCGTAGCTGCGCCAGGGAGCGAGGCGCTCGGACCAGGCGGTGAACCCGGCCGGGTCGGAGGGCACCCCCAGGGCGGCCGCCCCGGCTCGGGCCGCGACGTCGCCCGGGAGGAGGACGTCGGGGTCGCCCAGGACCCTCATGCGCACGTAGTCGGCCGTCCACGGGCCGATCCCCCGCATCGCGAGGAGGCGCTGTCGCTGCTCGACGCCGTCGTCGCCCGGTCCGAGGGTGAGCGTTCCGTCGGCGAGCGCCGCGGCCGTCTCGACGATCGCCCTCATTCGGGCGGCGGGGCCACGCAGGACCTCGTGACCTCGTTCGGCGATCACCGCCGGGTCGGGGAAGAGCGACAGCGGCTCCGGTCCGATGGTGACGGGCTCGCCGAGTTCGGCGGTGAGACGCCCCTGCATCGTGCGGGCCGAGGCGACACTGATCTGTTGACCGATCATGGCGCGCAGAAGCATCTCGTCGGCGTCGATCGCCCCGGGCACGCGCACCCCCGGGATAGCCGCGACCGCGGATGCCAGCTCCGGATGCCGGGACAAGGCCTCGTCGACCGCGAGCGGATCGGCGTCGAGGTCGAACAGCCGACGGACGCGGGCGATGAGGGTGCCGAGATCGGCCAGGGCGCTCAGCCGCGCACGCAGGCGGAGCCGACCGTCGTCGGCCAGGCGCACCTCGAACCACGCCGGCCCGCCGGGAAGGCGCACGACGCGAGCGAACGACCGGTCGTCGCCCACCTCGGCGCCCGGGACGGCGTGGGCGCGCATCCACCCGAACAGGCCGATCGTGTCGATCGGTCCGCGCACCGGCAGGGCGAGATCTGTCGCTGAT
>NZ_CAUQWC010000112.1:0-10478 GCF_963521695.1 uncultured Microbacterium sp. | reverse complement strand
GGGGATGCCGCGCGGCATCCGCGACCGGTATGCCCGCCCGCGCGGCGCGGCGCGGGTGGGTCGCCTCGCCTGCCGTGGCGATGCGCGACCGGGCACGACGGCTGAGGATCCGAAGGCCCGCCAGCCCCAGCAGCGCCGGTGTCAACGACACCGCGATGAGGACGGCGACGAAGACGCTCACCGCGCCCGCGGTGCCCATCAGCCCGAGGAACGGGATGCCGGTGATGTTCAGAGCGAGCAGGGCGACGATGACCGTCATGCCGGCGAAGACGACGGCGTTGCCCGCGGTGCCGTTGGCGAGGCCGATCGACTCGACCACGTCGGCGCCCTGCAGCAGCTGTCGCCGGTGGCGGTAGAGGATGAACAGCGCGTAGTCGATACCCACCGCGAGCCCCAGCATCACACCGAGGATCGGGGTGACGGATGCCATCTGCACGAGCCCCGCGAACGACAGCGTGGCCATGGCCCCGATGGCGACGCCGACGAGCGCCGTGATGATCGGGAAGGAGGCCGCCAGGAGCGACCCGAGCACCACGATCAGGACGATCGCGGCGACGGCGACGCCGATCGCCTCTCCCACGCCGAGGATCTCGGGCACGCCCTGCGAGATCTCGGTGTTGAAGGCGACGTCGACCCCGTCGACCGGGTCGGCGGTGAAGTGCTCGACCACGGCCTCCTTCGAGGCCTCCGACAGTTCCAGGCGCGGCTCGCCGAACGAGACGTTGACAATCGCGGTCGACCCATCGTCGGAGACGAGCCGGATGGCATCCGCGAACGAGAGGAGTTCGGCGCCCTCGGCAAGCTGCGTCTCCTGCGTGGCGATCTGGGCGAGGCCGTCGGTGACCTGCGTCTGCTGCTGCGCGAGCGCAGCGCGCTGCTGATCGAGCTGGGTCTGCTGCTGGTCGAGCTCGTCGATCTGCGCCTGCTTCTGGGCGTCGGGCAGGGGCGCCGCGTCGAGCTGCGCGCGGCCGGCGTCGAGCTGCTGCTGACCCTGGTCGAGCTGTGCGGCGCCGGCGTCGAGCTGCGCCTGGCCCGCCTCGGCCTGGGCCCGGGCGTCAGCGAGCTGCTGACGGCCGTCGACGACCTGCTGACGCTGCGTGTCGAGCTGGGCCTGCGCCTCGAAGGGGTCGGTCACGCGCGCGACGTCGGGAAGGTCTCCCGCCGAGTCGACGAGGGTGGTGATGTCGCCCTTCTGAGCGTCGGTGAGGGCCGAGCCGTCGGAGGTGCGGAAGACGACTGCGCCGGACGCACCGCTGAAGTCGGGGAGTTCGTCCTGCAGTTCGGCGATGACGTCTCCGGATGCCGTGCCCGGGATGTCGAAACTGGAGCTCAGGCCCTTGAAGCCGATCGCGAAACCGCCCCCGACGACACCGAGGATCACCACCCACGCGACGATCACGGTCCACGCGCGGCGAGCGGCGAAGGTTCCGAGACGATGCAGCAGTTCGGCCATGCGGGGGTTCCTCTCGTGCGGTGCGCGCGAGGGAGCACCGTCGGCTCCGACCAGTCCGGGCAAAGATAACACGCACCGTCTCGTCTTGATTCCGGTCGACATCGCGCACAATGTGTGACATGGCTCTTCCCCGCAGTGGTCCGATCCGCAGCGAGGCTGCACGCCTGGCCATCCTGGAGGCAGCCACCTCCTTGTTCACCGAGGGCGGATACGAGCACCTGACGATGGAGGGCATTGCCCGCCGAGCGGGCGTGGGCAAGCAGACGATCTACCGGTGGTGGCCGACCAAGGGCGACGTGATCGCCGAGGCGATCCTCGAGGGGCGCCTGCTCGGCGGGCGCCGCGACCTCCCCGACACCGGCGACGCCCGCACCGATCTCGCCGAGTGGCTGACCGATCTGTTCACCCTGCGCGCGAGTCCGGATGGCGAGGGACTCCTGCGCTCGCTGGTCGCCGCGGCGGCCGGTAGTGCCGAGACCGGCCGACGTCTGCGCGCCGAGATCCTCGCCGCGCCTCTCATCGACCGGCTGTCGCAGGCCATGGGCGGCGTCAGCGGCGCGCGGCTCGACGCTGCCGCCGACGCGCTGGTGGGGGCCGTCATCCTCCGCGCCCTCAGCCGCGAGGACTTCGACGCCGACGACATGCTCGTGCTCGTCGACGCGATCGTGGGCGACGGCACTCCCCCGCGCTGACGGCCGGCCGCACGCAGTGGGATAGCGTCGAAGCGTCATCCATCCCTCGACCCGATGAGCATCCGATGAGCCGACCCAAGCTGCAGGACGTCGCCGCGCGCGCCGGCGTCTCGGTGACCACCGTCTCGCGCGTGCTCAACAACCGGGGCTACCTCAGCGACGACATCAAACGTCGCGTCGACGACGCGGTGTCCGAGCTCGGCTACCGCCCGAACGAGATCGCCCGATCGCTCATCGGTCAGCGCTCGACCCTCGTGGGCCTGATCGTGCCCACGGTCGCCGATCCGTTCTTCGGCGAGCTGGCGTCCCACGTCGAGGGGGCTCTCGCCACGCGCGGCTACAAGATGCTGCTCTGCGACTGCCATGACACCCCCGACAATCTCACCGGCGGAGTGCTCGCCACCGAGCACCTCATCGCCCGCGGATCGCGCTCCGCCGTGCATCTCACGGCCACCGATCATCCGGGCAACCAACGCGCGGCGGCGTACCGCGAGCGCATGCGCGCACACGACCTCGAACCGCGCGTCACGGCTACGCTCTCTCGCCCTATACGCGGGCGGCGGCGCCGATCGACCCCGCCGCCCGGTCGGTGCACCTGCGCATCTTCGTCGACCGGCAGAGCGTCGAGGTGTTCGTCAACGGCGGGCACACGGTGCTGTCGCAGCAGGTGCATTTCCTCGACGGCGACACCGGCATCTCGCTGTACGCCGACGGGGGTACGGCGCTGTTCTCCGGCATCGCGATCCGCGAGTTCGCGGTGCCGGTGTAGGGGAAAGAGGGGGCGCCCGGGGGCGCGCACCGCGCGTCCCCGGGGTAGCACAGCGGAGGCCGGGCGGTCCAGTGCCTGCTCACCGGGCGGCATCCCGTAGAATCGGTGAGAGCAAGGGGAGTACTCCCACCGCGACGATCTCGTCAGTACGGTCCACGCCATCGTGAACCCGGGACGTCGGCCCATTCGCCGGGTGGAGGAGACCTTGGTGTTCTGTCGTACACCTACATTCCCTTGGAGGCCGTCTTGGGCGTCACACCCCTCGTCTGGATCATCACCATCGCGGTCACGATCGCGTTCTTCGTCTTCGAATTCTTCGCTCACGTGCGAAAGCCCCACGAACCGACCGTCGGTGAGTCCGCCCGCTGGTCGGCGTTCTACATCGGCCTCGCGCTGCTCTTCGGCGTCGGCGTCGGTGTCGTCTCGGGTTGGACGTACGGCGGTGAGTACTTCGCCGGGTACCTGACCGAGAAGGCCCTGTCGATCGACAACCTCTTCGTGTTCCTGATCATCATGACCGGGTTCGCGGTACCGAAGAAGTACCAGCAGAAGGTGCTGATGATCGGCATCGTGATCGCGCTCATCATGCGCGGCGCGTTCATCGCCGTCGGCGCGGCGCTCATCGAGAACTTCTCCTGGATCTTCTACATCTTCGGCGCCCTCCTGCTGTTCCTCGCCTACCGTCAGGCGTTCTCGCACGGTGAGAGCGACCCCGCCAACGGCAAGTTCATGCAGTTCGTACGCCGCATCCTCCCTGTGAGCGAGGAGTACAACGAAGACAAGCTCACCGTTCGCAAGAACGGCAAGCGCTTCGTCACCCCGATGCTGCTGGTCATCGTCGCGATCGGTTTCATCGACCTCGTCTTCGCGGTCGACTCGATCCCCGCGATCTACGGTCTGACGCAGGAGGCGTACATCGTCTTCACGGCCAACGCCTTCGCCCTGATGGGTCTGCGCCAGCTGTACTTCCTCATCGGTGGCCTCCTCGAGCGCCTGGTCTACCTCGCGCAGGGTCTGGCCGTCATCCTCGCCTTCATCGGTGTGAAGCTGGTGTTGCACGCCATGCACGTCAACGAGCTCCCCTTCATCAACGGCGGTGAGCCGATGCTGTGGGCCCCGGAGATCCCGATCTGGTTCTCGTTGCTGTTCATCGCGGCCACCGTCGCGGTGGCGACGTGGCTGAGTCTGCGCAAGACGCGCAACGACCGCCAGGCGAAGGAGCGCGAGACCTTCGACGGCGAGAAGGTCATCCACGCTCCCGAGGACTGATCCCTCACCCGGCGGGCCCGTGGCGCAGGCCACGTCTTCGAGAACCGAGTCCCGCCGCGGGCCGGCGGCGCCGCCGGGGGCCCCGCTGTCGTATCCGGCGTCGGCGCGCAACCCCGGCGAGCGGGCGGATGCCGCGGCCTACCGTGGCGGGCATGACGCGATTCGGCTACACCCTCATGACCGAGCAGAGCGGCCCTCGGGCGCTCGTCGACTACGCCGTCGGCGCCGAGCGCGCCGGCTACGACTTCCTCGTCTCCAGCGATCACTACTCCCCTTGGCTGACGAGCCAGGGCCACGCGCCCTACGCCTGGACCGTGCTCGGCGCCGTCGCGCAGGCGACGTCGGACGTCGAGCTGATGACCTATGTCACGTGCCCGACGGTGAGGTACCACCCCGCGGTGGTCGCGCAGAAGGCGGCGACCCTGCAGCTGCTGTCGGAGGGGCGTTTCACGCTCGGCCTCGGTTCAGGCGAGAACCTCAACGAGCACGTCGTCGGCGAGGGCTGGCCGGCGGTGCACGCCCGTCAGGACATGCTCGTGGAGGCCATCGAGATCATCCGGGCGCTCCACACCGGCGACCTCGTCACCTACGACGGAGAGTACTTCCGCGTCGACTCGGCCCGGGTGTGGGATGCGCCCGACGGCGGCGTCCCGATCGGTGTGGCCGTTTCGGGCGAGCATTCGATCAAGCGTTTCGCCCCGCTCGGCGATCACCTGATCACCACGGAACCCGACGCCGAGATCGTGACGGGCTGGGACGAGCACCACGACGGTGAGTCGCGCAAGATCGGGCAGATCCCGATCAGCTGGGATCCCGACAAGGATGCCGCGGTCGCACGCGCGCACGACCAGTTCCGCTGGTTCGCGGGAGGGTGGGCCGTCAACGCCGACCTGCCGACCCCGGCCGGGTTCGCCGGCGCGTCGCAGTTCGTGCGTCCGGAGGACGTCGCGGAGTCCATCGCGTGCGGCCCCGACCTCGACGAGCTCGCCGAGAGCGTCCGCCCCTTCATCGACGCCGGCTTCACCGACATCGCCATCGTCCAGGTCGGCGACGAGAAGCAGCAGCAGTTCGTGGACGAGATCGCCGCTCCGCTCCTGGAGAAGCTCCGCGCCCTCTGACCTCCGACCGGTGCCTCTGCACGCGGGGCCCGGGGAGACCACGCGACGGTCCCCGGGTCCCGCAGAGAGGTTCCCGGGCCCCCGCGCCCGTAGCGGAGTCGCCGGGTCGTTGGGACCTGACCGCGGTTCCCCGGGCCCGCACAGCGGTCATCGGAAGCGTCGACGGGGCCGGGACCGTCACGAGGCGGCGATCGGATGAACGCCTTCTCAGACGCCGTCGCGCAGATCGCGGAAGAAGGCGTCCACGTGCGACCGCAGCCCCTCGATCCGGCGGTCGCGCGCGGCCGCCGCGTCGTGCCCGAGGTAGGCGGGCGGATCGAGCCGGCGGACGTTGCGTGAGCATTCGAACCGCGCGCACACCAGGATGCCGACCGTGTTCCCGGCGCGCCCGGCTTTACCCGTACGGCGGGCCGAGAAGAACACGACGTCGTTGGGCAGCGTGATGTCGGAGCACCACGAGCACTGCGGCCGTGAGCGGGTGGGCTGCTCCGCCTGGCGCAGCTGCAGGCCGACGGCTTCTCCGTCGACCTCTGCTACGACGAAACCGAGCAGCGGCGCCTTGGCGTCTCGCCACCCGACGTAGTCCCGTCGGTCCCAGTCGGTGGTCTCGATGTCGGAGGGGAGGACGATGGCGCTGCGCTCACGAGTGGAGACGTTGATGAACGAGGCGCGGAGGGCGGTTGCGGAGAGGGCGTGCATGGTGTTCCCGTCGATGGGCCGCCCGGGCAGCGGGCGGAATGGCGTCCGCGGGGCATGCGAACGAGGGGACCCGGTCGTCAGACGGCCACGGGTCGGCGACGCTCGCACGAACGGCGGGACGTCGGCACCGGTCACCCGGTGAGGAAGGCGGCGCGCACGGCGCCTGTGCCGCCGGCGCTCCGCGCGCCGACGACCCCCTCACGCCCGGAGGGCATCGACGAGGTGGAGGGGTCCATACCCCCACGATACGCCGGTCAGGCGCGCAGGGCGGCGGAGCCGAGTGTGCGTTCCACCTCGATCTCGAGCACGACGCGGTCGGGGTTGACGCGCGGTTGGCGGTAACGCGCCGCGTAGAGATCGACGGCGTGCGCCACGGCATCCGCGTCGTCGCTCACCCGGGCCGTGCCCTCGAAGCTGATCCAGCGCCCGCCGTCGACGGAGCAGATCGAGGCGCGCCCGCTCCGTGCGGCGTTGAGGAACTTCTGCGTACCGCGGGAACCGATGACGCGCACGACGCCGTCCTCGTAGGTGAAGCCGACGGGGACGGCGTGCACCCGCCCCGAACGTCCGACGGTCGAGAGGGTGGCCAGGTGATATTCGCTCAGGAAGGAGCGCGCGTCGTCGGTCAGCACGTCTCCAGCGTGCCACGTCCGACCGGGTCCGATACCGTCCGCGTGGCGGAATCCCACCGGCGCACGCCGGTTGCGGTGACGGCGAGCTCCGTCTCCCCCGTCTCGGCCAGCACCGCCAACGCCTCACCGATGCGTTCGAGCGGCACACGCCGCGCAAGGGTGACGTGCGCCGTCCACGCGCCGGGCCGCGTATGGATGGCGTCCTCCCCGGGGTCCACCAGTGCGTGGACGCGGGCATGGAGATCCAGCAGCTCGACCGAGGGGATGACCGACCGCGCGATCACTCGCGACCGGCCGGCCCCGAAGAGCAGCGGCGCGCCCAGTGTGAGCTTCAGAGGCAGCTCCGCGGCGAGCGGCGAAAGATCGGCGTCGGCGAGCTCGGGGCGCACGAGCAGCGTGATGTGCGGACGGTTGCTTTCGCCGGTGTGGCGCGCCTGGCTCGGCAGATCGGCAGCGCGCAGCGCGTCCCACTCCCGGCGCACCGCGGCATCCGAGGGCTCGTCGAACACGAGTTCCAAGCTGACGACGGCGGACACGGTGCTCAGCGCGTCGACCACCACGCCGCTGCCACCAGCAGCGGCTGGAAGAGCAGGCGGACAAATCTCTTGCGGTCGGTGTCGAGCCCGAACGCCGAGCGGCCCTTGCGCCACTGGTCGATGTTGCCGGGGAAGATCGCGATGAAGAAGGCCGCCAGCGCGGCACCGATCCGACGTCGTTCCCGCGGCAGAGCCAAGAGCGCCAGACCGAAGGCGGCCTCGACGACTCCGGATGCCACGACCACGGCATCCCGGTCCAGCGGGCCGCGCTCGACGACGACGTCGGGCACCTGCGCTTGGAAATCACGACGCGCGAAGGTCAGGTGGGCGGTACCGGCGAACATCATGGCCGCAGCCAGGGTCCAACGCACGACAGATCTCATGCCCGACACGCTAATTCGCCGCGCGAGCGGGCTCCGCGGGCTTGACGAGGCGCTCATGACGGGCTCTACGGCACCCGTCCGGATTCCGCAACCCCGGGCCGCCTTCCGCCTGCCCCGGTTGACTGGATCACGAACAAGGAGGTGCACCGTGACCATGACCGACGCCGCGTCCCCCGCGACCCGCGACGGCGATCTCGATGCCCTTCTCGTGCGCGCCGCCACGGGCGACTGCGAGGCCTTCGTGGCGTTCTACGATGCGACGGCGTCGCGCGTGTACGCGGTGCTGTTGTCGGTGACGGGTGTCGCCGCCCGAGCCGACGCGCTGCTGGAGGGCATCTACCTCGAGGCGTGGGAACGCATGCGCGGGCGCAGCGCCCCGCCCTGCCCGGGAATGCAGTGGGTGTCCGCGATAGCCCACCGCCACGCCACCGGCCGTCGCTAGGGTTCGCGGGCGCGTGGTCCGATTTCGTTCCACCACCGTGATTCTCGGCTGTCGAACTAGAATGACGGCACGGGTGGCTGAGCCTCGAGGAGACGTATGACGATCGAGATCGAAGACGACGCCGCGACCACCGCTGCACGGGCGGTCGAGCGCCTACGCCTCGCCGAGGCGCGGCTCGCCCGCCGCCGCCAGTCCGATTGCGGACCGAGCGAGAACGCGCGCGCCGCGATGCGCTTCATCCTCGAGCGTGCCGATGCGGGAGCCACCGTCACTCCCTCCGAACTCGCTCAGCACCTCGGCATCTCCGCGGCATCGGTGACGGGCATGCTCGACCGGCTGCACGCCGGTGGTCTGATCGCCTTCGTCGCGAACCCGACCGACCGGCGCAGCAAATTCGTCGTGCCGTTCGACCGCGGGACCGATCCCGACGCCATCGATCCGGTCACGGCGCAGATCCGTGCCTTCGCCGCCGAGCTGCCCGACGACGCGGCAGACCACGTGGCCGCGTTCCTCGACCGCGTGCGAGAGGTCGTCGACGCGGAATGCGCCTGAGCGCGATCACGCGCTGGACGGCGAGTCGGCATCGGGCTCTGGGGTGACGCTGAGTCCCTGGGGCGCGCTGGCTTCGTTCATCAGGTCTTCGATCCACCGGCGGTTCAGCTGCGGGGGCCTGCTGCCGTAGAAGTGGAAGACGAGGGGGATCGACGGCGAGACCCACAGGGACCGCGTGCCGCTTCCGTCCCCCATCGGGAAATGGAACATGAACGGCTCGCTGCGGCGCAGCTTGTTCATGAAGACGACGCGCAGGTGTGAGAGCGTCCGGTCCTCGATGTCGAATGTGTGACCGAGCGTGTTGTAAACCAGTTTTCCCACCGGACGAGTCTATATCGATGCGGCTCATGAACTATCTGACGGATACGCACATCGTGATGGATAGAGTGCTTCGCGTGCCGACACCGCGTCCGATTCCCAGGTCACGACGACCGCGTCCGCGCGTCGCTCGCCGCGTCGTCGTCGCGCTGGGCGCGGTGGCGGTGATCGCCGCGGGAGGTATCGCCGTGGCCTCCCTGTTCGCCGGGTCGCCGACGGCCCCGCACGTGGGCACACGCATCCTCGTCCCCGCTGCATCCAAGGCGGCGAGCGCCGCATCCGACCCCGCCGCCGACCTCGAGCAGACCGCCGCGGCGGAATGGTTGGCGCAGCAGCCGACCACCGTGTGGCTCACTCCGGAGTCCGACCCCGTGGACGCCGTGGAGGAGCGCGTGGCCCGCCTCCTCGACGAGGCACGCGACCAGGGTGCCGCCCTGTCCCTCGCCGTGTACGGTCTCCCCGACAGGGACTGCGGCAATCAGTCGGCGGGAGGCCTCGCTCCCGACGCCTACGGCGAATGGACCGCGCGCATCGGTCGAGCGCTGCACGCGGTAGCCGGCGTCGAGAAGATCGTCATCCTCGAGCCCGACAGCATCGCCCTCGCCTCGTCGTGCGGCTCGATCGCCGAGCGCACGGCCCATTTGCGCCGCGCCGTCGACAACCTCAGGGGCGACGACATCTCTATCTACGTCGATGCAGGGCACTCCGCCTGGCATCCGGTAGATGAGATGGCCGCGCTCCTCCAGGCGACGGAGCTCCTGCCCGAGGTGCGCGGAATCGCCCTCAACGTCTCGAACTACCAAGACACCACCGCCGAGATCGCCTACGCGCACGCCCTGTCGGATCGCCTGGGCGGCACGCACGCCGTCATCGACACCTCGCGCAACGGGGCGGGCCCCGCGGGAGCGCAATGGTGCAACCCGAGCGGCCGCCTCGTCGGCAGTCCGAGCGGTTCGTTCGGCGACGAAGTCGTCGACACGAACCTCTGGATCAAGCCTCCCGGCGAGAGCGACGGGTGGTGCAACGGCGGTCCTGCCGCCGGCACGTGGTGGCCGGATGCCGCGGTCGAGCTGACGAGGGAGAGTCGCTGACCGGCGCAGCCGCTGTCCACGACACGAAGTGTGCCAAGATTGCGCTCGTCGCACTGCGACACCGTGTCTCGGGGGAGAACGCGGGCGCGTCACGCGCGAAGGCGGAGGAGTTGGGCAATGAGCGACACTACAGCGCTGGCGAAAACGGCGGTCATCGTCGAAGACGATCCCGACATCCGGCATCTCCTCGCCGACGTCCTCGAGTCGGCGGGGTTCTCCACGGTCTCCGTGGGGAACGGCATCGACGGCGTCCGGGCGGTCATCGCGTACCAGCCGCTCATCACCACGCTCGACGTGAACATGCCCGGCATCGACGGTTTCGAAGCCGCCCGTCGTATCCGTCAGCAGAGTGACACGTACATCATCATGCTCACGGGCCTCGAGGAGGAGGCTGATGTCGTGCTCGGTCTCGGGGCCGGGGCCGACGAGTACGTGGTGAAGCCCTTCCGGCCGCGCGAACTCCGCGCGCGAATCGAGGCGCTGCTGCGCCGACCGCGAGCCGGCGAGGCGGGTGCGGCCGCGCC
>NZ_CAUQWC010000111.1:0-10490 GCF_963521695.1 uncultured Microbacterium sp. | reverse complement strand
GCCCACAGGCGCTCCTCGGTGGCGGCATCCAAGGCACTCGAGGGCTCGTCGAGCACGAGCACCGGTGCGCCCACGACCCGGGCCCGGTACAGCGCGCGGGCGACGGCGACGCGCTGCGCCTCGCCGCCCGAGAGGCCGGAGCCACCGGCGCCCAGAACTGTGGCGGGATTGATGCCCTCGGCTCCGACGTCGGCCAAGGCGGCGGCGATCGCGTCCGCATCGGCATCGGAGCCGAGAGCGACGTTCTCGGCCACCGTGCCCGAGACGAGCCCCGGCCGCTGCCCGGCCCACGCCACCGACGAGCGCGCGTGCGGCACGGATACCCCGTCGACGCGGATCTCGCCGTCGTGCATGGCGTAGCCGAGCACGGCTGCGATCAACGATGACTTCCCCACGCCGCTCGGCCCCGTCACGAGCACGACCTCGCCGGGACCGACCGACAGCGACACCCGCGGCAGGACGGTTCCCTCTCGGTCGACTTTCACCCCGTGGAGCTCCAGCGTCGATCCGGGCGCCGAGTCCGCGGCATCCGGGGTCGGGGCCACCTGCGCGGCGTCGAGCGCGTCGAAGATCTCCTCTGTCGCGGCAACCCCCTCCGAGGCCGCGTGGAACTGCACGCCCACCTGACGCAGCGGCAGGTACGCCTCAGGCGCCAGCAGCAGCACGAAGAGCCCGACGAGCAGCGAGAGATCCCCCGCGAGGAGGCGGAAGCCGATGGTCACGGCGATGATGGCGACCGAGATGGATGCCAGGAACTCCAGCGCGAACCCGGAGAGGAACGACACGCGCAGCACCGTCATCGTCTCGCGCTTGTAGTCGCGCGTGATCGTCTCGATCGAGTCGGCGGCCCGGTGCTGACGGCCGAACGCCTTCAATGTGCCGAGGCCCTCGACGGTGTCGGCGAAGCGCGCCGCAAGGCGGCCGAGCGTGCGGTACTGCCGCTGCTGGACGCCGCGGGTGGCGAGACCGATCAGCACCATGAAGAGCGGGATCAGCGGGATCGTCAAGGCGACGGTGAGACCCGAGAGCGGATCGGCCAGGGCGATCGCGCCGATCAGCACGGGCATGGTGATCGCGGTGGCGGCCAATTGCGGCAGGTATCGGCCGAAGTACGCGTCCAGCGCCTCGAGGCCGTGCCCCGCGGTCAGCGAGAGCGAGGCCGTGTTCCGCCGCGCGAGCCATCCGGGGCCGAGTCCACCGACCGCCGAGACGAGCGCCGCACGCAGCTGCAGCGATGCCGCCGCGGCTCCCCGCGCCGACACACGCTCAGAGGCCGCGATCAACAGACCTCGGACCACGACGAGGGATGCCGCGACCCCGACGTGACCCCAGAGCTCCTCGAGCGGCCGGCCCTCGATCGCCCCGACCAGCGCGCTCGTGAGCGTCCACGCGAACCCGATGACGACGCCGGTCTGGGCGAACACGATGGCCGCGGTCACCGCAAAGAAGCCGCGGGAGGCGGTGGCGTAGCGGAGGAGCCGCGGGTCGACGGGTTTCACGGATAGCGTCCTCAGTGCGCGACGAGCGCGGCCTTCTCGATGCGGGCGCGGGTAACGCGCTTACGGAACACCCAGTACGTCCAGCCCTGGTAGGCCAGGATCAGCGGCAGGAAGATCAGGGCCGCCCAGCTCATGATCGTCAGTGTGTAGTCGGTGCTCGAGGCGTTGTCGATCGTGAGGCTGGATCCCTCAGCCAGGGTCGAGGGCATGACGTTCGGGAACAGGGCGAAGAACAGGGCGGCGACGGCCGCGACGATGGTCACCGCGCCCAGGGCGAAGGCGGTGCCCTCGCGGTCGCGGCTGTTGGCCACCCACGAACCGATGAGGGTGAGCGCCGCCACTCCCGAGAGTCCCACCAACCCGAGGAACAGCGGAGCGTCGACGGCATTCGCGACGGTCCACGCGAGGAACAGCGCCGCAAGGGCGATGGTCACGAGACCCGCGCGTCCCGCGAGGCGGCGTGCGTCGGCCCGCACCTGTCCGTCGGTCTTCAACGCGACGAAGTAGAGCCCGTGCAGGAAGAACAGCGTCAGTGTCGTCAGTCCGCCCAGGATGCCGTACGGGTTCAGCAGCGTCAGCACGGTGCCGACGTACTCGTGGTCGGCATCCAGGGGCACGCCCTGCACGATGTTCGCGAAGGCGACGCCCCAGAGGAACGCCGGTGCCGCCGACCCGAAGAAGATCATGCGGTCGAATGAGCGTTTCCAGCGAAGCGAGTCGCGCTGATGCCGATACTCGAACGACACGCCCCGGGCGATGAGCGCGAGCAGGATCACCAGCAGCGGCAAGTAGAAGCCGCTGAAGAGCGTCGCGTACCACTCGGGGAACGAGGCGAACAGGGCGGCGCCCGCGACGATGACCCACGTCTCGTTGAGGTCCCACACGGGGCCGATCGTGTTGATGATCTGCCGGCGGGCGATGTCGTCCTTCCCGAGGAAGGGGATCGACATGCCTACGCCGAAGTCGAAGCCGTCCAGCACGAAGTAGCCGACGAAGAGGAAGGCGACGATCCAGAACCAGAGGTACGCGAGATCCATGATGAGCTCCTAGTAGACCGTGGTCGGGGTGTTCTCGATGGAGTCGTCGCGCACGGCATCCGGGTCGGGCAGGGGGTCGGGGCCCTTCTGCGCGTACTTCTTGATGAGCCCGAACTCCACGACGGCGAGGCTGGCGTACACGAGGGTGAACGCCACCAGCGAGATGAGCACGCTCCAGCCGGGGACGCTGGGCGAGACGCCGTCTTCGGTGAGCATGAGACCGAAGACGATCCAGGGCTGACGGCCCATCTCGGTGAACACCCAGCCGACGAGGCTCGCGAGCATCGGCAGGGGAGCGGCCCAGATGGCCACGCGCCACATCCACGGCGCGACGGGGCGGGTCGCCTTCTTGCGCGTGACCCACAGGCCTGCGACGCACACCAGCGCGGCCATGCCGCCGAGCGCGATCATCCACCGGAACGCCCAGTACGTGACCCACAGCACAGGGGCGAAGTTGCCGTCGACCTGATCGGCGAACTGCGGGAACAGCTGCTGGCTGTAGAGCGTGTTGAGGTCGTTGATCCCCTCCACGCACCCGTCGAGCGAGTGGGTCGACAGCAGGCTCAGCAGGAACGGCACCCGGATCGAGAACAGTTCGCTCGTGCCGTCGGGGGTTCCGAGCGTGAAGATCGAGAACGAGGCATCCGCTCCGCAGACGGTGTTGAAGGTCGCCTCGGCCGCGGCCATCTTCATGGGTTGTGTGGCCACCATGACCAGGCTCAGCTGGTCGCCGACGATCGCGACGAGCACGAACGACACCACCGTCGACCACAGGCCGAAGCGCAGGGTCTTGCGTATCATGTCGGTGTTGCGTCCGCGTGAGAGGTGCCAGGCCGAGATGGCGACGACGATCATGGCGGCGAACATCCAGCCCGCGAAGATCGTGTGCGGGAAGGCGGCGAGGGCGACGGGGTTGGTGAGAAGGGCCCAGAAGTCGACGAGTTCGGCGCGGTGACCCTCGGCCGACATCTGGTAGCCGACCGGGTTCTGCATGAAGGCGTTGGCGGCGATGATGAAGTACGCCGAGAGGGTGGCGCCGATCGACGCCATCCAAATGCTCGCGAGGTGGGCGAGGCGGGGGAGCTTGTCCCACCCGAAGATCCACAGGCCGATGAAGGTCGCTTCGAGGAAGAACGCGAGCAGTCCCTCGAAGGCGAGCGGGGCGCCGAAGACGTCGCCGACGAAGCGTGAGTACGCCGACCAGTTCATGCCGAACTGGAACTCCTGCACGATGCCGGTGACCACGCCCATGGCGAAGTTGATCAGGAAGATCTTTCCGAAGAAGCGTGTGATGTGCAGCCACCGGACGTCTCCCGTGCGGTACCAGACGGTCTGGAAGACGGCCACGATCAGCGACATGCCGAGCGTCAGGGGCACGAACAGGAAGTGGTACAGCGTCGTCAACCCGAACTGCCAGCGGGCGAGGGCGAGGGGGTCGAGCCACTCCATCGGGAGCCTCCGATCAAACCGGATTGTGTGGTCAGACCACATGGTACGCCGGGGCTCTCCGGCGCGTCGGGTGATCCCTCGGCGTCGAACGATATACTCGGCAAGCCATTTCCAACCCGTCGGGAGGCACCCGTGTCCGTCCGTCAGAGCCTGCTAGCGATCCTCGATCGCGGCGCCTGCTACGGCTCTCAGCTGCGCGCCGAGTACGAGCGGCGCACGGGCGCGCGAGTCAACGTCGGGCAGGTGTACACGACGCTCGAGCGACTCGAGCGCGACGGCTTGGTGACCGGTGCCGGCGTCGACGACGAGGCGCGCGTGCTGTGGGAGCCGACAGAAGCCGGGCGCGTCGAGGCCCGCGCGTGGCTGTCCACCGCATCGCTGGCCGAGGGACGCGACGACGTCGCGCTGAAGATCGCCCTGGCGGTGACGCTGCCGGATGCCGACATCGGCGGCATCCTGTCCACCCAGCGCGCGGCCGTTCGTGCGGCCCTGGCCGAGTCCGAGACCGAAGACCCGGATGCCGTGCCCGCGGCGATCGTTCGTGCGGCCCGGCGCGCGCGGCTCGACGCCGACCTGCGATGGCTCGACGAGGTCGCGGCGCTCACGGCCGGAGCGACCCCGTTCGAGCTGTCCGAGGACCGTCCCCGTCGCGGTAGGCCCGCCCGTTCCGTCGGCTAAATCCCGCTCGCGACGATGAGCAACCTGGCGCCGGCCGCTCCGGTGGTGCCGTCGTGCGGGTTGAGCGCGATCGATCGTGACGGCCTCCGCGTCTTCACCTGCGCGCTGCCGACGACGGACCCGGCGGCGGTCGTCTGACGCGAGCGGTGCGGGGATCCGGATGAGTCGCGGGTGAATTCGGCTGGCGCGATCCGCGTGCTTCCGGGGGGATCGGCGATTCCTGGAGGGATGCTATGCGCACGATCAGCGTTGCCTGAACTCAGGCGACGTCGACCGCCACGCTGGCGGCCTTCCGGGGGTTGCCCGTGCCTTCTCTTCCTCGTCTCTCGCTCGTGTCGATCGTTGCGACGATCGCACTCCTCATCGGGGTGGGCGCGCCGGCAGACGCCGCGCGCGCGGCGACACCGTCGGTCGTTACCCCGGTCGCCACCGCCGAGGACGCCCCGGCGCTCCCGTCCACCGACGAACCCGACGCGCAGCCGGAGCTTCCCGAGGGGGCGTTCGACATTCCCTCCCCGGTCGACGAGACCGTCGAAGCCCCGCAGC
The DNA here is from genome assembly GCF_963521695.1 of uncultured Microbacterium sp. Classification (GTDB taxonomy): domain Bacteria; phylum Actinomycetota; class Actinomycetes; order Actinomycetales; family Microbacteriaceae; genus Microbacterium. Next base: position 5,281 of record NZ_CAUQWC010000111.1, on the reverse strand, counting down.
CCGTGGCACCGGTGACGCCCCCCGAGAGAACGTCTGCCGTCGCCCAGTGGGAGAAGCGCTCCGTCCCGACGTCCGGCATGGAGGTCGTCGCCGAGTCCGAGAGTTCTGCCCAGTACCGCAGTCCATCGGGGGGAACCGTTACGCACCTGACGACGGATCCCACCCGCGCACGCGATCACGATGGCGACTGGGTCGATGTGAACACGTCGGTGTCCCGCCGCGGGGATGAGTGGACGGTCACCGATCACCCCCTTGCACCGGTGTTCCGCGGGGGGAGCGACGAGGCCCCCGCCGTGACCGTGTCTCGCGACGGTCACGACGTGTCGTTTTCGCTCGTCGGTGCCGAGCCGGGTGATGTGTCGGCGCCGTTCTGGTGGTGGGATGACTGGGAGCAACTCACCTACCGTGATGTCTCGGGCAGCGCTGACCTGGAGTACCGCGTCGAGCCGGGTGGCGTGAAGGAGTCCCTGGTGCTGGATGCCGCTCCCGAACGGCGGGTGTCTTGGACGTGGCGCATCGAGGCGGGGTCGCTTACGCCGGCGCTCGGGGATGCGGATTCCGTCACCTTCACGGACGAGGCTGGTGCGGCCGTGTTGATGATCCCGACACCGGTCGCGATCGATTCGAGCGGAGTCGAGGGTGAGTCCGCAGACGCGGAGGTAGCGCTGCGAGTCAGCCTGTGGAAGGCGGCCGACGGATCATGGCGCTACAGTCTGCGCGCCGATCGCGACTGGCTGCATGACGCCGCCCGGGTGTATCCGGTGCGCATCGATCCGACGTTCATGAGTCCCAACGGGAGTACGGCGTACAAGTCGGACGGTGCGGTCCGGTCGGGGCTGACGTACGTCGGAAACACCCGGGAGAGCAGCGGCGATCGCTATTGGCGTTCCGTCGTGACCTTTGACTACGGCTCCGTCCCCGGGCGGTTCATCGCGGGCGCGCAGATCGGTGTGGGGTACGACGGGTACGGCACCACCTCGCGGCAGACGGGGTGGGTGCAGCACGCGAGCGGGTTCGGCTACAACGGGACGGGTCCCCACCTCGGCAACTACACGATCGACAGCGGGTGGGCCGATACGGAACGCGAGGGCGTCGCCGCCAGGCTTGCGAGCCAACTTCGCACCGGCGACCGACCCGCGTTCCTGATCGGTGGGTGGGAAGGGCCCTCTTACTCCTTCAAGCGCGTCCAGACGGACATGTGGATCGAGTCGTGGGACTACCCCTCGGTCTGGGGCGGCATCCCCTCGAACGGCGCAAGAGGCGTGTCGCTGGCGCCACACTTCGCACTGGGGGCTACCAATCCGGGAGGCCGTTCTCAGCTATACGCGATCGAGGTTGCGACCGACGCGAACATGACGAATCTCGTGGCCAAACGCGACTGGAGTAGCAGTGGTCAGTACGACATGCCCACCGGCATCCTCCGAGCGGCCACCACCTACTACTGGCGAGCCTCGCTGGTCGATGACCTCGACACCCTCTGGGGACAGTCGACCTACCGTCAGTCGCCGGTCTACAGCTTCACGACGAACGTCGTGCCGCTTCCGGATGCCGGGACGGCGGTGCCCGGGAGCGCGGTGACCGAGACGCCTGCCACCGTCACGACGCTGACGCCCACACTGCAGGTGAGTGCCGTCGCCGACACCGACGGCACCGGCGGCACGATGACCTACAAGTTCAAGATCGCCACGGGGCAGGACGCCCGTTCCGGCGCTGTCGTCACCTCGGGGTGGATCACGGCGGCGAACGGCATGGCGGCGTGGACGGTACCCGCGGGCACCTTGCAAGACGGCGGCGTCTACTCCTGGACCGTCACGACCAATGACGGTCAGGATACGAACACCGAGAACGGTTGGGTCCGCCGCCTTCGCACCGACCTTCGTCTCGGGTCATCGGGACCCTCGCCCTACGACACCGCGGGACCGGTGACCACGAACTTAGCCAACGGCAACGTGAACGTTTCGTTCGCCTCGCCGACGGTGACGACGCTGGGCGGGGCGATGGGTATGTCGTTCACCTACAACTCGCAGGAGGTCGCGGGGGCGAATCGGGGGCTGACGGGGGAGTACTTCGATGCTCGTGTCGCGGGAGCGGCTCCCACTTCTCCGAGCGGGTACACGTTCGAGAACAAGACGGCGGCGATGGTGCGCACCGATCCGGCGGTGTCTTTCCGTTGGGGGATTGCTGCACCCGCTGACGCTTTGCCCACGGACCATTTCCTCGCGCGCTGGTCGGGGTTCGTCACGTTCCCTGCGAGCCTTGTCGGTCGTCAGGTGCGATTCGGAGCGACGCATGATGACGGCATCCGGGTCATCTACGACGGACAGAAGCTGTTCGAGAAGTGGCAGGGAGGGGGGTGGACGACCGCCGCGGCGACGACCCTGACGGCCGGTGGTGGCGCCCGACCGATTCAGGTCGAGTACTACGAGGAGACCGGTGAGGCGTACGTCGACCTGTGGGTCGAGTACACGCCAGACGGCGCATCGTCCCCGACGAGAGTGAGTATCCCGCCGGATTGGTTCACCAAACGCGTGGCGACGCTCCCGCAGGGCTGGGGTGCTTCGGTGCCGTTGTCGGGAACGGCCGCGACGTGGGTTTCCGCGCAGGTGACCGACGCCTCCGTCGTCCTCACCGATACCACCGGCACGGCGCACACGTACACGAAGGTCGCGACCGGCGGCTACACGGCCCCGAGTGGTGAATACGGGGTGCTGTCCCTGGACGGCAACGGGTGGGTGGTCTTCACTGATGAGGACGGGACGGTGTATCACTTCAGCAAGGAGGGGCGGGTGGCATCCGCGACCCCACCCGAAGATGTCCGCAAGGCTGCCGCTCCGCAGAGCATTCTGAACGCGAACGGGGTGACCACCGAGGTCGTCGATCCTGTGTCCCAGAGCGGCGACCAGTACGCGCGCAAAGTCGTCTTCGGGTATCAGAACGGGGACCGCGCGTCGTGCTCTGAGCGATCGGGTGCGGGCTACGCGAAGGCGCCGGTCGACATGCTGTGCCGCATCTCGTACCCCGACGGGTCGGAGTCGCGGCTGTTCTACAACGTCGACGGGCAGCTCGCGGCGATCCTCGACCCGGGCGACGAGCTCACGCTCTTCGGCTACGACAGTGCCGGCGGTTTGCTGACACAGATCCGGGATGCAACGGCCAACGACAGCATCCCCGTTCCCGTCACCGACTCCGGCGACGATCCGGCATCGACGCGCATCGCGTACGAGGGTGCGCGCGCGAAGACGATCACGCTCCCGGCGCCCGACGGGGTGACACAAGCCGAGCGCCCCTCGCGCACGTACGCCTATCTCGACGGCAAGACGACGGTTTCCATCGCGGGGCTCGAGGGCGTCTCGCAGACTGTCTCGTACGACGGGGCGTGGCGTTCGACGTCGTCGACGAGCGCGCTCGGGGTGACGAGCTCGCAGCAATGGCATCCGTCGAAGGATCTGGTGCTGTCGGCGATCGATACGGCAGGTCTGACGTCCACGCGGGTGTACGACGCCCTCGATCGCCCGGTCGAGGCGTACGCCCCCGCCCCCGCGGGGTGCTTCACATCCGACCGGCGCCCCGTGCGCGACGCGAGTGTGGCGTTCGCCTGCGGCGTCACACCGGCGAAATCGAGCACCGTGTACGACGAGGGCTTCCACGGACTTCAGGTCGCCTACTACACCAAGACGCGAAAATTATCGGGTAAGCCCGAGGCGTACGCGCTGGGTGTGGGCGGTGCTGACGGGGCCTTCGAAAAGGACTGGGGAGGGGGGTCGCCCGTTCCCGGCATCGTCTCCAGCGACGAGTTCTCCCTCCGTGCCACGGGACTCATCACCTTCCCCATCGCGGGCTCGTACCAGCTGCGCACGATGAGCGACGACGGCACCCGGGTCTGGCTCGACGATGTGCTGCTTATAGATCGGTGGGTCGACCAGGGGCCAACTCCGGCCGACAGCTACGCGTTCGAGGCGCGCGCCGGCGAGGTGCGACGCCTTCGCATCGAGTACTACGAGAACCTCGGTGGCGCACGCGTCGATCTGCAGTGGAAGCTCCCCGGAACGGGCGACTTCCAGGTTGTCCCCGGTGCCCAGCTGAGGCCCGACTACGGTCTGGTCACCCGTTCCACGGTCGAGGATTCAACCAGGGTCCTGGGCGCTTCGGCTCCCTCCATGGTGTCGGAGAAGACATACTCGGACCCAATCGTCGGGCAGGTGTCGGCCGTGACCGTCGACCCGGGCGGTCTGGCGCTGAAGAGCACGGCGACCTTCGAGCAGCTGAAGGGGCCCGGGTGGCTCCGGCAGAAGTCGAAGGCGCTGCCCGCCGCGGCGGCATCCGGTTCGATCACGGATGTCAAGAGCACCACACGCGCGTACTACGGCGACGCGGAGCAGCTGGAGGAAGACACGTGCGGGGTGCCGGCCGGCACACGTCAGTTCGGGATGCTGAAGACGTCGACAGGACCGACGCCCGAAAGCGGACCGGCGATCGTCACGTCATATGTCTATGACGTGATGGGTCGCCCCGCGGGCACCCGGGTCACCGGCGACGAGGGGTGGTCCTGCACGACGGTCGACGCGCGTGGCCGCACCGTCAGGGAGGTCTCGGTCGGAGGCGCGGGAGTGGCGACCGACACGGTGACCACCACGTACACGACGACTCCCACGGGACTCTCGGTCACGGTGACCGGAACCCCTGTGCCGGGGTCGCTGACGTCGGCAACGACGACGAAGACCGACCTGCTGGGTCGGGTCGAGTCGTACACCGACGTGTGGGGTGTCGTCACGACGCCGGTTTACGAACCACTCACCGGTCGTGTCCTGCGGGTGACGACCGCCGGCCCCGGCGTGCCGTCGTCGACGACGGCTTTCGCGTACGACCGTGACGGCAAGACGACCACGGTGACGTTCGACGGGCAGGTCTACGCGGCATCGACGTTCGATGCGCAGCAGCGGATTGCCCAGGTGTCGTATCTGGGTGGGTCGGCGTTGGCCCCGACGTGGGACGACCGGCGCGGCACGATCAGGGCGCAGACGTGGTCTTTCCCATCGGCGGCGTCGATCACCGATGAGCTTTCACGGTCGGATGCGGGGCGGATCGTGCGCGAACGCGTCCGGCAGGGTGACCGGTCGTTCGACTCGAGGTACGGGTATGACGCGGCGGGGCGGTTGGTGTCGGCGAAGATCCCGGGCCATGAATTGTCGTACGAGTTCGCGTCCTCTGGGGGATGCGGTCCGAATTCGGCGGCCGGAGCGTCGGGGAACCGCACGCGATACGTCGATGCGTACACGGCCCC
>NZ_CAUQWC010000110.1:0-10527 GCF_963521695.1 uncultured Microbacterium sp. | reverse complement strand
TTCGAGTGACTCGAGGGGCACGGAGCACGTGGGCGGGCAGCGGGGCGTGCCGCGTGACGCCGGGTGGGGTCCGAAGGAATGGAGGGGAGCGGAGCACGTGGGTGGTCAGCGGGGCGCGGGATGGATCCCCGCGAAGAAGGAGGGGCCGGAGGAAGACGGCGGGTGATGGGGTCAGGTCCGCTCGCCCCTCGCCCCTCGCCCCCCGCTCCGGACGACGCCGGGACTCGTTGGAACGGAGATGAGCCGACGCACCGGGGACACGGTGTCGGACCCGATCGCTAGGCTGGGAGAGTGACACCGGCACCCCGACGCTCCGCCCCCGCGAAGGCGAAGTCGGCCATCCCCCAGGTGTCGTGGCGCGCCCCGCAGCCGGCGCCGATCGTCCTCATCTCCGGGCCCGAAGAAGTATGCGCCGAGCGCGCGACCGCCGGCATTCGCGCCATGCTCAAGAGCGAAGACCCGAGCCTCGAGGTCACCGACATCCGCGCCGACGATTACGCCGCCGGCACTCTGCTCGGCGTGACCTCGCCGTCGCTGTTCGGCGAGCCCCGGCTCGTGCGCGTGAGCGGCGTCGAGAAGTGCGGCGATACGTTCCTCACCGAGGCGGTGTCATACCTTGCATACCCGCAAGAAGGAGCCACCGTCGTGCTCCGGCACACCGGCGCGAGCGTGCGAGGCAAGAAGCTGCTCGACGGCATCCGGTCGGGTCAGGGTGGCGGCATCGAGATCGCCTGTCCTGCTGTCAAACGCGACTCCGACCGCTTCGACTTCGCCGTCGGCGAGTTCAAAGCCGCGCAGAAGCGCATCGCGCCGGTGGCCCTGCGCTCACTCGTCTCGGCGTTCGCCGACGATCTCACCGAGCTGGCCGCCGCCTGCCAGCAGCTGATCGCCGACGTCCCCGGCGACATCGACGAGCGCACCGTCGAGCGCTATTACGGCGGCCGCGTCGAGACGTCGGCTTTCACCGTTGCCGACACCGCCATCGCGGGCCAATACGGGCCCGCGCTTCTCGCGCTTCGTCACGCGCTGGCATCCGGAGCCGATCCCGTCCCCCTCGTCGCCGCCGTGGCCATGAAGCTGCGGACGATGGCGCGGGTCGCCGGCACCCGCGAGTCGTCGTCGGCGCTCGCGCAACGACTCGGCATGAAGGACTGGCAGGTCGACCGCGCCCGCCGCGACCTCGTCGGCTGGACGGGCAGCACGCTCGGCATGGCCATCCACGCCACTGCCCGAGCCGATGCCGAGGTGAAGGGCGCATCGCGCGACTCGGTCTTCGCCCTCGAGCGCATGATCACGATCATCGCTACACGCGCGCCCTACGGCGACTGAACCCACCGTCGCGCGCAACGGCATCCGTTCAGCGTCGCATCAGGTGACGCGCGAGGAACGTCGCCGCCATCAGCGTGAGTCGGGGCTCCGCCCGGCGGAGGTCGCGAACGACAGCGACCTCGCCGTGATCGGGCGAGGCGACGACGGCTGCCCACTGCAGCGCCGGCTCGGGAGGCTGCCCGCCATCGGGAACATCCCCGCCGAACAGCTCCACCAGCCGTTCTCGCGGGTCCTCTCGGTCACCGAAGCACTTCACCGCGCGCTCACTCTGCATGTCGTACCTCCTGGCATCCACGCTATGAAGGGGCGTCCGCGGCCCGCATCCTCCGAAGGGATGAGTTCGTTCACCGCGAGATGCACCGTCGACCTCGTGTGTGCGCCAGGGCCGCGGTCCGCTCAGGTGGAGACGGCGGTGAACCGTCGCCGTCCTGCGGGGTGCCGAGGGAAGGAGGGGCGGCGAATGAAGGACTAAATCGCGCCCGTGGGTCCTCCGCCTGCCGCATCCCCTCCGCTCCGCACACGGCGCGATCCTCGCCGGCCCGTTCGCCGCTGCTACCGCCCGTGCTGAGGGGAGGAGATACGGGGAAGGGAGGATGGAATCGCGCCCGTTGGTCCTCCGCTCACCGCATTCCCTCCGCTCCGCCCGCGGCGTGGTCCTCGTCGGCCCGTTCGCCGCTGCTACCGCCCGTGCTGAGGGGAGGAGATACGGGGAAGGGAGGATGGAATCGCGCCCGTTGGTCCTCCGCTTGCCGCATCCCCTCCGCTCCGCACCCGGCGCCGCCCTCGTTGGCCCGTTTGCCTCGGCCATTGCCGTTCTGAGGGGAGGAGATGCGGGGAAGGGAGGATCGAATCGCGCCTGTTGGTCCTCCGCTTGCCGCATCCCCTCCGCTCCGCACGCGGCGCCGCCCTCCCCGGCCCGCTCGCCTTGGCGACTACCGTTCTGAGGGGAGGAGATTCAGGGAAGGGAGGACCGAATCGCGCCCGTTGGTCCTCCGCTCGCCCCATCCCCTCCACTCCGCCCACGGCGCCGTCCCCGGTACGCGACCCGCCCCCGGTACGCGACCCGCCCTCGGTACGCGACCCGCCCCCGGTACGCGACCCGCCCCCGGTACGCGACCCGCCCCCGGTACGCGACCCGCCCTCGGTACGCGACCCGCCCCCGGTACGCGACCCGCCCCCGGTACGCGACCCGCCCCCCGGTACGCGACCTGGCCCGCGCACGCGACCCCGACCTCCGCACACCCCTCACCGCCACCCGGATCCGCCCCCGCCTTGCCGCGCCGGCGCGCGACGCACCCCGGGAACGACGAAGCCCGCCCCGCAGGTGCGGGACGGGCTGTCGAAGAAGTGCTGCGGCTCAGAGAGCGGCGACCGACTTCGCGATGGCCGACTTGCGGTTCGCGGCCTGGTTCGAGTGGATGACACCCTTGCTCACGGCCTTGTCGAGCTTCTTGGTCGCGACGACGAGGGCCTTCTCGGCGGCCTCCTTGTCACCGGCCAGCACGGCTTCCTTGGTGCGACGCACGTGCGTCTTCAGCTCGCTCTTGACGGCCTTGTTGCGCTCGCGCGCCTTCTCGTTGGTCTTGTTGCGCTTGATCTGCGACTTGATATTCGCCACGTCGACGGTCTTTCGTTTGAGTGAGTGTTGGAAGTGCCGGGCGAGCGGTAGAGGGACGCCGCACCGGCGGTCGTGGAGGTCGGGAAAAACCCCACACGCAAGCCAAGGACCGAGTCTATCAGCTAGACGCCTCAACCGTGGTGAGCGCCACATCCAGCACCGCGTTGAACACGCGGGGGCGCATCGCCGTGACGATGTGCGTCGTGCGCGGCACGATGACGAGCTCGGCGTGCGGGGCGACGGCGGTGAACAGCCTCTCGTTGATGCGCAGCTGATCCCACTGTCCGTTGACGAACCACAGCGGCACCGTGATTCGTCGGAGGGATGCCAGCAGGTCGAGGTCGGAAAGGGAGGCCAGGGCGATGTGCTGTGTGTCGAGGGCATACCCTCCGGCGCCGAAATCAGGACGCGTCTCGGGCGGCAGGGTGAGATCGAGCACCCGGTCGGTGAACCCCATCCCGCGGTCGGGGAGCCTGTCGGCGCGGCGGATCAGATAGCGGTACGTCGCCAGCGCCGGACCGCGGGGGAGTGAGGTGCACGACGCGGCGACCAACGCGGCGACGGGCGGTGGATCCTCGCGCCCGAGGTAGTCGATCGACAGCAGCCCGCCCATCGAGTGCCCGACCAGCACGACGGGACCGCGGTCAGCGGCATCCCGAACCGCCCGGTCGATCGTGGCGGACGCCTCGTCGAGGGTGAAGGCCTCGTTCCGGCGCGTGCCGTGACCGGGGAGGTCGATGGCGGTCACCGTATTGCCGCGCTCCCGCAGGTGCTCGACCTGCGCCCGCCACATGGTGGACGACGTGCGGATGCCGTGCACGAACACGACCTGGACCGTCATGGCATCCACTGTATGAGGGTGTGCCGCGGCGAGACCTGTGAGCTCGCGCGCCTAGATCACGTGCTCGCGATGAGCACACGCGCTCGCACAGGACACGAACGTGTTGTCTCGCGCTGACCGCATGATCTCGCGGCCGCCACGGGCGCCGGGGGGAGCCCGGATGACGGGGGCTTGGGCATCCGCGGACGGCGATGTCGGCGCACCACCGTAGAATCGACGGAACATGTCACCGCGCGCCCTGAAGCCCCTCGAGCCGTCTGCCACCCCGCCGGAGCAGATCCGCAACTTCTGCATCATCGCCCACATCGACCACGGCAAGTCGACGCTGGCCGACCGCATGCTGCAGATCACCGGCGTCGTCAGCGACCGCGACATGCGCGCGCAGTACCTCGACCGCATGGACATCGAGCGTGAGCGCGGCATCACGATCAAGTCGCAGGCGGTCCGGATGCCGTGGTCCACCGCCGACGGCACGTTCGCTCTGAACATGATCGACACGCCGGGCCACGTCGACTTCACCTACGAGGTCAGCCGCTCTCTCGCCGCGTGCGAGGGCGCGATCCTGCTGGTCGACGCAGCTCAGGGCATCGAAGCCCAGACGCTGGCCAACCTCTACCTGGCGCTCGAGAACGACCTGCAGATCATCCCGGTGTTGAACAAGATCGACCTGCCGGCGGCCGACCCCGAGAAGTACGCGGCAGAGCTCGCTGGTCTCATCGGCGGAAACCCCGAAGACGTGCTGCGCGTGAGCGGCAAGACCGGCATGGGCGTCGAAGAGCTGCTCGATCTGATCGTCGAGAAGATCCCCGCCCCCGTCGGCAAGCCCGACGCCCCGGCGCGCGCGATGATCTTCGACTCAGTCTACGACGCCTACCGCGGTGTCGTCACCTACGTCCGCATGATCGACGGGTCGCTGCAGCCGCGCGAGCGCATCCAGATGATGTCGACCACCGCGACGCACGAGTTGCTCGAGATCGGCGTCTCCAGCCCCGAGCCGGTGCCCACTCGGGGTCTCGGCGTCGGCGAGGTGGGCTACCTCATCACCGGCGTGAAAGACGTGCGCCAGTCGAAGGTCGGCGACACCATCACGACCCACCGCAAGCCCGCCACCCAGGCGCTGCCCGGCTACACCGACCCGAAGCCCATGGTCTTCTCGGGCATCTATCCGATCGACGGCAGCGACTACGCCGAGCTGCGCGAAGCGCTCGACAAGCTCAAGCTGTCCGACGCGTCGCTGCAGTACGAGCCCGAGACCTCGGTGGCGCTCGGCTTCGGCTTCCGCGCGGGCTTCCTCGGTCTGCTGCACCTCGAGATCATTACCGAGCGCCTCTCGCGCGAGTTCGGGCTCGACCTCATCACCACGGCTCCGTCGGTGACGTACGAGGTCACCACAGACACCGGCGACACCGTCTCGGTCACCAACCCCAGCGAGTACCCCGACGGGCGTGTCGCTTCGGTGTCGGAGCCGATCGTCAAGGTCGGCATCCTGCTGCCGAAGGACTACGTCGGCACGGTCATGGAACTCTGCCAGACGCGCCGCGGCACCCTGCTCGGCATGGAGTACCTCAGCGAAGACCGCGTGGAGCTGCGTTACCACATGCCCCTCGGCGAGATCGTGTTCGATTTCTTCGACCACCTCAAGTCGCGCACGCAGGGGTACGCGAGCCTCGACTACGAACCGGCCGGCCAGCAGACCGCCGACCTGGTTAAGGTCGACATCCTGCTGCAGGGCGAGAAGGTCGACGCCTTCAGCTCGATCGTGCACCGCGAGAAGGCGTACGCGTACGGCACGCTCATGGCCGAGCGCCTGCGCAAGCTCATTCCGCGCCAGCAGTTCGAGGTACCGATCCAGGCCGCCATCGGCGCCCGCATCATCGCGCGCGAGACCATCCGCGCGATCCGCAAAGACGTGCTCGCCAAGTGCTACGGCGGTGACATCACCCGCAAGCGCAAGCTCCTCGAGAAGCAGAAAGAGGGCAAGAAGCGCATGAAGATGGTGGGTCGCGTCGAGGTGCCGCAAGAGGCGTTCATCGCCGCGCTGTCGGGCGACGTCGAGGCCAAGAAGTAACGCACCCAACCGAGAGGGGTGGATCATGCGACGGCAGAATTTCACCGATGACACGGTCGACTACGCGGCGGTCGGCGCCACTCAGGCGCCCGACCTGATGCAGTACCCGCCGGAGCATTCCGTGCCCGCCGAAGACGCGTGGCGCATCGGCAGCGGCGAGGAGCGTTTCGTCGCCGCGGGCGAACTGCTGCTGTCGTGGGCACCGCTGCGGGGCGAGGAGCTCAGCATCACCGACGTGCGCCCGGCATCCGGAGAAGGCTACGCCGGAGTCGGGTTCGACGCCGAGGGGGCCCCGGTCGCCCCCAGCCGCCTCGAAGCCGAGCAGCGCTTCGCCGCCGACGGCACGCCGTTCGTCAGCCCCGGCACGGGCGTGCACCTGCACGGCAAGGTCGACGGTCACCGCGCCGACGCCGAGCTGCGGGTCATCTCGGTGTTCGAGGAGCCCCGTCGCGTCGGGTTCATCCTCGGCACCGTCGGTCACTCGATCGTCAGCGGCGAAGAGCTCTTCTCGATCGAATGGCGCGACAACGACGAGGTCTGGTTCGTCGTTCGCGCGTTCGATCGTCCGACCGCGCCCACCTACCGGCTGTTCACCAGCCGCGTGCGCCGCCGCCGAAAGGCGCTTTTCGCGCGGTATCTGCGCGCGATCTCGCCGCTGTACACGTCCTGATGGGCGGGCCCCTACCGCTCGGAGATCCCGCTCCCGCCGACGGCCGCCTCCCCGGCGACCTCGCCGTCGACCCCACCACCGACTTCGGTGTGTATCTGCACGTGCCGTTCTGCCAAGTGCGCTGCGGCTACTGCGACTTCAACACCTACACCGCGAGCGAACTGCGCGGTGCGCGGCAGGACGACTTCGCCGACACCCTCGCCGCCGAGGTACGTCTGGCGGGTCGGGTGATGGATGCCGCGGGCGGTCGCCGCGCGGCATCCACCGTGTTCTTCGGGGGCGGCACGCCCACACTCCTGCCGCCCGGCGATCTGGCGACGATGCTGGACGCCGTGCGTACCGAGTTCGGGATCGCCGACGGCGCCGAGGTGACCGTCGAGGCCAATCCCGACACCGTCGACGACGCCGTGATGCAGACACTCGCGTCGGCGGGGATCACCCGCGTGTCGATCGGCATGCAGTCCGCCCGTCCGCACGTACTGGCCGCGCTCGACCGCACGCACGACCCCGCCAACGTCGCCACGGCGGTCGCGGCCGCGCGGCGAGCAGGGCTCGACGTCTCGGTCGACCTCATCTACGGCGCGCCGGGGGAGTCGCTCGACGACTGGCGCGCCTCGCTCGAAGCCGCCACCGCCCTCGGGCCCGACCACATCTCGGCGTACGCGCTGATCGTCGAGGACGGCACCAAGCTCGCCCGGCAGATCCGTTCGGGAGTCGTCGAGGAGCCCTCCGACGACCTCCAAGCCGACATGTACGAGCTGGCCGACGAGCTGCTCGCGGCCGCCGGGTACGACTGGTACGAGGTGTCGAACTGGTCTCGCGGAGTCGCTCACCGCTCCCGCCACAATCTCGCCTACTGGCGGGGCACGGACTGGTGGGGCTTCGGCCCCGGTGCGCACAGCCACGTCGCGGGTCTGCGCTGGTGGAACGTGAAGCACCCGGCGGCGTACGCGCAGCGGATGGCGACCGGAGAATCGCCGGCCGCGGGTCGGGAGCGGCCCGACGAGACAGCCCGCCGCCTCGAGTCGGTGCTGCTGCGCAGTCGTATCCGCGAGGGACTTGCGGTGTCGGAGCTGCTCGGCGAGGGGCGCAAGGCCGTGGCATCCCTCATCGCCGACGGTCTCGTCGAGGGGGCGGATGCCGTGCGCGGGCGCATCGTGCTCACCCGCCGCGGGCGTCTGCTGGCGGATGCCGTGGTGCGGGCGCTCACCGCCTGACGGCGCACAGCGCGCTCCGGAGGAGACGTCGCCCGCGGGGAAGCTGCGACAGACGCGATCGTGGGGAAGAAACGCATCGCCGAGCCGTTTCCTCCACGCCGGCGTTTCTTGCAGCGCTCGCACCGGCGTCGACGTTCGCCGGATGGGCAGATGGCACCCGCGAGCCCCCCCGACGCGGTGTCGTGCCGATCCCGTAGAATTGGCACTCAATCGAGCCGAGTGCCAAACGGGAGGAGCAGCGCATGGTGTCGGAACGCGGCCTTCAGGTGCTCCGCGCGATCGTGCAGGACTACGTCGACACCCGCGAGCCCGTCGGGAGCAAGGCGATCGTCGATCGCCACGCCTTCGGGGTGTCGGCGGCGACCATCCGCAACGACATGGCCCTGCTCGAAGACGAAGATCTCATCGTTGCGCCGCACACCTCGTCGGGGCGTGTGCCCACCGACAAGGGCTACCGCGTGTTCGTCGACCACCTCGCCGAGCTCCGTCCGCTCTCGAGCGCTCAGCGCAGCGCCATCACCTCCTTCCTCGATCAAGCGGGCGACCTCGACGACCTCCTCGCGCGCACCGTTCGGGCCCTCACGCAACTGACGGGCCAGGTCGCGATCGTCCAGTACCCCTCGTTCGCGCGGGCCAACGTCTCGCACGTCGAGCTCGTCGCTCTCGGTGGTCCCCGGGTGCTCGTCATCCTTGTCACCGACACCGGCCGGGTCTCGCAGCGCATCGCGCTGGTGCCCGCCGAGCCGACCGAGGCCGACATCGTCCAGCTCCGTGCCCGCGTGGGTGCCGTGCTCGTGGGCCACAGCGTCGCGGAGTGCGCTCAGCGCGTCGGTGACGCGACCGCCGACGCGCCGCGACCGGGTGTCGTGATCGAGGCCATTGCCGACGCCGTGCTGCGGGTGGTCGGCGAAGAACTCGAGGAGTTCCGCCAGGACCGCCTCGTCATGGCCGGTGCCGCGACTCTCGCCAAGCGCGAGCAGGACTTCCGCGGCAGCATCTACCCCCTGCTCGAGGCCATCGAGGAGCAGGTCACCCTCCTGCGACTCATGACCGAGATGGTGGCCGACGAGAAGGGGCTGTCGGCGAGCATCGGCCGCGAGAACGAGCCGTTCGGCCTCGTCGAGGCCTCCGTGCTGGCCAGCCGCTACGACGGCTCCACCGGTGGCGCACGCGTCGGCCTCCTCGGCCCGATGCGCATGGACTACTCCTCGAATCTGGCGGCGGTCCGCGCCGTCGCGCACTATCTGACCCGCATGCTCGAAGACGACGACAGCGCACGCTGACGAGCATCACCCGAACGACCCCGCGAGAGCGGGCAGGAAGGCGACTGTGGCTGACCACTACGAGGTCCTGGGCGTTGAACGCGACGCCAGCCCGGAAGACATCAAGAAGGCGTACCGACGTCTCGCACGCCAGCTTCACCCCGATGTGAACCCCGGCGACGATGCGTCGGAGCGCTTCAAGCTCGTGACCCACGCCTACGACGTGCTCAGCGACCCCGAGCAGCGCCGCCGCTACGACATGGGCGGCGATCAGAACCCCTTCGGCGGCGGCGGGGGCGCGGCCGGCTTCGGCGGGTTCAGCGACATCTTCGAGACCTTCTTCGGCGCAGGCCAGAGCGGCGGGGGCCGCGGTCCCCGCCCGCGCTCGCGTCGTGAACGCGGTCAGGACGCCCTCGTACGCGTGACGCTCGAGCTCGGCGATGTCGTGTTCGGCGCCCACCGCGATCTCGAGGTCGACACGGCGGTGCTGTGCGAGACCTGTCAGGGCTCGTGCACCCAGCCGGGCACGAGCGAGGTCACCTGCGACATCTGCCACGGCTCCGGCCACGTGCAGCGCACCGTGCGAAGCCTCCTCGGAAACGTCGTCACCAGCGCCCCCTGCACCGTGTGCCAGGGGCACGGCACGACGATCCCGTACCCGTGCGGCACGTGCCAGGGTCAGGGGCGTGTGCGCGCGCGTCGGACCGTCTCTGTCGACATCCCCGCCGGTGTCGAGTCGGGTCTGCGCCTGCAACTGCCCGGTTCGGGCGAGGTGGGCCCCGCGGGCGGCCCCAACGGCGACCTCTATCTCGAGATCACTGTCGAGGCGCACGACGCCTTCAGCCGAGACGGCGACGACCTCGTCGCCACCCTCGAGGTCTCGATGCCCGATGCCATCCTCGGCGCCACCACGACGATCCAGTCGCTCGACGGTGACGTCGAGCTCGAGGTGCGCGCGGGCGTGCAGTCGGGCGACGTGCTCACCATCAAGGGCCGCGGCATCACGCCGCTGCGCGGAAGCCAGCGCGGTGACCTCAAGGTCGGCGTGCATGTGGTGACCCCCACGCGCCTCGACCACCGTGAGCGCGCGCTGATCGAAGAGTTCGCCAAGCGCACCAAGGCCCCCAAGCCCCGGCTCGCCGAGCACCAGCAGGGCATGTTCAGCAAGTTCCGCGACCGCTTCCGGCACTGACCGTGGCGCTGCACTTCGTCACCGACGAGGCGGCATCCGCTCAGCCGGGGGATGCCGTCACGCTCACCGGTGCAGAGGCGCACCACGCCGCGGCCGTCCGCCGCGTTCGCGTCGACGAGGCGGTCACCCTCGGCGACGGTCGCGGGGCATGGCTGGAGGGCCTCGTGACCGCGGCGACGCCGAAGCAGGTCGACGTGCGGGTGACAGCGCGGGAAGACCGCCCCGCGGCGGCGCCGCGCTTCGTGCTCGTCCAGGCACTCGCGAAAGGCGACCGTGACGAGCTCGCCGTGCAGGCGGCGACCGAACTCGGCGTCGACGCGATCGTTCCGT
>NZ_CAUQWC010000109.1:0-10639 GCF_963521695.1 uncultured Microbacterium sp. | reverse complement strand
ACGTCGTTTCCGGGCGGGTGACCCGAGATGCCGTTGGCATCCGGGTCTTCGTCGTTTCCGGGCGGGTGACCCGAGATGCCGTTGGCATCCGGGTCTACGTCGTTTCCGGGCGGGTGACCCGAGATGCCGTTGGCATCCGGGTCTTCGTCGTCTCCGGGCGGGTGCCCCGAGTTTGCCGCTGGCCTCCCGGGCCTCGTCGTCTCCGGCCGGAGGACCCGAGTTGCCGCTGGGGTCTTCGGCGTTTCCGGCCGGGGGAGTGACACTGAGGCGCGGTTCGGTACCGATGCGCTCCGGCGCCGGGGCACGGCATCCGGGATCTTGGACAGTGCGCGCAGCGTGGAACCCGGTTTCACCGGTCGAGGGACCGATGTTCACCAGATCGAAACGTTGAAGCCTGGGAAAACCGTATGCCCATCGTTTACGGTCGTTGAGAACCCCCGTCGATCCCCCCACCCGACGTCGATCGTTCGCGCGTCGGTACCTGGAGACTCATGCCCAACGCTGCCTCGCGCGTACCCGCGCGCCGCTTCACGACCGCGCTGAGCGCCGCCCTCGGCGTCGCTCTGCTCGGTTCCGCACTCGTCCCGCTCCCGGCGTTCGCCGCCGACGGCCCCCGGGTGGTGATCAACGAGGCCTACCTGAAGGGTGGGAGCAACGGAGCCTTCTTCAACAAGAAGTTCGTCGAGCTGTACAACGCCGGCGACACCGCTCAGGACCTCAGCGGATGGTCGCTGCAGTACCGCTCCGCGAGCAGCGTGGCGGCTCCGACCGGTGCGAACACGCAGCCGCTGACCGGGTCGATCGCCCCCGGCGGGTACTACCTCATCGGACTGCCGGGCAATGGTGACGGCAGCGTCGGCGCCGACCTTCCCGCCGCCGACATCACGAGCGGGGGCCTCAACCCCTCGGGCACGACCGGCCAGCTGTTCCTCGCCAACGTCGCGGAGTCGCTCGCGGTGCCCGCGGGCTCCGTCGCCGACAGTCGCGTCGTCGACTTCCTCGGGTACGGCGGCGCGGCGAGCTTCGAGACCACGGCGGCGTCCGTCGACGGCCCCAACGGTACGGCGAACGCGCTCGTGCGCACGGGCTTCGTCGACACGAACGACAACTCCCTCGACTTCGCCAACACCACCACCGTGACGCCCCAGGGCTCGGGCGGCGCGGTCACGCCGACGCCCGCGCCGACCGCCACGGCCACCCCCACGGCGACGCCGACACCCACCCCGACCGTCACCCCCGGTGCGGTCACGCCGATCCGCGACATCCAGGGCACCGGAGCCACGACGCCCCTCGCGGGCGCCACCGTCACCACGCGCGGTATCGTCACCGCCGCCTACCCGACGGGCGGATACAACGGGTTCTACCTCCAGACACCCGGCACCGGTGGCCCGCTCGACCCGGCCACCCACGCCGCCTCCGACGCCGTCTTCGTCTACGGTTCCGACGCCACCCAGAAGGTGTCGATCGGCCAGCACGTCGAGGTCACGGGAACGGCGAGCGAATTCGCCGGCCAGACCCAGATCACCGCCGACGGCGCCGCGGTGGGCATCTTGACGGAGCAGGCCGCCGCCGTGCAGCCCGCGAAGGTCTCGTGGCCGAAGACCGACGAGGAGCGCGAGCGCTTCGAGGGCATGCTCCTCGAGCCGCAGGGCGATTTCACCGTCACCAACACCTACTCGACCAACCAGTACGCCGAGGTGGGTCTGGCGGCCGGCGAGACGCCGCTGCGCACCCCCACCGACGTGGCGCGCCCCGACACGCCCGCCTACGTGGCGGCCGTCGCCGATAACAACGCGCGCGCGGTCGTGCTCGACGATGGTGCGTCGATCAACTTCCTGAACGACGCGAACAAGGGCATTCCGCTGCCGTACGTCTCGCTCACCGAGCCGGTGCGCGTCGGTGCCCCCGTGTCGTTCACGACGCCGGTCATCCTCGACTTCCGCAACAACGCCTGGAAGTTCCAGCCGACGCAGCAGCTGACCGTCGACAACGCGGGCGGCGTGCAGCCGGCGACCTTCGAGAACACCCGTACCGCGGCGCCGGAGGACGTCGGCGGAAACGTGAAGATCTCGAGCTTCAACGTGCTCAACTACTTCACGACCACCGCCGAGAGCGTCGGCTGCACCTCGACGTACAAGGACCGCGAGGGCAACCCCATCACGGCCGACACGTGCCCCGCTCCCGGACCCCGCGGTGCGGCCAACGACGCCAACCTGACGCGCCAGCAGGACAAGATCGTCGCCGCGATCAACGGACTCGGAGCCGACGTCGTCTCGCTCGAAGAGATCGAGAACTCGGCCGCCTTCGGCAAGGACCGCGATGAGGCGCTGTCGACCCTCGTCGATGCACTGAACGCCGCGGTCGGCTCGTCGCAGTGGGAGTTCGTGCCCTCGGCCGCCGTGCTGCCGGCATCCGAAGACGTCATCCGTACCGCCTTCATCTACAAGAAGGCCGTCGTCGCGCCGTCGGGTGACAGCGTCATCCTCGATGATCCGGCGTTCCGCAACGCCCGTCAGCCGCTCGCGCAGGCCTTCGCCCCGGTCTCCTCCTCGGATGCCAAGATCCTCGCGATCGTGAACCACTTCAAGTCCAAGGGCGACAGTCGCCCCGCCGCCACCGGTGACAACGCCAATGGCATCCAGGGTGCCTTCAACGGTGACCGCGTGCGCCAGGCCGACGCCCTCGGGAAGTTCGCGCAGGCGCGTGCGGCCGCGGTCGGCACCGACGAGGTGTTCCTGCTCGGTGACTTCAACGCCTACACGCAGGAGGACCCGATCCAGAAGCTCCGCGAGTACGGCTTCGAGCCCCTCGAGGCGGGCACGGGCGAGTACTCGTACTCGTTCAGCGGCCAGTCGGGTTCGCTCGACCACGTGCTGGCGTCGCCGTCGGCACGGGAGCTGGTCACCGGCACCGACATCTGGAGCATCAACGCCGTCGAGGCGCTCGCCCTCGAGTACAGCCGCTTCAACTACAACGTGCGGAACTTCTACGACGCGTCGCCCTACCGCTCCAGCGACCACGACCCCGTCGTCGTCGGGCTCGATCTCGGCGTCACCACGGTCAATCTGCTCGGCATCAACGACTTCCACGGTCGCATCGACGCCAACACGGTGAAGTTCGCCGGCACCATCGAGCAGCTGCGCGCCGAGGGGGGCGAGGACAACACCCTCTTCCTCTCCAACGGAGACAACATCGGGGCGTCGCTGTTCGCCTCGGCGTACTTCGACGACGAGCCGACCATCGAGGTGCTGAACGCGCTCGAGCTCGCGGCATCCGCCACGGGCAACCACGAGTTCGACAAGGGCGCCGCCGACCTCACCGGGCGCGTGTCCGACTCCGCCGACTTCCCGTATCTCGCGGCGAACGTCTACAAGAACGGGGAGCCGCTGCTCGACGAGTACGCGATCTTCGAGGTCGACGGAGTGCGCGTCGGCGTCATCGGCGCCGTCACGCAGGAGACGGCGCAGCTCGTCTCGCCCGGCGGTATCGAGGGCATCGAGTTCCGCGAGCCCGTGGCCGAGGTGAACCGCGTCGTCGCCGAGATCGAGGATCAGGTCGACGTCATCGTCGCCGAGTACCACGAGGGTGCCGCCGAAGGCGACTCCACGGGCGAGACCATCGAGGAGGCGGTGGCCGCCGGCGGCGCCTTCGCCAAGATCGTGAACGAGACGGATGCCGCGGTCGACGCGATCTTCACTGGTCACACCCACCAGAAGTACGCGTGGGACGCCCCGATCCCGGGCGGTGAGGGGACACGCCCGATCGTTCAGACCGGGAGCTACGGCGAGAACATCGGCGAGATCGTGTTGACCGTCGACCAGCAGAACGGCGAGGTCGTCGACTACTCCGCGCGCAATGTGCCCCGCCTCGCCGCGGCGACCGTGCCGAACAACGCCGAGCAGACCGCCGCGAACAGCGCAGCCCTGGATGCCGAGCTGATCGCCACCTATCCGCGCGTGAAAGAGGTCGACCGTATCGTGAAGCTCGCGCGCACCGAGGCGGACCGAGTCGGTGCACAACCCGTGGGGTCGGTCACCGCCGACATCACCACCGCCTTCCGGGGCGGGTCGTACGTCGACGGCGTCTACACGGGCGGCCAGCGCGACGACCGCTCGAAGCAGTCCGCGCTCTGCGGCCTGGTCGCCGACGCCCTGCGCGACACCCTCGCCGACCCCGCGCGCGGCGGGGCGGAGATCGCCTTGGTCAACCCGGGCGGATTGCGCGCCGAACTCCTCTACGCCGGCGACGGGGTCATCACACTGGCCGAGGCGAACGCGGTGCTGCCGTTCGTGAACAACCTGTGGACCACCACCCTGACCGGGGAACAGCTGCGACTCGCTCTCGAGCAGCAGTGGGGTGACACGGCGGGCCGCGACCGCGACCTCGCGCTCGGTGTCTCGGAGAACGTGCGCGTCACGTACGACGTCGCCCGGGGCGCGGGTCAGCGCATCACCGGCATCTGGATCGACGGGGCTCCCGTCGACCCGGCCGCGACGTACCGGGTCGGCTCGTTCAGCTTCCTCCTGCAGGGCGGCGACGCCTTCGCGGTCCTCGGGCAGGGCGCCGACACGCGCGACTCCGGCCTGATCGACCGCGACGGGTGGATCGCCTACCTCGAGGCGAACCCCGACCTCACCCCCGACTTCACCGCCCGTGCGGTGCAGGTCTCGGGTGTGCCCGCTCAGGTCGAGCCGGGCGGCGACGTCACCGTCGCTGTCTCGAACCTCGACCTCACCTCTCTCGGCGCTCCGGCCAACACGTCGCTGTCGGCGACGTGGGGTGCGGCAGACGAGGCCGTGGACTTCCCCGTCGTGAACGGGGCGGCGACGGTCACCCTCGGCGTTCCCGCCGACGCCACGGGCGAGGTCGCGCTGCAGCTCAGCGCGCAGCCGAGCGACACCGATGTGACGGTTCCGATCCAGGTCGGAGCGCTCGCGGGCGGTGGCGGTTCGGGCTCCGGCGGTTCGGGCTCCGGCTCGGGCAGCGGCGCGGGCCAGGGCGGCGCACCGGGCACGGGTGGCTCGCTCCCTGTGACCGGTGCCGACACGGGCTGGATGGGTGCCGGCCTCCTCGCCGCGCTCGCGCTGCTCGGGCTCGGCGTGCTCGCGCGCCGCCGGGCGGTGCGCCAGAGCGACTGATCCGCAGTGATAACGGAGACCCCGGATGCCGTGGCATCCGGGGTCTCCGTCGTCTCGCACGGGGCCTTGGATGCCGTGGCATCCGGGATCGTCGTCGTCAGGCGGAACGCGGGGGTGCGGTGGACGCGCGCACGACGAGGCGCGTCTCGGCCTCGGTGCGACGGGGGGCGTCGCCGGTGCCCTCGATGAGGGAGACGAGGATGCGCGTCGCGGCGATGCCCTGTGCGAGGGGGAACTGCTCGACCGTGGTGAGGGAGAACATCTCGGCGTAATCGTGCCCGTCGATGCCCACGACGCTCAGCTCGCTCGGCACCGAGATCCCCATGCGCCGTGCCGCGATGATCACGCCGATCGCGACCTCGTCGCACGCGGCGACCACCCCCGTCGGACGTGATGCCGCGTCGGCGAGGAAAGAGGCGGCCGCGGCGTATGCATCGGTGATGGTCAGGGTGGAGGGGACGTTTCGAATGCGCACGGCTAGGCCATTGTCGTTCATCGCGTTGCTGTAGCCGATGGAGCGCTCGTCGACGTCTTTCGCGGGAGCGTCGGTCGGGGGAGTGCTGCCCACGAAAGCGATGTCGGTGTGCCCCAGCGCGATCAGGTGCTGCGTGATGATGCGGGTGATCGCGATGTTGTCGAGCCCGAGCGTCGGCACGCCGGAGAGGGCGTTTCCGATACTGACGACGGGCTTGCCGATGTTGGCGAGGCGCTCGAGGTCGGCGTCGTCGGGCTCGAGGGCGACCGCGATGATGCCGTCGAAGCGCTTGCGCGCGAGGTAGGTCGAGTACAGGCTTTCCCGGTCGTTCGAGCCGGGTTCGGCGACGTACAGGGTCACGTCGTAGCCGAGCGGGATGAGAGTGCGCTCGACCCCCTCGACGATCGCTCCGAAGTACCACCGGTTCACCTTGGGCACGATCAGCGCGATCGTGCGCGTGCGGCCGGTGGCCAGGCTCACCGCGCTCGTGGAGGGGACGTATCCCAGGGATGCCGCCGCGTCGGCGACGCGCCGGCGCGTGCCGTCGGAGACGTAGCCGCCGCCGGTGAGGGCGCGGCTGGCGGTCGACTTGGACACGCCGGCCAGGCGCGCCACCTCAGCGATTCCGCTCATGCGTGGACTTCCTCGTAATGGGTCGACGTCCGTGTCGACGTCGAGAAGAGTATCCAACATCCCGGCAAAGTGGAACCGGTTCCGGGGGTGAGTGCACCTGATGGGCGCCGGAAATACGCCAGTTATCGGTTCGTGACCTGACGCTGGTTGCGGCTCTTGTGAATTGCCTCTACGGTTGCCTGGAATCGGTTCCCTACTGGATCCGGTGCACCACAGAACTCAAAGAGGAGAGACCACATGGGTATGTCACAGCGGACTCGCATGCTGGCGCCCGTCGGGCTGCTGGCGATCGGTGCGATCGCGCTCGCGGGCTGCGCCGAAGGCGACAGTGGCGGCACGAGCGGATCGAGTGGGGGCGCGACCACGGTCCGCATCTCCGGCGGAATCACCGGCACCGAGGCCGACGCGCTGAACGAGACGTTCGCGCAGTTCACGCAGGACACGGGCATCGAGGTCGTCTACACCGGTGACAAGAGCTTCGAGGGCAACATCGTCACGAAGGTGTCGGGTGGCGACGCCCCCGACATCGCGATCGTCCCGCAGCCGGGTCTGCTGAAGACCCTCATCGGCACCGGTGAGGTGCAGGCGGCTTCGGACGCCGTCTCGTCGAACGTCGACGAGTACTGGGGCGAGGACTGGAAGTCGTACGGCACCGAGGACGGCACGTTCTACGCCGCCCCGATGCTCGCCAACCTCAAGGGCTACATCTGGTACTCGCCGGCGAAGTTCGCCGAGTGGGGCGTCGAGATCCCCAAGACGCTCGACGAGCTCATGACCCTCACCGCGACCATCCAGCAGAAGACCGGCGCCGCCCCGTGGTGCGCCGGTTTCGCCTCCGACGCCGCTTCGGGCTGGCCCGGCACCGACTGGGTCGAAGACATGGTGCTGCGTCTCTCGGGCCCCGACGTCTACGACCAGTGGGTCGCCAACGAGGTCGCGTTCACCGACCCGCAGATCAAGGCGGCCTTCGACGCGGTGGGCGACATCCTACTCAACCCGGCGTACGTCAACGCCGGCTTCGGCGACGTCAGCAGCATCAACTCGACCGCCTTCGCCGACGTCGCCGCCAAGGTCGCCGACGGCAGCTGCCCGATGACGCACCAGGCGTCGTTCCTCTCGGCCAACTTCCTGACGGTCACCAACGCGGCCGGTCAGACCCCGACGATCGCGCCCGACGGAGACGTCTACGCGTTCCTGACCCCGGGCGTGACCGAGGGTGAGCTCGCGGTCGAGGGTGGCGGCGAGTTCGTCGCTGCCTTCTCCGACGACGAGAGCGTGCAGAAGGTCGTCGAGTACATGTCGACGCCCGAGTTCGCCGACGCCCGCGTCAAGCTCGGCGGTGTGATCTCCGCCAACAAGGGAGCCGACCCGTCGCTCGCCTCGAGCGAGTTCCTCACGGAGGCGATGCAGACCCTGCAGGACCCGAGCACCACGGTTCGTTTCGACGCCTCCGACCTGATGCCGGCGACCGTCGGCTCGGGCTCGTTCTGGAAGGGCATGGTCAGCTGGATCGACGGTACTCCGACCGACCAGGTGCTCAGCGACATCCAGGCCGGCTACAACAACTGATCGACGTGACCGATCGATGGGCCGCCCGCCGTGCGCGGGCGGCCCATCCGGTCCATACTTCTAACCTGCCCGACGCGGCATCCGGGCACTGATCGATGAGCACGAAGACGTGTTCGGGAGGGACGTCATGACCGACATCAAGAACGCGGAGACGACGCCGGCGGCGTCGCCACCGCCGACCGGCCGGGGTAAGCCCGCGTCGCGCGGCTCCGCAGCCACTCATCGCACCACCCTGCTCGTGGTCATCGTCGGCCTCATCCTGGCGGTGGCCCTCTTCCTCTTCATGGTCACGCGCGCGCCCGTGGAGACCAGGCCGACCACGCTCGGGTTCTCGCTCAACAGCTTCTTCATCTGGCTCGGCGGTCTCAGCCCCATCGTGCAGATCCCGCTCGTCCTCGTGGCTTTCGGCGCCGTCGTCGGCATCCTGCTGCTGCTCATCGAATACGCGCCGCGATCCGGCAAGGGCTACTTCTGGCTGCGGTTGGCGGCATGCTTCGTCATCCCCGTGCTGGCATTCATGCTGCTGCGCCCCTACCAGAACGCCGTCATCTACGTGCTGGGCATCGCGATCCTCCTCGGCGCGGTCCTGTTCTACGCCGACTACCGCTCCCGCCAGGGCGCGGGCTACCTGTTCCAGCTCATCCTGTTCGCCGCTCCCGCGGCGATCCTCCTGCTGCTCGGACTCGTGTACCCGGCGATCACGACCTTCTTCCAGTCGTTCTTCGACAAGACCGGTGAGAACTTCGTCGGGTTCGAGAACTACATCTGGACCTTCACGAACCCCGAGGGGTTCTGGTCGGTCATCAACACCCTCATCTGGGTGCTGCTCGCGCCGACCATCGCGACGGCGATCGGTCTCGCGTACGCCGTCTTCATCGACCGCGCCGCGGGGGAGAAGTACCTCAAGGTGCTCATCTTCATGCCCTTCGCGATCTCGTTCGTCGGTGCCGGCATCATCTGGAAGTTCGTCTACGACTTCCGCCAGGGCGACCAGCTCGGCATCCTGAACGCCATCGTCACCACCTTCGGCGGGCAGCCGATCTCGTGGCTGTCGGCGGCGCCGCTGGTGAACACCCTCCTGCTCGTGGTCGTGTTCATCTGGAGCCAGACGGGCTTGGCGATGGTCATCCTCTCGGCCGCCATCAAGGCCGTGCCGCCGGAGCAGAACGAAGCAGCCGAGCTCGACGGCGCGAGCGCCTGGGAGCGGTTCATCAACGTCACGGTCCCCGGCATCCGTTCGTCGCTCATCGTGGTGCTCACCACCATCGCCATCGGCGCGCTGAAGATCTACGACATCGTCGCCGTCATGACCGGCGGTCGTAACGACTCGACCGTGCTCGCCTTCGAGATGGTCAACCAGCAGCAGCGATTCCAGAGCTACGGGCACTCCGCGGCGCTGGCCGTGGTGCTGTTCGTCTTCGTGCTGCCGTTGATCATCTTCAACGTGCGCCAGATCCGGAAGCAGAGGGAAGTGCGATGACCACCTCCACCGTGGTGCTCGAACCCACGACCGACACCCGCACCGCACGTCAGGTCGCCCGCGACACGCGCAAGCACGAGGCGATGGCGCGCAAGCGCCTGACCTCCAAGGGCGCGACGATCGCCGCCGTCGTGATCGCCTTCTTCTGGACGATCCCGACGTTCGGTCTGTTCATCACGTCGTTCCGTCCCGGATCCGACACGCAGTCCACCGGTTGGTGGACGGTTTTCGTCGACCCGGCGTTCACGCTGGACAACTACCGCCTCGCACTCACATCGGGCGGCACCGCCCTGACGTTGGCGCAGTCGTTCCTGAACTCGTTGGCGATCACGATCCCGGTCGTGCTCTTCGCCCTCGCGATCGCCTCGCTCATCGCGTACGCCTTCGCCTGGATCGACTTCAAGGGTCGCAACTTCTTCTTCATTTTCATCTTCGCGCTGCAGATCGTGCCTCTGCAGATGGCACTCGTGCCGCTGCTGAGCCTGTTCTCGCGAGGACTGACCATCAACGACGTCACGATCTTCCCGGGCTTCGACCTGCGCGGTGTGGAGCACAGCTTCGCCACCGTGTGGATCGCACACGTGATCTTCGCGATGCCGCTGGCGATCTTCCTGCTGCACAACTTCATCGCCGAGATTCCGGCCGAGGTCATCGAGGCCGCGCGCGTCGACGGCGCCGGTCACGGGCAGGTCTTCTTCCGCCTCATCCTGCCGCTGGCGGCTCCCGCCCTGGCCTCCTTCGCGGTGCTGGAGTTCATCTGGGTCTGGAACGACCTGCTGGTGGCGACGATCTTCGCGCCATCGTCCTCGCTCCCGTTGACGCAATCGTTGAACTCCCTGTCGGGAACCTGGGGCGACCAGTGGTTCCTGCAGTCGGCGGGAACGTTCATCTCGATCCTCGTGCCGCTGATCGTGTTCTTCCTGCTGCAGCGCTTCTTCGTGCGCGGCTTGCTAGCAGGCGCGACGAAGGGCTGAGTCCGGCACGACCGAAGGGGTGCGGCATCCGGAGGATGTCGCGCCCCTTCGTCGTTCCCGCCGGGAGTCGCGCTGCCGGCCGTGGCCGCGGGCCGCGACTCGTGCGCTTCCGCCTGTGGCCGCGCATAAACGCGATCCGCGCGCAGAAACGCGGGGAGCGCGCGTTTACGGGCGTGGATCGCGTTTATGCGTGGGGTGGGGCGGGTGCCGCGTCGCCCGGAGCGAGGCGGTGCAGCGGTCAGGATGGAGAAGGGCGTACGGGACGGGCGCGCGTCGGCGGTGGACGCCGGGAGGTGGCGGTGCGGCACGCGCGGCCGGGTGAATAAGCGATCAGCGCGCATAAACGCGGGGAGGGCGCGGTTCCGGGCGT
>NZ_CAUQWC010000108.1:0-10710 GCF_963521695.1 uncultured Microbacterium sp. | reverse complement strand
CCGACCTGGTCGGTCGGGTGCTCGGCGACGTCGGCGTTGACCTCTGCCGTCCGGTACTGCTGCGAAAGGATCCGATACGACCGGGTGAGGAAGGCGAGCGAGGCGGCGATGACCATCACCAGGCCCGCGAACACGAAGACCAGCGCGATCCCACGCGACTGTCCGTCGCCGAGCAGCCAGCCCCACGTCGCGCGCCCCTCCGAGCCCTCCATGTAGGGGATGATCGCGAACTCGGCGATCGGGGCGATGAGGAACGACGTCACGGGAGCCGCGGCCGACTCGAAGGCGGCGGCGAATCCGAACACCCGCCCCTGTGTGGCGAAGGGCACGACCTTCTGGATCACGGTCTGCTCGGCGGCCTCCACCGGCGGAATGAGCGCCATGTAGACCCAGATACCGGCGGCGTAGAGCCACCACCAGTCGCGGAGCACGAAGACGGCTCCGAGCACGCCCATGCCCATCACGATCCAGAGCATCGTGCGGATGGGGTTCTTGCCGAGACCGAACTTTGCGACCAGGCCACCACCGATGATGAAGCCGGTCGCCGTGACACCCAGCACCACGCCCCACACCTGCACGCTGAAGAGCTCGAGGCCGTAGGGATCCATCAGGGCCATGTAGACGCCGCCGATGAGGTTGTTGAACGTCGAGAAGATGATGAGGGCGAAGAGTCCGGGTGCGGCGCGGACGGCGCGGACGGCTCCGCGGAGATCCACCATCGGGCCGGGCTCGTCGCCTGCGGCCGGTCGCTCTTCGGGGATGCGGATGGTCAGAAGGTGCATGAGCGCGACGAGGGTCAGTCCGATGGCGATCGCGAGGGTCCACCCCATGCCGAGGAAACCCACGGACAACCCGCTGAAGACGCTCGTGACGACGAAGGCGAGCCCCTGCACCGTGCCGACGAGACCGTTCGCATTGGCGTGTCGATCCACCGGCACGAGGAGGGTGACGGTGGTGGACAGCGCGATGTTGCGCATGTTCTCGACGACGGCGCCAGCGAGGATGACACCGGAGAACAGCCAGAACCACGGCCCACCCAGATCGAGCAGTGCCGCCTCGGGGAACGCCAACCACAGGGCACCGGCGATGAGGAAGGCCGTGAGGGTGACGAGCCCGGAGAAGACCATGACGCGATGCTTGCGATGGCGGTCGACGATCGAGCCGAACACCATCGCGAAGACGGCGAGCAGCAGCATGTACGCGCCGCCGACGATGCCGGTCGCCAGCACCGAGCGCGTCTCGAGGTAGACCCAGAAGGTCAGGGCGAACCACAGGAAGCTCGTGGTGACGTTGGCCGCGGCCGTGTTGATGAGCACCGCGAGAAAGGTGCGGTTTCCTTCCGCCGGCGCGGCGGACGCCCCGTTGACGGGCGAGGGCTGTGCATCGGACATGGCAGTCACGCTAGACCCGACCTCCGACATCGGCCAGACCCCGCCCGCCGCTGCGCCCGGCCGGCGTCAGTCCAGCAGGCTGCGGATGTCGTCGGCCGTGAGACGCGGGCCGCCCGCGAACGTCTCGCCACCAGCGTCGACGCCCCCGTCGAGGACGCGCGAGAACAGGTCGGCCTTGGCCTCGCGCAACGCGACGACCTTTTGCTCCACGGTGTCGGAGGAGACGAGCCGGTAGACGATCACCGGGCGCGTCTGGCCGATGCGGTGCGCCCGGTCGATCGCCTGATCTTCGACCGCGGGGTTCCACCAGGGATCGAGCAGCACGACGTAGTCGGCCTCGACGAGGTTCAAGCCGACGCCCCCCGCCTTGAGTGAGACGAAGAAGGCGGGGTCGTCGCCGTCACGGAACCGGTCGATCTCGGCCTGGCGGCGCGTGGTGGCGCCGTCGAGATAGCCCGAGGAGACACCCGCATCGGTGCACCGCTGGCGGGCGGCGCGGAGGAAGCGCGTGAATTGACTGAGCACGAGCACGCGGTGTCCCTCGGCCGCAGCTTCCACCAGCAACTCCTCGAGCGCGTCGAGCTTGGCCGACGGCGCCTCGCCCTCGTCGACGAGCGCGGGGTCGAGGGCGAGCTGACGCAGCATCGTGAGCGAGCGGAAGATCGCGAAGCGATTGCCCTCGGCATCGTCGTCGAGCAGGCCGAGCAGGCGCTGACGCTCGCGATGGAAGCGGCGGTCGTAGAGCTTGCGGTGCGCGGGATGCAGGGCGACCTCGACGATCGTCTCCTGCTTCGGCGGCAGCTCGGAGGCCACGAGGTCTTTGGTTCGCCGGAGCAGGAACGGGCGGATGCGCCGCCGCAGGAGGTCGAGTCGCTCCCCGTCGGAGTGCTTCTCGATGGGCGTGCGGTACAGGGTGGTGAACGACTCGCGGGTACCGAGCAGGCCCGGGGCCACGAGCGAGATCAGCGCCCACAGTTCGAGCAGGTTGTTCTCCATGGGCGTGCCGGTGATGACGAGCGTGAACGGCACCGCCAGGGCGCGGGCGGCTCGGTAGCCCCGCGAGGACGGGTTCTTGATCTGCTGGGCCTCGTCGAGCACGAGTCCCGACCACTCCACGTCGCCGTACTGTTCTTGCTCGAGCCGGAAGAGGGCGTAGCTGGTGACAACGACGTGCGCGCCCGCGGCGGCTTCGGCGACGCTGGTCGACCGGCGCGCGCGCGTGGCCGAGATCACCCTCACGTCGAGATCCGGGGCGAAGGCGGCGCACTCGCGCGCCCAGTTGCCGACGACGCTCGTCGGCGCGACGATGAGGAAGGGTGCCATGTCGGGATCTGCGGCGCGCGCGACCTCCATCATGGCGATGGTCTGCACGGTCTTGCCGAGTCCCATGTCGTCGGCGAGGATTCCGCCGAGTCCCTGAACGCGCAGGAAGTGCAGCCAGTCGAGACCGGTGCGCTGATAGTCGCGCAGGGTCGCCCGCAGGCCCACCGGCGGCGCGACGGGCGCGAGGGAGGCCTCGTCGGTGAGGCCCCGTACGCGCAGCCACCATTCGGCCTCGTGCGCTGCGAGCAGGCCGAGTTCGGAGAGGTCATCCCACAGACCCACGTTGTAGCGGTTCAGCTTCAACTGGTTGCCGGGCCGATCGGCGAGGGTCCGGGCCTCGTCGATGACGGCGCGCAGGCGGTCGAACTCCGCCGTGTCGAGGCGCACGTACTCTCCGTCGCCGAGGAACAGCACCCGGTCGCCGAGCGCCAGAGCGGTGTAGAGGGCGGTGAAGTCGACCTCGATGTCGCCGACGCTCACCCGCGCGTTCAGATCGAACCAATCGCTCCCGTCGTCGGCGCCGGTGCTCAGCTGCACCACCGGAGCCTCGGGCGACGCCCGATAGGTCAGCTCCTCGCCGGTCACCTGCACCCGGACGTCGGCGATGGCTCGAAGGCGCGGCAGCCCCTCGACCGCGAAGACCGCTGCGACAGCGGGGGTCAGCACGCGCGCCGGCGCCCTTCCCGTGTCGAACGGACCCGGGATCTCGATCCGGAGGTCATCGGCGACGCCGGCGACGGCGGCCCAGACGGCCCGCTCGTGTTCGTCGTGACGGCGACCGCGGGTGGGCGAGCGATCCCAACTCGTGGCGAGCGTCGTCGACCCGTCGCGGTGCTCCACCAGAACCTCGAGCACGGGGCGGGGCGCGACCGGCACCTCCACCGTGCCCTTGGGGGACACCACCGGCGCGTCGAGCTGCAGTCGCGGGAGGTATTCGCGCAGGAACGTGTCGGAACCGCCCTGGTCGATCGTGAGTGCGCCGGGCCGCGCGAGCAGACCGCGCACCGGCCCCGTCGCGGGCGTCGACAGGCGCGCGAGGGTGATGCGCTCGCCGTCTCCGTCACGGTCGGCGACGAAGGCCACCGCGACCGCCGGGTCACCCACCACCCAGGAGGGGAGGCCGGCCGTCTCGTCGTCGACGCCCTGGACGACCCCGCGCACCTGCAGCGTCGAGCCCCTGCGGTCCAGGGCGACGGCGACCGTCGCCACGTCGTCGATGATGCGCACCGGGTGATGCGCGCCCGCCGCCGACACGACGGGTACACCGGCAGCGACGACGGCCTCGAGCTGCAACCACAGCGAATGAGGAGGGACGGCCGATAGCGGCATCCATTCGTCGGAGAGATACGCCCCGGAGCCCGACCGCCCCAGCCGCCCGAGGCTGTCGAGCGCGGCGCGCCCCCGCGGTTCGGCAGGCAGCGTCGCGAGAGCCGACCACCCGGCGCGGCCCTTGATCCACGTGCCGCGGGTGCCGCGGACCCCCGGGCGGGCGGTGAGGGTCAGGGCCGTGCTGCGGCCGTGCCCTCCGCCGCGGCGGACCGCGAGGAACAGGCAGAGGTCGAACGCCGGTTCGTCGTCGACGACCGGTGCCGCCGAGAACAGCTCGTCGAGCGAACGCTGCCACTCGGGGCGGGGCGGACGACCGGCGGAGATCATGCGGTCGAAGAGCACGAGAGCGGCCGCGCAGGAATGCTCGCACTCGGGGCCGCGCCCGCACGAGCACCACCCCGACAGTCGGGAGAAGTCGCCGGGAACCCGGAGCTCGAGGTTCTCGTAGCCCGCCGCACCGAAGGACTGTGCCGACACCACGAGAACTCCGCCGATGGATCGGGCGTCGCCCACCTCGACCGACCCGTAGACGAGGAGGCGGTCGGCGCGCATCATCGCCGACGACGAGAACATCTCGCCGGCGATGCTGAGCGCTTCGGGATCCAACCGCATCCCCCCATTGTCGTCGGGGTCACCGACACCCCGGCGCGCACGGGCGGCACGGTGGAGAGATGCCCCCTGGGGAGGAGCCGGGAAAAGTTACGCTGGAGGGGTGACATCCCTCCACGACACGTCCGTGCGCGGCTTCGCGTCCGACAACTATTCCGGAATCCACCCCGACGTCCTCGCCGCGATCGCCGCGGCGAACGAGGGCCACCAGGTCGCGTACGGCGAAGACGTCTACACCGCGCGCCTGCAGGAGCTCTTCACGGGCCTGCTCGGCGACGGCGTCGAGGCCTTCCCGGTCTTCAACGGCACGGGCGCCAACGTGGTCGGGCTGCAGTCGATGCTCCCCCGCTGGGGCGCCGTGATCTCGGCATCCACCGCCCACATCAACGTCGACGAGGGCGGGGCGCCCGAGCGCGTGGGCGGCATC
Organism: uncultured Microbacterium sp.; assembly: GCF_963521695.1. Taxonomy (GTDB): domain Bacteria; phylum Actinomycetota; class Actinomycetes; order Actinomycetales; family Microbacteriaceae; genus Microbacterium. Next base: position 5,631 of record NZ_CAUQWC010000108.1, on the reverse strand, counting down.
AAGCTGCTGACCGTCCCCACCGACGACGGCAAGCTCACGCCCGAGCTCGTCGACCGCGAAGCCTGGGGCTGGGGCGACGAGCACCGCGCGCAGCCTCTGGTCGTGTCGATCACGCAGTCGACCGAGCGCGGCACCCTCTACACGGTCGACGAGATCCGCGAACTCGCCGCGCACGCGCACGGTCACGGCATGCGCCTGCACATGGACGGCGCCCGCATCTCCAACGCCGCCGCCGCGCTCGACGTTCCGCTGCGCGCCTTCACCCGCGACGCCGGCGTCGACGTGCTGAGCTTCGGGGGAACGAAGAACGGCGCGATGATCGGCGAGGCCATCGTGGTGCTCGATCCCGAGGCGTCCACCGGTCTGACCTACCTGCGCAAGCTCGACATGCAGCTCTCGAGCAAGATGCGCTTCGTCTCGGCGCAGTTGGTCGCTCTTCTCGAAGACGACCTGTGGCTGCGCAATGCGCGGCACTCCAACGCCATGGCACAGCGTCTGCGGGCCGGCGTCGAAGCGGGACTCGCCGATGGTTCGATCCAGGGCGTGGAGTTCACCCAGCCGACACAGGCGAACGGTGTCTTTGCGACCCTGCCGGCCGGTGTAGCCGACCGCCTCCGCAAGAGCTTCCGCTTCTACGATTGGGACGAACTGCGCCGCGAGGTGCGGTGGATGTGCTCGTTCGACACCACCGAGGACGACATCGACGCCTTCATCGCGGCGATCGCGCGCGAGACCACCGCCTGAGCGCACCCGGGCCGGCAGAGCCCGACGTGGTCGCGGCGACCGCGCACGAGAGCACGACATCGTCCGCGTGACGCCCACGTCGCACGCGGTTCCACCGCCTGAGCGCACCGAGCAGCCGCGGCATCCGATTCAGGATGCCGCGGCTCGCTGCGTCATGAGCCCGCGAGCCAGTCGCGATACGCGTCGAAGGTGCTGTCGCGGCCCAGGAACGCCCGCACGAGGTCGCGCGCATCGCGGGTGCCGCCGGGTTCGAGGATCTCGCGGCGGTATCGCGTCGCCGTCCCGGTGTCGAAGAGGTCGTCGCCGAAGGCCGAGAGAAGATCACGCGCGATCACGAGGCTCCACTGGTACGTGTAGTAGCACGCGCCGTAGCCGGTGAGGTGGCCGAACCCGGCGTACGAGTGCGAGCCGTCGAGGGGTGTGACGGGGCTCGCGGCCCGGTAGTACCCGTCGACCGCGGTCTGCAGATCGACGGGACGATCGACGTGCAGGCGGTACGACGTCGTCGCGTGGCCGAGCTGGCGGGTCACCTCGAGGCCGCGACCGAAAGCGTCGGCGGTGCGCATGCGCTCGACGAGATCGGCCGGGATGGGCTGCCCCTCGTCGTTCACGGCGAAGGATGCCAGCGCCTCGGCATCCCACGCCCATTCTTCGAGCAACTGGCTCGGCGCCTCGACGAAGTCCCATTCGGTCGCGACTCCCGTCCACCGTCCCCACTTCTGGTGCCCGCCGAGGATGTCGTGCACCAGGTGTCCGAACTCGTGGAAGAAGGTCACCACTTCGTCGTGCTCGAGCAGTCCGCGCGAGAAGTTGCAGAGCAGGACCGACTCGGGCAGCGCCCGGCCGCTGATGCCGGGGGCGAGACCGAAGCACGCGGCATGGTTGTACTTGCCCTCGCGGGGGTGCAGATCGAGGTGGATGCGGCCCAGGCGCTCCCCCGCCCGGACGACGTCGTAGGTTCGCACGTCGCCGTGCCACGAGGGGGCGTCGACGGGCACGTACTCGACATCGAGCAGGCGCCCGGTGGTCGTGAGGACGCCGTCGAGGACACGGTCGAAGCGGAAGTACGAGCGCACGACCTGTGCGTCGACGTCGTACTCCTCGCGCTTGAGCGCCCCCAGCAGGTACCAGAAGTCGGCGATGGTGACCGCGTCGGCGTCGGGCGCGTCTCGGCGGAGGCGTTCGAGGACCCGCGCGTACTCCGCCGCGGCGGCGGGGGCCGCGGCGTCGGCCACGCGCTCGAGGAACGTCGCCACCGCGGCGCTCGAACCGATCATGCGCGTCTCGGTCTCGTAGTCGGCCCAGTCGCCGTAGCCGAGCAGGGTCGCGCGCTCGGCCCGCCCCGCGAGCAGTTCGGTGAGGACGGGCTCGTTCTCGGGCCACGCGAGGTCGTTGTAGGCACCGACGAGGGCGTGGCGCACCGCCCGATCGTGCGCGTATTCGCGGACGGGCATGAGATCGGTGTACTCGGTGGTGAGGGTGACCATGCCCTCCTCATCGACGGGGTGCTCGTCGATGAAGTCGGCCGGGAGGCCGCTCAGCGACGAAGCCGCCACGCGGATCTGACGGCGCCCCTCGCGGATGTTGCGCGAGAACGCCAGCGACAGCTCCGTGTCGCGTTCGGTGAGCTCGCGCACTCGATCACGGTCAGCGTCGGAGAGGTCGACGCCGCCGCGGCGGAAGTCGCGGCGCACGTGGTCCAGGAGGCGCTGCTCGTCGGGCTCGAGGCCCGCGGCGTCGGCGTCGGCATCGGCGAAGACGCCCCACAGGTCGCGGTCGAGCAGACGGCGGGACTGCGCCGCGTCGACGGCCTGCGCCTGTTTCTCGGCGGCGTCGCGCACAGCGGCGTCGGGGTGCGACTCGCTGATCAGGTGCGAGGGGGCGGCCGCCTCCGCGAGCGCGATGTCGGCGTCGTTCCACAGCGCGAGGCGCTCGCGGAGCGTCAGATCGGTCTCGGCGATGAGCCGCGCGTCGATCGCGGCGACCCGGTCGAGTCGTTCACGCGGACGCTCGTCGGCGAAGGCGCGCCAGGCGTCGAGGTCGCTCGGCAGGGTGAGGTGTGCGAGGGGGGATTCCGGCATCCTCCGACCCTAGGCAGGGCCACCGACACCGGCAATGGCCCCCGGTTCAGCGCAGGGCACCCACCGAAGCGAGGGCGAGACGGATGAGCGTTCCGCGACCGCCCTCCATCTCGTCGGAGAGGGCGTCGGATGCCGCTTCCTGCGGCGAGAGCCACGTGACCTCGAGTGCGTCCTGGCGGGGCTCGCAGGTGCCGGTGACCGGCACCACGTAGACGAGCGAGACGGCGTGCTGACGATCGTCGTGGAACGCGGTCATCCCGGGGAGAGGGAAGTACTCGGCGACGGTGAGCGGCGTCGGAGACGGCGGCAGGAGCGGGAACGCCATGGGCCCGAGATCGTTCTCGAGGTGGCGGAAGAGCGCGTCGCGGACGGTCTCGCCGTAGCGCACGCGGCCTGACACGAGGGTGCGGGTCATCTCGCCCAGCGGCGTCGCGCGCAGCAGGATGCCGACCTGCGTCACCGCCCCCATCCCGTCGGTGCGCACGGGCAGCGCCTCGACGTAGATCATCGGCAGGCGGCGCCGCGCCTCGGCCAACTCGACCTCGCTGAGCCAGCCCGGGTTGGCGTTGGGGCTCGCGGACGCGCCCGAGAAGGAGGCGCCGAGCGGTTCGCGCTCGTCGCCGTTGTCACCGGGTTCGGGGTCGGGGGTTCGCACGGGCATACCCCCTGTATATCAACCGTCGGTGCCGGATGCCGCGTGTCCCGCGCGGGAAGACCCGTTCAGCGAAGCCTGTCTCGGCGCCCGCGGGCTTCGCCGTCGCCGTGGACGGGAGGAGATTCGGGCAGCGGAGGGCGGAGTACCCGGCGAAGCATCCTCCGTTCCCGGGATCTCCTCCCGCCTACCCGGGGCGGCTCCACCCGCCTGCCCGGGGCGGCTCCTCCCGTCCACCCCGGGGCGGCTCCACCCGCGCCCGGCGGCGATGTCGGAGGGCTTTGCCACAATGGCTGCATGAGCGCGCATCCCTCACTCGATCCCGCCGTCGTGCGCTGGTCGGTGCCCGTCGACGAGCGCGGCGACAGGCCCGTGCTGGTGCTCTTGCACGGCTACGGCTCCGACGAGCACGATCTCTTCGGCCTGGTGCCGTACCTGCCCGACACCTTCGTCGTGGCGAGCGTGCGCGCTCCGTGGGCACCGCCCTGGCCCATGCCCGGGGCTTCGTGGTACCCCATCGAGGGACTCGACGGCCGTGATCCCGCGGCCGTCTCCGTCGCTGCACGCGCGGTGCTCGCCTGGATCCAGGATGCCGTGGGCGATGTGCCCGTGGGTCTGCTGGGCTTCTCGCAGGGCGGCGCGGTGGCGCTGCAGACCCTGCGCGTGGCACCCGACGCGGTGGCCTTCGCGGTCGTCCTCGCCGGGTACGCCGCGGGCGGCGAGCTGCCGGGCGACACCGTCCTCGCCGAGCGACGCCCCCCGGTGTTCTGGGGGCGCGGAGCCGCCGATGAGGTCATCCCGCAGGCGTTGGTCGACCTGACGGCGCAGTGGCTGCCGATACACAGCGAACTGAGCGGGCGGGTGTACCCCGGGTTGACGCACTCGATCTCGCAGGACGAGCTCGACGACGTCCGGGCGTTCCTCGACGCGCGGCTGGCCGAGAGCGACGGAGCGACCGCGGGCTGAGGAGGGCATCCAGCGAGGGGTCGAACGGAGCGTCGGCAGACGAGCAGGCGTCGTCCAGCGGGCTGTGGACGCCCTCGAGGCGCGTCCGTGCACCGACGAGGCGGGGCCGGAGGGGTACCGAAACGCCCTTCGTTCGATTATCGTGGGCAGCCCTGTCCCCGAGAACGAGGTCTCCTCCGGTGAAGAACGTCGACGCTTCCGCGCCTCTGTCCGCGCGCTGACCCGTCGACCCGCCGTTTTCTCGGCCGCCCTCCGCTGACGCGGACGGATCCGGTGTCCGCGCATCCTGCGTCCCCGGAGTTCGTCGTGTCATCCCTTTCCCCCTCTCTCGTCCTCGACCGTGTCCGCCTCGTGTGGCCCGACGGCACCGTCGCCCTCGACGACGTGTCCGGCGCCTTCGGCCCTGGTCGCACCGGTCTCGTCGGCCGTAACGGCACCGGCAAGTCCACGCTGCTGCGTGTCGCGGCGGGGCACCTCCGTCCCACGTCGGGCACGGTCACCGCGTCCGGCGAGGTCGCGATGCTGCCGCAGCGGCTCGCCGCCGACCCGCACCGCCGCGTCGCCTCGCTCCTCGGCGTCGACACGGCCCTCGGCGCCGTGCGCGCCATCGAGTCGGGCGACGTCGACCCTCGCCACTTCGACGCGGTCAGCGACGACTGGGGCGTCGAAGCCCGCGCTCACGCGCTGCTCGCCGAGGCGGGCCTTCCTCCCGGGCTCCTCGACCGTACGGTCGGCGAGCTCTCAGGAGGCGAGGCCGTGCTCGTGGCGCTTCTCGGCATCCGAGCCGCCGCCGCGGCGGTCACCCTGCTCGACGAGCCGACGAACGACCTCGATCGAGACGCCCGCGCCCGCGTCACCGACCTTCTGCGTCGATGGCCCGGCGCCGTGGTCGTGGTGAGCCACGATGTGCAGCTCCTCGAGCAGATGGATGCCACGGCCGAGCTGTACCGCCACACCCTGAGCGTGGTCGGCGGCCCGTACAGCGTGTGGCGCGCCCACCGCGATGGGGAGCAGGATGCCGCGCTCCGCGTCGAGCGCGACGCGACGCAGGCGCTCCGGCGCGAGCGCCGCGATCGCATCGAGGCGCAGGACAAGCTCGCCACCCGTTCGCGCACGGCCCGCACGGCGCAGGCGGAAAAGCGGGTGCCCGGTATCGTCGCGGGCCTGCGCGCGAGCGCGGCGCAGGTC
>NZ_CAUQWC010000107.1:0-11011 GCF_963521695.1 uncultured Microbacterium sp. | reverse complement strand
CCCGACGCCGTCGCCGCGGCCCGGGCGCGCACCGGATCGGTCGGGGCGCACTACCGGTCGGATGCCCCGGATGCCGGCATTCCGGTCCTTTCCGCCGCGGATGACACGACGACGAGCGAGGCGGTCCGCGCCATGCGTGCGACCGGCGCGATCGTCGCGGCGCCCCGGCCCGCCCGCTCCTCCGCTGCCGCCGCGCGCGACGACGCGGCATCCGCTCCCCTCACCCAGGAGGTCCTCGCTTGCTGACCCGCACCGCCATCGATCGCGTCGTCTCGGCCGCCCTCGAAGAAGACGCACCCTGGGGCGACCTCACCAGCGACACGCTCATCCCCGCCGATGCGACCGCGCGGGCGGCACTCGTCGCGCGCGTCGACGGGGTCTTCTCCGGCGCGGCCGTGTTCGCTGCAGCCTTCATGCTCACCGACTCGTCCGTCGTGGTCGAGCAGCGGGTCGCCGACGGACAGCACTTCGCGTCGGGTGACACGCTCGCGGTGGTCACCGGTCCCGCTCGCGCGGTGCTGACCGCCGAGCGGATCGGTCTCAACTTCGTGCAGCGCATGTCGGGGATCGCGACGCTGACCAGCCGGTACGTGGCCGAGGTCGCGCACACGGGCGCCCGCATCGTCGACACCCGCAAGACCACTCCGGGCCTGCGTGCGATCGAGCGTCAGGCGGTACGCGACGGCGGCGGCCACAACCATCGCTTCTCGCTGTCGGACGCCGTGATGGCGAAGGACAACCACCTCGCCGTGCTGACGGCGAACGGGATGTCGGTGACACAGGCTCTCGAGAGCGCGATCGCCCGGCTCCCGCACACCACGCACGTCGAGGTGGAGGTGGATCGTCTCGACCAGATCGACGCGGTGCTGGCCGCAGGCGTCGGCACGATCATGCTCGACAACTTCTCGCTCGACGACCTGCGGGTGGGGGTCGCCCGCATCGCGGGGGCCGCCCAGATCGAAGCCTCGGGCGGGGTGACCCTCGAAACCGTCCGCGCGATCGCCGAGACCGGGGTCGACGTCATCTCGGTCGGCGCCCTCACCCACTCGGCTCCGTCTCTGGATCTGGGTCTGGACATCCGCATCGAGACGGCGTGACGCTCTACCTCGACAACGCCGCGACCACCCCCGTGCGCCCCGAGGTGCTCGAGGCGATGGCTCCCTACCTCACGCGGTTCTTCGGCAACCCCTCCAGCCACCACGAGGTGGGCGGGGCCGCGGCATCCGCGCTCGACGATGCCCGCCGCCGCGTCGCCGCCGTGCTGGGCATGCGCGCCGGCGACGTCATGTTCACCTCCGGCGGCACCGAGTCGAACAACGCCGCGATCAAGGGCCTCGTCCTGGGGTCCGGGCGCCGCCACCTCGTCACGACCGCGATCGAGCACGAATCAGTGCTCGCCTCGGCCGATTACCTCGCGCGCTTGCACGGCGTCGAGGTCACCCACGCGCCGGTCGACGCGACGGGGACCCTCACGCCCGAGGTGCTGGCCGCAGCGCTGCGCGACGATACGGCGTTGGTCAGCATCGGATACGCCAACAACGAGGTCGGCACGATCCAGGATGCCGCCGCCCTCGCGGCCACAGCCCACTCCCGCGGCGTGCCGCTGCACCTCGACGCCGTCCAGGCCGCCGGGTGGCTACCCCTCGCCGGGCTCGGAGCGGATGCCGTGACCGTGGCCGGCCACAAGATCGCGGCCCCCAAGGGCACCGGCATCCTGGCCGTTCGCGGCCGGCTGCCGTTCGAGCCTCTCCTGCACGGTGGCGGACAGGAGCGCGGGCGCCGCTCGGGTACTCCCGACGTCGCCGGAGCGGTGGCCATCGCCCGCGCGCTCGAACTCGCCGAGGCGGAGCGTCTCGACGAGGTCGCGAGGCTGCCAGCGCTCCGCGACGCGTTCATCGCCCGGGTACTCGCCCTCGTTTCCGGCGCCCGGCTGACCGGACACCCCACCCGGCGGTTGCCGGGTACGGCCAGCTTCGTCTTCCCGGGCACCAACGGCGAGACGGTGCTGCTCGAGCTCGAGCGCCGCGGGATCGTGTCCTCGAGCGGATCCGCGTGCGCCGCCGGCAGCGACGAGGCCTCGCACGTGCTCACGGCGCTCGGTATCGCACACGACGACGCACGGACCGCCGTGCGCTTCACCCTGCCGCACGCGCTCACGGCATCCTTGGATGCGGTGGCCGATGCGGTCGCCGACGCCGTTTCGGCCATAGGATCGCGCGGGTGAGCTCCCGCGCCGTCACCGTCATCGTTCCCGGCTTCGACGTCGCCGCGTACGCCGCGGAGGCGCTCGACTCCCTGCGCGCGCAGACCCACGACCACTGGACCGCCGTCCTGGTCGACGACGCCTCCACCGACGACACGACCCGCATCTTCGCCGACGCCGCGACCACCGACCCGCGGTTCCGTTTCGTCCGACACGACCGGCAGCGCGGCCTCGGCGCCGCGCGCAACACCGGACTCGCCCTCGTCGACACCCCGTATACGGCCTTCCTCGACGCCGATGACCGGATGCGGCCCGACGCGCTGACGCGCCTCACCGACACCCTCGAACACACGGGCAGCGACTTTGTCGTGGGCGCATACGTTCGTCTACGACCGGATGCCGAGGGCCACGGCTACACGGCCGGCGACGTGCAGCCATGGGTCGCTGCGGCCACCGACCCGACGCGGGAAGGGACGACCCTCGCGGCCCATCCCGCGGCATCCGGGAACATCGTCGCGTGGTCGAAGGTCAGTCGCACGGCCTTCTGGCGCACGCACGACCTGCGTTTCCCCGAGGGGCGCTACTACGAGGATCAGGTGCTCGCGCAGCGCATGTACACGCTCGCCGAGACGTTCGACGTGGTGCCCGATGTGGTCGTCGAGTGGCGGCAGCGCCGTGACGGCGGCTCGATCACCCAGCGCCTCGGCGAGCTCGACGTGCTGCGCGACTATCTCGAGGCGCTCGGTGAGGGCATTTCGCTGCTCAGGGCAGCCGGGGCCGACGCGGCGGTGCGGGAACGCGCGGCGCTCATCCGGACGCTCGATCTTCCTCCGTTGCTGCGCATCGCCGAGACGCACGCCGACCCGGCGTACCGGGTGGCGCTGGAGGCGTTCGTCGAGACGCTGGCGGCCTGAGCCGGCCCTGCTGCAGACCCGCGGTGGCGCCGCGCAGCGCCGGCACCGTGTCGCCGTTCAGCGCCGGCACCGTGGCGCCGCCCTCCCCCGCGAGACTGCGTTCCGCCGACATCTCGGTTGCACGCTGCAACCGTCTCGTCAGCCGAATGCAGTCTCACGCACGAGCGGACCGGCGCGCGAAAGCGCGAGGCCAAGGCCGCGAGCGACCACCCCCGGGGGGGGGGGAGGGGGGCTACGCGGGCGGCTCGTCGGCACGGCGGGCGGGTAACGCGGCGTGCGCGAGACCCGCTGCGTCGTGCTGCTCTTCCGCGAGCACGAAAGAGGCGGCGAGTTGCTCGGCGGCGAGGCTCGCATAGAGACCGCCCGCGGCGAGCAGCTCGCTGTGCGTGCCCGACTCGACGATGCGTCCGGCGTCGACGACGTGGATGCGGTCGGCACCGATTACCGTCGACAGCCGGTGCGCGATCGACAGCGTCGTGCGTCCGTGCGACGCGGTCTCGAGAGCTTCCTGCACGATGCGTTCCGACACGGTGTCGAGGGCGCTCGTCGCCTCGTCGAGTAGGAGCACCGGCGGGTCTTTCAGCAGTACGCGCGCGATGGCGATGCGCTGCTTCTCGCCGCCCGACAGGCGGTAGCCGCGCTCACCGACCACGGTGTCGTAGCCGGCCTCGAACGACGCGATCACGTGGTGGATGTTCGCGGCGCGGCAGGCGGCCACGATCTCGTCGTCGGTCGCATCCGGTCGCGCATAGCGCAGGTTCTCACGCACGGTGGCGTGGAAGAGATACGTCTCTTGAGAGACGATGCCGATCTCGTCGACGATCGAGGCGCGGTCGAGCGTGCGCACGTCGGCGCCCGAGAACATCACCGAGCCGCCGGACGCCTCGTACATGCGCGGCGTCAGGTAGAGGATGGTCGTCTTGCCCGCGCCCGACGGACCCACGAACGCGACGTGCTGCCCGGGCTCGACGGTGAACGACACCGCGTCGAGCGTGGGACGCGTGTGCGCCGGAGCGTCGGGATAGCGGAACTCCACGTCACGGAACTCGATGCGGCCCAGCGGTCCGGGTGCCGCCGACACGGGGGGCGCATCGGGCACATCGACGATCGCCGGCTTCAGGTCGAGGTACTCGAAGATGCGGGCGAACAGCGCCGACGAGGTCTGCACGTCGAGCGCGACGCGCATCAGCCCCAGGAGCGGCATGAGCAGTCGCGCCTGCACCGTGGTGAATGCGACGATCGTTCCCGCCGTGATCGCCCCGGCACCCCCGCCGATGAGGTAACCGGAGACGAGGTAGATGATCGCCGGCACGCTCGACATGATCACCTGGACGACGGCGAAGAAGCCCTGACCGCTCATCGCCCGACGCACCTGCAGGTGCACCTGGTTGTCGTTCTCGGCGTCGAAACGCGCCGATTCGGTCCGCTGGCGGTTGAACGACTTCGACAGCAGGATTCCCGACACGCTCAACGTCTCTTGCGTGATGGCCGAGAGCTCCGACAGGCTCTCTTGCGTCTCGCCCGCGATGCGCGCCCGCACCTGGCCGACCCGCCGCTGCACGAAGATGAGGAACGGCATGAGGGCGACGGCGATCAAGGTCAGCCGCCAGTCGATCAGGATCATCGCGACCAGCGATGCGATCACGGTCACGGCATTGCCCAGGATGCTGGTCACGGTGTTCGTGAGAACGCCCGAGACACCGCCGACGTCGTTCTGCAGACGCGATTGGATGACACCCGTCTTCGTGCGCGTGAAGAAGCCGAGCTCCATCGACTGGAGGTGGTCGAACAGACGCGTGCGCAGATCGCCCGTGACACGGTTGCCCACCGTGGCCGTGAGCCAGGTCTGCCCGACGTTGAGCCCCGCCGAGAGCAGGAAGAGCACGATCATCACGCTGACGAGCTGTGCCAGCAACCCGAGGTCGGGGCGCGAGCCGTCGACCGGGAACAGCGCGTCGTCGAAGATGCGTTGTACAAGCAGCGGCGGGATGACGGCCACGGCGGCGCCCACCACGACGAGGACGGCGGTGAACGCGATCCGCCAGCGGTAGGGCCGGAACAGCTCGACGACGCGGCGGCCCAGGTCGGCGACGCGCGGCGCCTGGGCGTTCCGACGGCGCTGCATGTCGGCGTCGACGCCGCGGAACATGCTTCCGCCCACACCACCCGGGTTCATGCGGGCCAGCCTACGTCCGACCTCCGACACCGGCTCCGCCCGACCGGTGTCGGAGGTGCCCGCTAGACTCGGGCCTCGCCCTCTGCGGCATCCCTCCCCCAGGTTTTTCTCTCGACGTCGGAATATCTCGACGTCCGGCTCCGTTGTCGCTCATCGCAGTCACCCCCGTGGCGCCACGAAGCCCCCCGTACGAATAGGACCTCGTCATGGCCGCCACCGGCACCGTATCCTCCGCTGCACCCCAGACTTCGTCGGGCGTCACGGCCGAGCAGAGCCGCGTCATCTGGCTGCTGCTCACCGCCGCTTTCGTCGCGATCCTGAACGAGACGACGATGAACGTCGCGATCCCGTTCCTGATCCGCGACCTCGGTATCACCGCCGTCGCCGCCCAGTGGCTGACCACCGCTTTCATGCTGACGATGGCGGTCGTCATCCCGATCACCGGGTTCCTCCTCCAGCGCTTCACCACGCGCCAGGTGTTCGTCACCGCGATGTCGCTGTTCTCGGCGGGCACCCTGGTCGCCTTCCTCGCCCCGGGGTTCGAAGTGCTCGTCGTGGCCCGCGTCATCCAGGCGTCCGGAACCGCGATCATGATGCCGCTGCTGATGACGACGATCATGACGATCGTGCCGCCCGCCCAGCGCGGCCGCATGATGGGTCGCGTCAGCATCGTCATGGCGCTCGCGCCCGCCATCGGCCCCACTATGTCGGGACTCGTCCTCCAGTCACTGGGCTGGCACTGGATCTTCGGCATCGTGCTGCCCATCGCGCTCGTGGCGCTCTTCGTCGGCGCGCGGTGGATCCACAACCTCGGCGAGACCCGCAACGCCCCCATCGACGTGACCAGCGTCATCCTCTCGGCGTTCGGTTTCGGTGGTCTCGTGTTCGGCCTCAGCCAGATCGGCGGCGGACACGGCGGTGACGCCGGAGCCGCCGATGCGTCGGTCATCACCCTGGTCGTGTCGCTGGCCATCGGTGTCATCGGCCTCGCCTCGTTCGTCTGGCGACAGGTGCGTCTGCAGCGCACCGACTCGGCACTGCTCGACCTGCGTGTCTTCCGCTCCCGCAACTTCACCCTGTCGGTGGCCCAGTTGGGCGTGATGTCGCTGGCCTTCTTCGGCGCGATCACGCTGTTGCCGCTGTACCTGCAGACGGTTCTCGAGAAGACGCCGCTCGAGACCGGACTCGCCGTGCTGCCGGGTTCGCTCGCGATGGGTCTCGCCGGCCCCGTGATCGGCCGTATCTACGACCGGTTCGGCACGCAGATCCTGCTGGTCCCCGGCGCGATCATCGTCAGCGCGACCCTGTGGTTCTACACGACCCTCGGAACCGACACGTCGTTCCCGCTGCTCATCGTCGTGCAGACGGTCATGATGCTCGGTCTCGCCCTGTCGTTCACGCCGCTGTTCACGGCGTCCCTCGGCTCGCTCGAGCCCCGCTTCTACTCGTACGGTTCGGCCATCGTCGGCACCGTGCAGCAGGTCGCAGGAGCTGCGGGCATCGCACTGCTCGTCACGATCATGTCGTCGGTGTCGGCCTCGACGGGCACGGGACTAGAAGCGGATGCCGCCGGCACACGCATGGCGTTCCTGATCGCGGCGATCATCTCGCTGCCGCTCATCGTCGGCGCGTTCCTCATCCGCAAGCCCGCCGACCAGCTCGAGGGGGCAGCACCGCTGGCGCACTGACGGGCGCGGCGCGGGAGCAGCACCTCGGGCGCACGGACGCGGGCGGCGCCGGGGTCGTTCTGACCGGGGCGACGCGGCTTCATCCCGGGCCAGACGCAGCGCCTCAGACCGGCTGATCGCGGACGCGACTTCGCGGCCCATCGAGTGGCGTGCACTGTCGTCGCAGTCCATGCGGCGTGACACGCGTGTGGCGGCCCCGAACGGCGAATCGCACCCGCAACGGTGGGATCCCGGTTCGGGAGCAGACTCGGGGCGGGCAGATCCGGATCAGGATGCCGCGAGCGACAGGCTCAGAGCGAGCAGGAACCGCCGCCGCAGCACTGCGATGCGGGCCGCGCGGCGTCGTCCGCCTCCTCGGCGGGAGCGTTCAACAGCGTGATCAGCGGCTTCTCAGCGGGCTTCGCGTCAGACATCGTGTCACCGGACATGCGCTCCATGCTACGCCCGTGCGTGCGCGACGGGGCCGCGTGCGCCGTCGGCGCATCTGGACCCGCGCGCGACGGCGCAGAGACCGTGCGCGCCTCGGTAGTCGCCGGTCCGCATGCGACGACGCAGCGCCGACGGTCTGCACCTCGCACGCCACCGCGCCGCACGCGTCCGGCCCGCTTCGGCGGTCTCACGTCTCGGGACGCTCCCGGAGCGCGAAAGGAATACCCTCCTCGCCCGGCATCCGCAACCCCCGCCTCGCCGGCGACGTCCATTCCTAGCGTGGCAACGACCCCCGATCGAGAAAGAGAGAGTCGAACCATGACCGATCTCAGCGGCAAGCGCATCGCCTTCCTGGCCACCGACGGATTCGAAGACAGCGAGCTCACCAGCCCGTGGGAGGCTGTGACCTCCGCCGGCGCCGAAGCCGTGCTGGTCTCGCCGAACGAGGGCAGCATCAGCGGCGAGAAGGGCCACGAGCAGAAGGTCGACCTCGCGGTGTCGGGCGCGTCGGCCGGCGACTTCGATGCCCTGGTCCTCCCCGGAGGCGTGCAGAACGCCGATGACATCCGCATCGTCAAGGATGCCGTGTCGTTCACCCGCGACTTCTTCGATCAGCACAAGCCCGTCGCGGTCATCTGCCACGGAGGGTGGATCCTGACGGAGGCCGACGTGCTCGAGGGCCGCACTCTCACGAGCTACCCGACGCTGCAGACCGACCTGCGTAACGCCGGTGCGACGTGGGTCGACGAAGAGGTGCATGTCGACCAGGGGCTCGTGTCGAGCCGCAACCCCGATGACCTGCCCGCATTCAACGCAAAGCTCGTCGAAGAGGTCGCCGAGGGTAAGCACTCGGGCCAGACGGCCTGATCAGGCGACAGACGAGGGGCTCCGGACCGCGGTCCGGAGCCCCTCGTGCGTAGAGATCAGTCGGCGCCCTGGCAGGACGGACACCACTGCCCTCCGCCCTTCGTGCCGGGGATGTCCTCGACGACGCCCCCGCAGTCCGGACACGGCTCACCGGTACGCCCGTGCACCCGCATCGCCGCGACCTTCGCCGCCTTCTGCTCGGCGATCGGCACGCCCCGGCGGGCGATCACGGCGGCGGTCATCGTGTCGTGCAACGCGCTCCACAGCCGCGTGATCTCGTCGTCCGTCAGTACAGCCGCGTGCGCCAGCGGCGACAGCCGTGCGGCGAAGAGGATCTCGTCGGAGTACGCATTGCCGATCCCGGCGAGCGTCTCCTGCTCCTGCAGCAGCGCCTTCAGCTGCTTGCGCCGACCGCCGAGCGCCTCGGCCAGCATCGTTCGAGAATAGGCGGGATCCGCGGCATCCGGACCGAGCTTGGCGACCGAGGGAACGTCGTCCGCGGCATCCACCACGTGGAGCTGCACCGACAGCCAGTCCCCGGCGTCTGTGACCCCCAGGACGGCGTCGTCGAACATCAGGCGAGCGATGACCGCCGCGACCGGCGCGTCGTCCGGCCGCTCCACGACCGCCCCCTCGTCCCACGTCGCCCAGCCCGCCCGCCCGAAGCCGAGGCCGAGATGCACGCCCTCGAAGTCGACGTCGATGTGCTTGCCGTGTCGGGTCACGCCGGTGACGTCGCGACCGATCAGCTCGTCGAGCGGCCGCCCGCGTGTCTTCAGCGCCCTGCCCTCGACGAGTTCGACACCGGTCACGGTGCGTCGGAGGAGGCGCTCGCGCAGGAACGACGCGAGCGCCTCGACCTCAGGAGCTTCGGGCACGGTGCGCGGCCCTCAGGCCCCCGGCTGGGGTGCGGTCGGCTCTGCCGGCGGCACGGTGGGTGCGGGATACGTCTTCTCCGGGGACGCCGCGGGACGGCGCGTCGATTCAGCGAACGCGTCGGCCACCACCCGGCCCTGGATGATCTGCGTCAGGTCGATACCGGTCGCCGCACGCACGGCCTCGAACGACGACCGCAGGCCCGTGGCCGATTCGGTCGCCAGGTGTCCGCTGGCTCCCTCGCCGCCGAGAACGGTGATGTTGCCGACCCGGTCGTAGCCCTTGGCGAATTCGGCCATCATCGGCACCAATGCCTCGAGAGCGCGCTGCGCCAGCAGGGCCTCCTGGTTGTGCGACAGGGCCTCCGCCTCAGCGCGAATGGCTTCGGCGCGAGCCTCACCGGCCAGGCGTACAGCCTGCGCGTCGGCCTCGGCACGCACGCGCACCGCAGCCGCTTCCTGCTCGGCGATCGCCGCGCGCGCCTGCGCCGCCTTGATCTGCGAGTACGACTCGGCGTCGGCGTCTTTCTGACGCTGGTACAGGTCGGCATCTGCGACGCGGGAGACCTCGGACTCCAGGCGGGCCTGCGTGTTCTGCGCCTCCTGCTGCAGGACGGCCTGCCGGCGCTCGGCTCGTGTCAGCGCCTCGGCCTGCTCGGCCTCGGCGTTGGCGCGACCGACCTCGGCCTTGGCGGCGGCGCTGTTCTTGTCGAGCGCGGTCTGCTCGATGAGGTTGGCCTCGTCGGTGGCGATCTGGCGCGCGCGGATCTCTCGCACGGCGTTGATGCGGGCGACCTCGGCCTCGCGCTTGACGCGCTCGACCTCGGTCGCACCAAGGGCCGAGATGTAGCCGTTCAGGTCGGTGATGCCCTGAATCTGGAAAGAGTCGAGGATCAGGCCCTGCGAAGAGAGGTCTTGCTTGATGCCCTCGGCGATCTGGTCCGACAGGCGCTGGCGGTCGCGCATGAGTTCTTCGACCGTCAGCGTCGCGACCACTCCGCGCAGCGCACCCTCGAGCTGCTCCGTGGTGAACTGCTCGATCGCCTTGTCTTGAGAAGCGAAGCGCTCCGCCGCCCGACGCACCGATTCGGGGTCCGAGCCGATCTTGACCAGGGCGACGCCACTGACGTTGACCGTGACGCCGGTGGACGACTGCGCGGTCGGCTCCATCTTGATCTGGCGGGCTCGAAGCGAGATCATCTCGCCGCGTTGCGTCAGCGGGTTGACGATCGCTCCGCCGCCCGTGATGACCGTGATGCGGGAGGAGTTGCCGTCCGAGCTCTTCTGCCGCTTACCGACGATGACCAGGGCCTCGTCGGCCTTCGCGACGCGATACCAGCCGCGGATGACCAGGGCGAGAACGGCCATGACGACCACCGCCACCACCACGACGATGGCCACGATGACTCCGACGGCTCCCAATGCGGCGAGTTCCATGCTTCTCCTTCGACGGGCGCTGCCGAGGCGGCGCGGGGAATTCCTTCCAACCTAACGGGGGGCAACGCGGCTGTGTCCACCCCTTACGCGCATGATCGGCGTCCGCCGGGGTGGGGAGGAGCGTACCGTGGAGGCATAGGCGGCCCGAACCGCCGAAGAAGGGTCCCCCACATGAAGATCGTCTCGTCGCAGGACTGGCGCGATGCCATCCGCTTCGACGCCCCCGTCCTGGTCGCCGATGTCGTGCCGGGCGAAGCCACCCGCTGCGTCGCCTGCGGCACCGATGGTCCGCTCTACGAGCGCACCGAGCTGTGGGCGGTCAAGCACCGCCACCCCAAGCACCACGACGGGTTCGTCCGCTTCTACTGCGATGCTCACAAACCCGCCGCCGCTCCCCCGCCGCCGGTCGCCCCCGTGACCAC
>NZ_CAUQWC010000106.1:0-11156 GCF_963521695.1 uncultured Microbacterium sp. | reverse complement strand
GCCCCCCCCGCCCCCCCCCCCGCCCCCGCCGCCGCCGCCCCCCCGCCCCCCGGCCCCCCGCCGGGCGCCCCCCCCGGGGGGGGGGGGCCCCTTTCGATGGGCACGACAACGCCGACCGTACGGCTGAGGTTGTCGGGCGGGTGCACGGGCGCGGGCGCGAGCCCGCCGCTGTCACGGGGTCTTGGTGGGTACCGCGGTCGGGGTCTTGCTGGCGGCCCAGCTGGCGAGGACGCGGAGACGTTCTTCCGACACCGAGGCGGGCTCGGTGACGTAGGTGATGATCGTGATGTCGGGTTCGCTGGCGAGGGTGAGTGCTTCGCCGGTGACCTCCACCTCTCCGACCGTGGGGTTGTGCAGTGTTTTCGTGGCGCTGGTGTGAAGGCGTACGTTGTGGGCTGCCCACCAGGTGCGGAACGGGTCGCTGCGGGTGCTCAGCTCACCGATGAGGTCGGTGAGGGACCGGTCGAACGGAGTCCGTCCGGCCGCGATCCGGAATGCGGAGACCATGTCGCGAGCGACGCGCTCCCAATCGCCGTAGAACTCCTGGGATGACGGGTCGAGGAAGAGGTATCGGGCGAGATTCGCCGGCTCGTTCCCGTTCGGGACGAGGCCCGGCATGAGGGCGGCGCCGAGCTGATTCATCGCGATGATGTCGGTGCGGCCGTTTCGGGCGTAGGCGGGCAGCCCGCTCATCCCCTCGAGGATCCTCTCGACCCGGTTGCTGGCACGGAACCGTGCGGGCATGCGCTTGGATGCGGGACGAGTCACGGCGTGCTCGGCGTTCGCCGCACGGGCGAGGTCGAACAGGTGCTGCTCCTCGGATTCATCGAGCTGCAACGCTCGCGCGACGGCGTAGAGGACGGATTCGGAGACGCCGGCGAGCTTGCCGCGTTCCATCCGGTTGTAATACTCAGCGCTGACTCCGGCGAGGGTGGCGACTTCTTCGCGGCGCAGGCCCTTAACCCGCCGGCCGGTCGTAGAGACGGTGAGGCCGGCCGCTGCGGGGGTGAGGCGGTCGCGACGGGTGCGGAGGAAGTCGCTCGCTTCGGTTCCGGTATCCATATCGGTAAGCGTAAGTCGGAGCCGGAACCATGAAACAGGCACTGGCAATACACCTAACACCGCTGCCTGTTCCGCGTGAGAGAACCGCTATTGGATGGAATCACCGGCAGAGCAACAGCCGGTCCGCTTCTTGGAAGGAACGCTCATGAGCACCATCCCCACAGTCACCTTGAACACCGGCGCGACGATGCCACAGCTCGGCTTCGGCGTGTTTCAGATACCCGCGGAGGAGACTGAGCAGGCCGTCACCGACGCGATCAAGGCCGGCTACCGCCTCATCGACACCGCAGCTTCCTACGGCAACGAGGAGGCCGTCGGCCGCGGTATTGCCGCCAGCGGCGTGCCCCGCGAGGAGCTGTTCATCACCTCGAAGCTGTGGATTCAGCGCCGCGGCGAGGAGGGTGCCCGCGAAGCGATCACCACGTCCCTGCAGAAGCTCGGCCTGGACTACCTCGACCTCTACTTGATCCACCAGCCGTTCGGCGACTACTACGGCGAGTGGCGCGCTCTCGAGCAGGCCCACGAGGACGGCCGGCTCCGCGCGATCGGCGTCTCCAACTTCGCCTCCGACCGCCTCGTGGACCTCATCGCGTTCGCCGACATCGTGCCTGCGGTGAACCAGATGGAGACGAACCCGTTCCACCAGCAGGTGGACTACCAGGAGCTGCTGCACGCCGAGGGCGTACAGCTCGAAGCGTGGGCGCCGTTCGCCGAGGGCAAGAACGACCTGTTCACCAACCCGGTCCTGACCGAGATCGGTGACGCGCACGGCAAGTCCATCGCGCAGGTCGTGCTCCGCTGGCTGGTCCAGCGCGGCGTCGTGGTCGTGTCGAAGTCCGTCAAGCCCGAACGCATGCAGCAGAACCTCGACGTCATCGACTTCGAGCTCACCGACGAGCAGATGGCGAAGATCGCCGAGCTCGAGGCCGGCGAGTCGCAGTTCTTCTCCCACGTCGACCCCGACATGGTTCGCTGGCTCACCGGCCGCGCCGAAGCGTAAGAATGCCCGCCTCGCAGCCCACCCGCAGGCAGCTTCTGCGGACCGCCGCGGCCGGCGCGATCAGCGCCGCCGCGGCCGGGCTGCTGGCCGCCTGCACCACCCCCGAAAGCGAAGATCGTCCCGTGACCGCACCCGCCACGGCCGCACCGAGGAGCCCGGTAGCGACGCTGCTGGTGTACTTCTCCCGCCCCGGGGAGAACTACTGGAACGGCGGCCGCCGCACCCTCGACGTCGGCAACACCGAAGTCCTCGCGAACCTGATCCGCGACCGACTCGACTGCGACGTGTTCCGAATCGAGGCCTCCGATGCGTACTCGGACCGCTACGACCCCACGGTTGCCCGCAACGTCGATGAACAGAACACCGACGCCCGCCCCGCGATCGCCGACACCCTCCCCGACCTGAGCCAGTACGACCGGGTGCTGATCGGTAGCCCGATTTGGAACGTGCAGCCGCCGATGATCATGGCGACCTTCGCTGAAGGCGCGGATCTGGCCG
Source organism: uncultured Microbacterium sp. (assembly GCF_963521695.1). Lineage (GTDB taxonomy): Bacteria > Actinomycetota > Actinomycetes > Actinomycetales > Microbacteriaceae > Microbacterium. Next base: position 8,596 of record NZ_CAUQWC010000106.1, on the reverse strand, counting down.
GCACAGACCTCTACCCGTTCGTCACCTACGCCGTGAGCGGCCTCGGAAACACGGGCTCGTTCTACCGCGACCTGAACACCGGCGCCACGCTCCACGATGGTCTCGCCGTCCGCGGGGAAACCGTCCGCGACAGCGGCACCATCGCTGCCGTCGAGCAATGGCTCCGGGACGGCGACCTCGTCTGACGAGCATCTGATGCAAAGCCGGTCGGTTTCGCGTCACGACTCGGCCAGCAAGGATCGCCCCGGACGACGGCCACGCTGCGCCCGCGGACGCAGCGGCCGATGAAGGAGTGTGCGGACCGCGCCGCTCACGCCATCCGGGGCGAAGCCGATCAGTTTTGTACCAGCGGAGATCGCTATCGGGTGCATGCTTTGCGAGGCGGTCGTGGCAATCTGGTGCTCATCGGGGCACGGCGGTTCATGCCACTGGGCCACATCGCGAGGGGGCGTCGATGGGCAACGTTGATCTGCAACCGGTACTCGTCGGCGACCGGGTGTCCGCTGCGGGGATTCTTCGCGAGGACGGGTCCTCGCACCGACTTCTCATGCGGGGCGAGGGAGTCTACGGCGAGCTGTTCAACGCGACGGACTACTTCGCGATGCCCGTTCGGGGTCTCACCGGTGCGCAACCGGACGGCGTGGTGACGGTCCGCGGGGTGTGGACGGGCGCGGGCATCGTCGACGCGGATGCGACCGACGGAGGCCGAGGGGTGGCGCTCTTCTCACAGATCACTCGGCGGAGCTTTCCCGACGTGGACGGCGTCGCCGATCGCTCGGAGCTTCTGCGCACAGACGTACAGGACGCGTGCGACACCATCCGCGATGGCGCCCTCGTGGCCTCCCTCGCCGCGCGGAGCGAGAAGGGATGGTTCCTTCTCGCGGCGGCCGTCGATGTCGAGGCGGTGCGGGCCGCGTTGGAGCCTGTGCTCGGGCCACATCTGCTCGTCGTCCCGAGCACGTGGAGCCGCGATCAGGTACGAGAGGCTGAAAGCGCCGCTTCGGCCGTGACGGAAGCTTTCCAGTCGGGAGTCGGCTGGGATACGGACGGCCGTTTCCGTGCCCACATGCTCGTGCACCATATCTCCCCGGAATTGGCCGCTGCGGTCAAGAGGTACCCGGCTGAGATCGTGCACGTCGAGGCATGGCTGAAACATCTGAGTGCGGACGGTGAGCCCCTGCGACGCCCCGCCTGCTGACGTCGCGGAGGCGCGCGTCAGCGGGAACGGCGGAGGGGCGGAACGTCGAAAACGCTCCGCCCCTCCGGTTCATCGGGTCAGCTGGTGTGGCGGGATCGGCGGGCGACCAGCGCGAGGATGGCCCCCAGCGCGGCTAGTCCGCCGGCGCCGAGCAGCAGCGGCGTGACGTCGCCCGACCCGGTGACGGGCAGGATCGGGGCGGCGGTCGCCGAGCGGGCGGGTGCCACCGCGACCGGAGTCGCGTTCGTCGATCCGGCCGGTGCCGGCACGGCCGGGGTGGCGGAAGCACCGGGAGTAGAGGGAGTGGCGGGAGTGGTCGGGGTGACCGACACCGCGCCGAACTGGGCGTCGATGCCTCCCGTGCTCTCCTTCGGCGACACAACCACCTGTGTCGCCGTCTCGGCCGTGGCCGCGCCCTTCCAGAACTGCGTCTCGGTCACTTTCCCGTCGACGATCTTGCTGAACTTGACGATCCACGATCCGGCGGCGGCCGGGAAGGCGTAGGTCCCATCGGAAGCGACGCCTCCGCTCGCGATGGAGAAGCCCGTCTCCGGGTTGAAGACGTCGACCTCCGCGTCGGTCAGGGGGACGATCGTGCCATCCGCGCCGACCTCGGTCAGCGTGCCGGTCAGTTGCCCCTTGGGGAGCAGTGCGGCGTCGATGCCCGACGTGGTCTGCGCGGCGGCGAGCTGCACCGGGGTCTCGACCCTGCCCGTGGAGTCGTTGATGCCGTTGTAGCTCTGGCGCTCATAGCCGAAGGGGGCGTCGGGGTAGCCCAGCAGGGAGGTGAAGGTGACCTCGGCGGTGCTGGGGAAAGTCTCCCCCGAGTAGTTCAAGTAGTACGCACCGGTCTGGCCGCTCTGGCCCCCGCCTGCGCCCTCACCGCTTCCGCCCGGGGTGTCGTCGACGGCGCTGACGATGATGCCCGCGACGGGTTTCCCCGTGAGGGCGTCCGTGACGGTTCCGGCGATCCCCGCGGACGTGGCATCCGGCGGGGTGTTGGTCTTGTCGATGGTGGCGGTCACCGTCACGTCGTCGGCGACGAGCTGCACCGGGGTGGTGTCGTCCGAATCGGACGCCCCGTCCCAGTAGCCGGCGTAGCCGTTCGCCCAGATCCACATCTGATAGGCGGTGCCGAGCTCGAGGCCGGGCACTGTGGTGAGATCGAGGCGGCCGTCGGCGCCGGCGATGCCGAAGTGTTCGGGGGCGAACGGCTCGGTGCTGAGTTCGACGACGGCGCCGTCGATCGGATCGCCCGACGAGTCGACGACGAGGACGTCGTGGATGGGTGTCGGGGCGGGGGCGGCGGATGCCGCGGAGACGCCGACGCAGGTGACGGCGAACAGGACGGCGGCAGCGGCGGACAGGGCGCGCATCGTCGCGCGCCAGGTGGGTGTTGTCACGAGGAACCTTCTGATCGGGTGAATGAACGGGCCGAGTCTAGGAGCGCGGCCGACGCGCGGGGAAGAGCGGGCTACCCTTCGCTTGCGGACCGTGACGGCGGAGATGTCCGCCTCCCTTCTCCCCCCGCCGGCCGCGGATAGTACCGGCATCCGCCGAAAACACCAGGGCCCGTCTCTCGTCAGGCGCCTTTCCTACCGTTCTGGGACGCACTCGCCCTGACCTGAGGAAGAACATGTCCCGCAACATCGGCTATGCCACCCCCGACAAGAACACCCCCCTGGCGCCCTTCACCTTCGACCGCCGTGAGGTGGGGCCCGAAGACGTGCGCATCGACATCGCCTACTGCGGCGTATGCCACTCCGACGTGCACCAGGCGCGCGACGAATTCGGCGGTGCCCTCGCGACGCTGTGGCCCTGCCTCCCCGGGCACGAGATCGCCGGCACCGTCGCCGAGGTGGGCTCCCAAGTGACCCGCTACGCCGTCGGCGACCGCGTGGGCGTGGGCTGCCTCGTCTACTGGGGCGACGAGTCGCAGCGCGGCGTGAGCGAGGAGCAGTACCAGAACCCGCCCGCGATCTTCACCTACAACGGGCAGGACCCCGACGCCGGAGACGTCACCCTCGGCGGGTACTCCGACGAGATCGTCGTCAACGAGCACTTCGTGCTGCGCATCCCCGACGCCATCCCGCTCGAGCAGGCGGCTCCGCTGCTCTGCGCCGGCGTCACGACGTGGTCGCCGCTGGCGCACTGGAACATCGGTCCCGGCAGCGTCGTCGCCGTCGCCGGCCTCGGCGGACTCGGTCACCTCGCCGTGCAGCTCGCGAAGGCGCGCGGCGCCGACCGCGTGATCGCACTGACCACCAGCCCCGACAAGGCCGACGCCGTGCGGGCCCTCGGCGCCGACGACGTGATCGACATGACCGACGAGGATGCCGTCGAGGCCCAGGCCTCGAGCATCGACTTCGTGCTGTCGACCATTCCGACGCCGTTCGACATGAAGCCCTACCTCTCGCTCATCCGCCACGACGGGGCGCTGGTGACGGTCGGCATGCTCGAGCCGATCCACGAGGAGGGCATCGACTTCGGCTTCGTGTCGATGAACCGCATCACGATCGCCGGCTCGCTGATCGGCAGCATCGCCGAGACGCAGGAGGTGCTCGACTTCGCCGCCGAGCACGGGATCGCCGCCGAGGTGAAGGTCATCCCCGTGCAGCAGGTCAACGAGGCCTTCGACGAGATGGTCGCCAACGACATCCGCTTCCGGTTCGTGATCGATAGCAGCACCCTGGATGCCGACCGCGACAGCGCCGCGGAGCTGCCCGCCTCGCAGTGAGTGACGAGAGGGGACGCGTCCGCTCCCGGACGCGTCCCCTCAGCGCGTCGCCTTCTCCAACAGCTCCAGCACGTGCACGTACGACTCCCCCGCCGCCTTCGTCATGCCGAGTTCGCACGTGCGGTTGCACGACGCGAAGGCATCCGCTCCGCGGCGAGCGCCACGGTCGCACGTGACGTCGAGAAGGGGAACGAGTCTGTCAATATGGCGTCATGGCCGGCGCACCCACGCTCACCCCTGCACTTGCCGTACTCGCCGTGACGGCGGCGGCGCTGGCCGGGTGCACCACCGCAGCGCCCACGGCAGTCGAGACGACCCCGGCATCCGCTCCCGCGGCTGTCGCCGAGCAGGTGACCGGAGCTACGCCGGCGCCGCAATCGACCGAGTCGGGAACCTGCTCGGGCATGTCGGAGGTCTACGGCTCCACCGGGAGTCTGTATCTGGAGCGGCGGGGGACGCTGCGGGATCTCGGCGCACGTGAGTTCGCGCGGGGCGAGGTGACACTCGATGAGGACGGCACCCCCTCGACCTATACCGTCGAGCCCGGTGACGTCGAGGCGGTGATTGCCGAGCGGCTCTGCGCGTACCCGACCCTCGGCTCGATGAACCATGTGCGCACGATCCAACCGGGGCAGGTGCTCTGGCTCACCCCCAACCCCGACAGCCCTTGGGTGCCGTACTTCAACCCGTCTGACGCGCCTGCGGGGTTTCAACAGATTCCGTACCAGCAGGCGATCGAGTCTGCGGGCAGGGCGGTGGATGCCGGTGACGTGGACTCCGTGCAAACGATCTGGAACGACACCCTCAAGGGGATGTTCGCCGATCAGGACACCATCGACGCGGTCCAGGAGGTCGTCGACTCCGGCGACCTCGACGCGCTCCGCCAGCTCTTCTCCTGACGCTGGCTGCAGTTCAGCACCTGACGCGAGGGCGTCGAGCGGAGAGCGCGATGGGTGTGTCCGCGGCATGCGGCAGACGGTAAGGGCCGGACGAAACCGACCGGTTCCACACGGATCAGCGGCAGCCTTCCTGAGAGGCGGGGGCGCCCCTGAGGTGCCACCCGGAGAAGGCATTGCCGAGAATGCCCACGAGTATCGATCAGCGGATCTCGACGAAGATCGGGTTGGTGTACATCCAGGTGTCGAGCCAGCAGTTCGCCTGACCGGGGGCGTGGGGTTGCGGGGCGCGGGGGTCGACATCGGCGCCCATCGGCCCGACGCCGTTGACCCTGCCGTCTGATCCGCGGACCCGGACGTAGCCGGCGGTTTCGACGGCGCCCATGGGCACGACGACCTGGAAGGCAGAGCCGCTGCGGTCGCTGACATCGAGCAGCTGCACGACCCGGGTGAGCGGAGCGGTCATCGTTTCGCGGTCGCCGGTTGGGCCCGTGATGACGCCGGCGATGACGTCGAGGTGCGCCAGCCGGGGCAGGATGCCGTACGAATTGGGGGTGGTGGTGGGCTCGACGTCGATCACGAGCTCGAGATCGGTACCCGAGGCGACGCTGAGGGTTTCGCCGAGGGTGGCCGCAGTGGCGGTGTCTTCGACGGCTCGGAGCGTGACGGAGAGCCCGGAGATCAGGTGTCCGTGGTCGACCCACACGCGGCCAGCGCGGAAGGCGGACATCAGGCCCGTGTGCGTCTTGTCCGTGAGCCCGACGTGGTTCCGGCTGAACTCGCCGGGCCACAGGTCGCTTCCGAACTGAGCATCGGCGGTGGCGACGGGTTCGGGTCGGCGGCCGGCACGGTTGAAGTTCCCGAGCGTGAGGCCGGCTTCCCAGTTGTCACCGGTCGGGAAGTCTCCCACTCGAACGGTGTCGAGGTTCTTCAGGTGGAGGTCGCTGTTGGTGGTGATCCACCAGCGACGGCCCTCGCTGAGCAGGCTGTCCCACATGCCGCCGACGACCGCGGTCATCCAATCGAAACCACCATGCAGGCGGTAAGCGACCTCGGGAAAACCCGGGTACGAGTACGTACCGGGTGAGTTTTCGTACTCGCCTCGCTGCGTCGTGTCCGACGTATTGGTCGCCAGGCCCGAAGCCTGAGCGCCGGGCGCGCCTTCCATACCGATGAAGATGTCGGGGTCGGCGTCCTGCCAGGCGCGCAACTCGGCCGGCGAGTCGATTCCCAGGCGGCACGGGTGGTTGGCGAGCACGATGGCGTCGTCGACAAGACCGTCCTCGCGCTGCTTCGCGAGCCATTGAATGCCGTCCACCGCGTGCTGGAGGAATTCTGCGGCCTGGTTCGTGGCTGGGTCCGGCTTGTCCCACTTGTTGAGCTTGCCGTCGTACAGCAGCTCGAACCGGCGGATGACCTGCATGGTCTGGGGGCCGGGGGCGACGATGACCGTGCCGTGCTCCGCGGCGGGGATGTACCATTCGAGGCCCTGGAACACCATCAGGTCCGGGCGGGCCCTGCGCGCCACCTCGATCTCGCGGGCGGCGTTCAAGATCCCGCCGGTGTTGGCGTGCCCGAAGTTGCTGTGCTCGGTGAAGACGATCGCCCCCACCCCGAACCGCTGCGCGTTGTCCAGAATGGTCGTCATGGCGTACTTGGCGTCGTGCGAATAGAACGAGTGCACGTGGTGGTCGAAGACAACCCACTGCAACTGAGCGGGGTCGACCGCTTCCGCCGCGCGAAGCACCGCACCGGGAGTAGCTGCCTGAGCACTCGTCGTTCCGGCGGCGAAGCCGACAGACGTCGCGGCCGTTGCGACAGCGCTTGCGGCGAGGAAGTTCCGACGGGTGAAACCGGAGGAGGCGTTGTGATCAGTCATCGACGGCTTTCGTGAGAGGGGCGCCCCGGAACGTAGCCACGCCGCGTGAACGGCGCTCGTACGGATGGGGGAGAGACATCGTTGTCTGTTCACGAACGCGACATGTGTTTCGGGGACAGTCCGTCTGTCCTGCCCGACCGGCGTCACCCCGACAGAGAGCCACCATGTCCCTCACGAAAGCGCTTCCTCCTACGCTCCCCGTTGCCCTGGCGACGGCGGCGATTCTCGGCTCCGCCGCTCTGACTGCCGCGCCTGCTCTGGCCGCAACGACGTCGTCCGCGCTCGTGTTGCAGGACGCCACGGGGATGACGGTGACAAGCGGTGATGCCATGGCCAACCCCTCGTTCTCATCTGCCTACCTGGCCGGGGGATGCCCCGGTGGAGCCCAGGACGCTGCTCGCCTGAGCGTGTCCGCAGACACCTCCGTGGTCGTGGTGTCCCCGACCGTCTCGACCGATGGTGCCGCGCCGGTGACGGTGCCGATGTACTTGCCCTTCTCCGAGGTCGTGCCCGCGGGAGGAGAGACGGGCAGCGCGACGCTCACCCTCGAGTGCCTCGCCGTCGCCGACGGCATCCCCGTCGTCGTGATCCCTGCGGCCACGCTGCCGATCGCGTTCTCGGCCGGACAGTGGTCGGTTTCCACCACCCCCGTTCCTACGCCGACGCCCGCTGACGCGAGCCCCGCACCGACTCCCTCCGCGACCGGCACCACGCCCACAGCGTCTCCGACAACTGCCGCCTCCATCCCGAATCCCTCCGCGTCCGCCGCAGGAGGAACGAGCGCAGCAGGCCGACCTCTTTCCGGCTTGGCGAACACCGGCGTCCAGGTTGCGAGCGTTGTCGGTATCGGAGTACTCGCCCTCGTTGCGGGACTGTGGATCGCTGTCGTGCGCAGGCGCCGGCAATCCGCTCCGCAGGATTGACTCCAAGCCCTTTGCCGACCGCGACAGCGCCGCGGAGCTGCCCGCCTCGCAGTGAGTGACGAGAGGGGACGCGTCCGCTCCCGGACGCGTCCCCTCAGCGCGTCGCCTTCTCCAACAGCTCCAGCACGTGCACGTACGACTCCCCCGCCGCCTTCGTCATGCCGAGTTCGCACGTGCGGTTGCACGACGCGAAGGCATCCGCGCCCCACTCGGCGACCTCGGCCGCCTCCGGAGCGGTCGCGGCCTCCGTGAGCTCGGGGTGCAGCATGCCCCGGTCGCCCGCGTACGCGCAGCACCCCCACGCATCGGGCACTCGCACCTCGGTCGCGACCGCCTCGCCCAGCGCGCGCAGGGCCGGATCGATCCCCAGCTGCGTCGACGAACACGTCGGGTGAAGGGCCAGCAGCTCGGCCACCGGTGTCGGGGTGAGACGCGGCAGAAGAGTGGATGCCACGAAGGTCACGGCATCCAGAACCTCCACGCCCTCTTCGCGCAGCGTCGCCGCGAATCCCTCGGTGCAGCTCGACGCATCGCACACGACCGGCAGGGCGCCGTCGCGGGTGGCCTCGCGCACGGCTGATCGCACGCGGGCCGACATCGTCGCGTGCCCCTTCGCGTAGCCCTTCGACGACCACGGGGTTCCGCAGCACAGCGCGTCGATACCGTCGGGCACCACGGCCGAGACGCCCGCGCGTTCCAGCAGGCGGGTGAATGCGGCGGTCGCGCCGATCCCGCCCTCCGGGCCGAACATGCTCCCCGCGCACGCGGGCAGGAACACCGCCACGGGCTCCACACCCGCCGCCCCGGCCCGAGACCCCAGCGACTTCCGCGACGCCCCACCCGGGGGCAGCTCCGCCGAGTACCGCGGCACGGTGTCGGTGCCGAGCACCGCGCGGGCGGCATCCGTCACCGTCCTGACCACCGGCGTGGGCAGCGCCGACGCGACGGTCAGCGCGGCGGATC
>NZ_CAUQWC010000105.1:0-11196 GCF_963521695.1 uncultured Microbacterium sp. | reverse complement strand
GTCCTCGCCCAGTTCGGCGACGGCCAGGCGCAGGCCGTCGGCGCAAGCCGGCACCGTCTGCGCGCGGACGGCGGTGTCGAGGCCGTCGAGGTCGCGGGCGGCGAGCACGGCGAGGAAGCCGCCCAGCACGATGACCGCCGGGTTCAGCACGTTCGCCGCGTTCACCAGCGCCGTCGCGAGGATCCTCCGCTGCCGATCGACCTCGGCGTGCGCCGCGGGGTCGGAGGTGGATGCCAGGGCAGCGGCCAGGACCGCGTCGTCGCCGCCGTCGAGTCCCACCGCCGACAGCAGCAGCGCACGGCTCACCTCGTCTTCGAGCACCCCGTCGCTCGCGCGCCGGTCGGCCGCGTCGACGATGCCGGGGCGATTCTGTCCGAACTCTCCGGCATAGCCGCCGGCACCGCCGAGAGGGACGCCGCCGACGATCACGGCGCCGCCGATGCCGCTCGCACCGCCGTTGAGGTAGACGACGTCGTGCGCGCCGCGCGCCGCCCCGAAGAGATACTCGGCCAGAGCGCCGAGGGCGGCGTCGTTGCCGACGTGGGCGGTGAGGGTCGTGGCATCCGTCATCAGCTCCGAGAGCGGAGCGTCACGCCACTGCAGGTGGGGTGCCTCGCGGACGAGCCCGTCGGACGCCCGCACGGGGCCGGGTACGGCCACGCCCACACCGACGATCCGGCTGTCGGTGAGCGGTCCGCGCCGCCACCCGGCGAGGGTCGCCTCGACCAGCTCGGCCGTGCGCTCGGGAGTCAGGAGAGACGTCTGCTCGAGGCGCCGGCGCGCGATGATCGTGCCGTCGAGGGTCACGGCGCCGATGTCGAGAGCATCGACCTCGGGGTTGACCGCCACCGCGACGACCCGGGGGTCGGGCACGACGATGGGGGAGGGGCGGCCGACGCGGCCCATGGCCTCGGACGCCCGCTCGATCACAAGGCCGGCGCGCTGCAGTTCGCCGACGAGATCGGCGATCGTCGAGCGGTTCAAGCCCGTCGCCTCGGTCAGGGCGGCGCGGGAGCGCGGGCCCTCGCGGTGCACGGTGCGCAGCACGAGCGCGAGGTTGGCGCGGCGCATGCCATCGCCCCGACTCCCCGCGGTGCTCATGCGACAACTGTGCCACGCGCCCTCGCGTCGACGCGTTCCGTCGGTTCGCACCCGCGTCGTCACCCCCATAAACGCCTTCTGAGCGAAGAAACGCGCTGTCCACGCGTTTCTCCCCGTGGAGGGCGTTTATCGAAGAGGGACAGTCATTCCGCACCGCCCCGCGCGGCGCCGGCGGTGCCAGGATTGGACCATGGACCTTTCCGGCATCCCCGTCACCACCCTCCAGGGCGAAGAGACCACCTTCGGCGCGCTGACCGAGGGCAGGGCCGCGCTCGTGGTGAACGTCGCATCGCGCTGCGGGCTCTCGGGGCAGTACGAGACCCTCGAAGAGCTGCACAAGCGCTACGCCGACCGCGGATTCACCGTGATCGGCTTTCCGAGCAATCAGTTCCTGCAGGAGCTCAGCGACAGCGACAAGATCGCCGAATACTGCTCGTCGACGTGGGGCGTGACGTTCCCGATGACCGAGAAGGTCAAGGTCAACGGGCGAAACGCCCACCCGCTCTACAAGGAGCTCACGCAGACTCCGGATGCCGAGGGCAAGACCGGCCGCATCTCGTGGAACTTCGAGAAGTTCGTCGTGGCTCCCGACGGTCGCGTCACGCGGTTCAGCCCCCGCACCCAGCCCGACGCCCCCGAGGTCGTCGCCGCGATCGAAGAGGCGCTGCCCAGCTGAGCGTCCCCCGCGCGGGGGAGGTGCGCGCGGGCCGGTGTGCCTACGGTGAAGCCATGACACGCCACGATCCCGAGCGCTCATCCGCGGTGAACCCGATCGCGATCGGCATCGTCCTCGGGGTGCCGGCGGGCGCCGCCATCGGCGTGTTCGGCTTCGACAATCTCGCCCTCGGGTTGCTGCTGGGCGCCGCCGTGGGTCTGACCGCCGGGGTCGCGGCCGACACGCTCCTCCGGAGGCGTTCGGATCGGTGACGCGCCCGCGGCCGTGATGTCGGGCGGCTGAGGCGCCCCGGCGCGCGTCGGTAATCTGAGCGACATGACCGATGCTGTCGTCCTCGTCTCCGGCGGAGCCGCCGTCACCCCGTACACCGACCCGGAGCGTGCGGCCGCGTCCGGCCTCGCAGCGGGCAACACCATGACCGCCCTTCGCGCTCACTTCCTCGACCGCGGCATCCGCGTGTTCACGGCGCCGGCCCGCATCGGTGCGGGAGAGGTGGGGGAGGATGCCGGGTGGCAGGGCTTCGCCGACGTCCCCGTCGTGCTTCCCGCCGACGTCACGATCAACGCGGTGGGCCGCGTCGACGACGCCGGGGTCGCGCTCGCCGGGTTCTTGCGGCGCCTCGCCGCGGACGAGGGCGTGCGCAGCATCGACCTCGTCGGTCACTCGATGGGCGGCTTGTTCTCGCGTGCCGCGATCCGCGAGCTCGGCGACGACAGCCTTCGAATCGAACGCCTCGTGACGCTCGGCACCCCGTGGGACGGATCGGTGCTCGGCGACGTCCTCGACGGCGAGGTCTCAGAGGAAGACGCGCACGACGACCCGGCGACACGGCAGATCTTCGCCGAGGTGCGCCCGTACGCGGACGCCCACTCCCAGGGGGCTGCGCGCGAGGTGTCGCGCCGGTTCCTGCGCGAGTGGAACGACGCCCAGGCAGGGGTGCTCGACGGCATCCCGGTGACCGCGATCGGCGCGGGCTACTTCGCCGCGGCGACCGAGCCGGTGCAGCTGTGGCCGCACGACGGTCTCGTCTCGCTGACCAGTGGACGCGCCGACGAGGTTCCCACGTCGGTGCTGCCGACCGTCGAACGGCACTCGTTCCTCGACCATGTGCACAGCATCTTCTTCGCCGAGGCGTTCGGGCTGCCGTGGGACCGCGCGCTCACGTGGGATCCGGACGTGTTCACGGTCGTGGACGCGGCGCTCGGAGGCTGACGCGGGGCTGGACGCCGCGGCATCCGGGGTATATGTTGTGAGAACCAACAAACCTCGATGTGCGTCATGACGCACCCGTGCGTCTCCATGCGAAGGAGCAGGAATGCCCACCCCCACCCGCGACGACAAGTTCTCGTTCGGTCTCTGGACCGTCGGCTACAACGGCACCGATCCCTTCGGCGGCCCCACGCGTGAGCCCCTCGACGTCGTGCACGTCGTCGAGAAGCTCGCCGAGCTCGGCGCGTACGGTCTCACCTTCCACGATGACGACCTCTTCGCGTTCGGCTCGACCGACGCCGAGCGCCAGACGCAGATCGACCGCCTCAAGGGGGCGATGCAGGACACCGGCATCATCACGCCGATGGTCACGACCAACTTGTTCTCGGCCCCCGTCTTCAAAGACGGTGGGTTCACCTCGAACGATCGCCAGGTGCGCCGCTTCGCCCTGCGCAAGGTGCTGCGCAACCTCGACCTCGCCGCCGAGCTGGGGGCGAAGACCTTCGTCATGTGGGGTGGTCGCGAGGGGGCCGAGTACGACTCCGCGAAAGACATCCGCCAGGCGCTGGAGCGCTACCGCGAGGCGGTGAACCTGCTCGGCGATTACGTCACCGACAAGGGCTACGACATCCGCTTCGCCATCGAGCCGAAGCCGAACGAGCCGCGCGGCGACATCCTGCTGCCGACACTCGGCCACGCGATCGCCTTCATCGACTCGCTCGAGCGTCCCGAACTCGTGGGCCTGAACCCCGAGGTCGGACACGAGCAGATGGCGGGCCTCAACTTCGCCGCCGGTATCGCCCAGGCGCTGTACCACGGCAAGCTCTTCCACATCGATCTCAACGGCCAGCGCGGCATCAAGTACGACCAGGACCTGGTGTTCGGCCACGGCGACCTGCACAACGCCTTCGCCCTCGTCGACCTGCTCGAGAACGGTGGACCCGGCGGCGTCCCCGCGTACGACGGCCCCCGTCACTTCGACTACAAGCCCTCGCGCACCGAAGACGAGACGGGCGTCTGGGACTCGGTCTCGGCCAACATGAACACCTACCTGCTGCTGAAGGAGCGCGCCGCGGCCTTCCGCGCCGACCCCGAGGTGCAGGAGGCGCTCGCGGCCGCGAAGGTGGCCGAGCTCGCGCAGCCGACGCTGAACGAGGGTGAGACCTACGACGACTTCCTCGCCGACCGCTCGGCCTACGAAGACTTCGACACCGACGCCTACCTGGGCGGCAAGGGCTTCGGCTTCGTTCGCCTGCAGCAGCTCGCCACCGAGCACCTGCTCGGCGCGCGCTGATCCCCGACGGGCGTGGATGCCTTGGCATCCTCGCCCTTCCAGGTCGGTGCCGCGTGCACTCGACGCTCCCGCTGCCCCGTACCCGCGCCCCCTCTCCTCTTTCGTTGAGTGTCCAGGAAACGCCGTCCGGGTCGGGCGCTGGCGGCGTGTCTTGGACACTCGACAGGTTCCGTGCGTGCGGTGTCTCGCTTGGTCGAGTGTCCAGGAAACGCCGTTCGGGTTGGGCCCTCGCGGCGTGTCTTGGACACTCGAGGGAGGGGACGGAGGGACCGGGCCCACGCTCGGACGGAAGAACATCAAGAGATTCCCCGCCGATGCAGGCGCGGATACCAGAAGGGGATAAAGCATGGCGCTCGTCATGGGAGTCGATTCGTCGACGCAGTCGTGCAAGGTCATCGTGGCCGACGCCGAGACCGGGCGCGTGGTGCGCGAGGGGCGCGCGCCGCATCCCTCCGGTACCGCGGTCGACCCCGAGGCGTGGTGGCGCGCACTGCAGGATGCCATCGCGCAAGCCGGCGGCCTCGACGATGTCGCCGCGGTCTCGATCGCCGGTCAGCAGCACGGCATGGTCGCGCTGGATGCCGCGGGCGACGTCATCCGCGATGCCCTGCTGTGGAACGACACCCGTTCGGCGCAGGCTGCGCGCGACCTGATCGACGAGGTCGGCGCCGATGCCTACGCACAACGCACGGGCGTGGTGCCCGTCGCCTCGTTCACGGGCACCAAGCTCCGGTGGCTGCGCGACGCCGAGCCCGACAACGCCGCGCGCGTGGCCGCGGTCGCGCTGCCGCACGACTGGCTCACCTGGCGCCTCCGCGGCTTCGGGCCGGGCAACTCCGTGCTCGAGGAGCTCATCACCGACCGCTCCGACGCCTCGGGAACCGCCTACTGGGGTGCCGACGGCTACGACCTCGACCTGTTGCGCCGGGCACTCGGCCGCGACGCGGTGCTGCCCCGCGTGATCGGGCCGTGGGAGAGCGCGGGAACCCTCCCCGGGGGAGCCCTCGTGGGGCCGGGGGCCGGCGACAACGCCGGGGCCGCCCTCGGTCTGGGCGCGGGCGTGGGCGATGTGGTCGTCTCTCTCGGCACCTCCGGCACGGTCTTCGCCGTCGCCGACGCACCCACTCGCGACACCACGGGCACGGTCGCCGGGTTCGCCGATGCGACCGGCCGGTTCCTGCCGCTCGTCGCCACGCTCAACGCCGCCCGCGTGCTCGACGCCGTCGCCGGACTCCTCGGGGTCTCGCACGACGACCTCGGCGCGCTCGCCCTCGAGGCCGAACCCGGTGCCGGCGGGGTCGTCCTCGTGCCGTGGTTCGAGGGGGAGCGCACCCCCAACCTCCCGCACGCGCAGGCGTCGCTGACCGGTCTCACACTGGCCTCCACGAACCGTCCGAATCTCGCGCGCGCCGCGATCGAGGGGATGCTGAGCGGCTTGGCTGTCGGGCTCGACGCGATCCGGGCGCAGGGCGTGGAGGTGCGGCGCATCCTGCTGATCGGGGGAGCTGCCGCCAACGAGGGCGTCGCGCGTATCGCCGCGCAGGTGTTCGACGCCGAGATCGTCGTGCCGGCCGCGGGCGAGTACGTCGCCCTCGGGGCGGCGCGGCAGGCGGCGGGCGTGCTGGCGGGCGGCCCGGTCGACTGGACGGTCACCACCACGCGCGCCGTGGAGCCCGACCATCGCCCCACCATTCGAGAGCGCTACGACGTCGTCGCGGCGCTGCGTGCGGCAGAGTAGACCTGGGCCGTCGGCATCTTGTAAGGGGGATGCCGACGGCTCCCGTCCCGCGTGAAGGGTCGGTCAGCCCGCGCCGGCCCGATCAGGACGTGGTCCATGCGAACGGTCTCTCTTTCGGGTGCGATGGAGATGCTGCGCCCCCGTCGAGGGCCGACGCGAGACGGCCGGTCTGCTGTGGGACGGGCTCGCGGACGCGGATGACGCGGCGCGCCGGTCCTCGGCTCAGCGCACCGTGTCGGTCAGCGCTCCGGCCACCCACCGCTCGACATCCCGCCGGCGGCGCAGGCGCACCACCGGCAGGTCGCGGCGCAGTGCGGGGATCCGCTCGCGATACTTCCTCCGCGTCGCGAACGACCACCGCACGATGTGCTCGGGGTCGGTGAAGAACGTCCGCAGGGGAGGTTCCACGTTGCCGTTCCACAGGCGTTCGCGGCGAAGGCGCCGTCGCACCGTCCGGGCAACCACACGGGGGAGTGTCACGGTAGCGAACGGCAGGTCGAGCCACACCAGCAGGTCGGCGCGAGCGGTCAGCAGGGGCCGCGCGTCGGAGTACTGCCACTCGGTCACCCAGGTGTCCCGCGCGACGAGGGCGCGCACGTCATCGACGAATGCGGGCCGGGGCGTCCAGTCCGGCCCGTGGAACAGCGCGTCGATCTCGGTATGGGGGATGCCGGTGATCTCGGCGATCCGCCGCGCCAGCGTCGTCTTGCCCACACCCGACACCCCCGCGACGACGATCCGCCGGGGTCGCGCGGGCAGCGGGTCGGTGACGCACAGCATCCGCCGATCGTAGACGCGTCCCGCCGAGCCGGGGAATACCCCTCGGGCATCCCTCGTTCCCCCGTATCCACCTCGACCCGATCGGAAGAACGCTTTTGACTGACTCCTCACACGCTCTCGTGGTCGGCGCGACCGGTATCGCCGGCGGCGCCCTCCTCGACCGTCTTTCCGACGACGGGTGGGCGGTGACGGCCCTGTCCCGGCGGCCCGGCGCGGAGCGCCCCGGCGTGACCTGGCGATCCGCCGATCTGCGTTCGCCCGAGGCGTTGCGCAGTGCCCTGCGAGGCGTCCCGGTCACCCACGTGTTCTTCACCGCCTGGTCGCGGCAGGACACCGAGGCCGAGAACATCGTCGTCAACGGTGGCATGGTGCGCGACCTCCTGGCGGCACTCGTCGACGCTCCGGTGCGCCACGTCGCGCTGATGACGGGATTGAAGCACTATCTCGGCCCCTTCGAGGCGTATGGCCAGGGGGAGATGCCCGATACCCCGTTCCATGAGGACGAGCCTCGACTCGACGTCGACAATTTCTATTACGCCCAGGAGGACGAAGTCTTCGCGGCCGCGGAACGGGCGGGTTTCACGTGGTCGGTCCACCGCTCGCACACGGTGTTGGGCCATGCGGTCGGGAATGCGATGAACATGGGCCTCACCATCGCCGTCGCCGCGGCCATCAGCCGCCACACCGGTCGGCCGTTCACCTTCCCCGGGAGTGAAACGCAGTGGAACGGCCTCACCGACGTGACCGACGCCGATCTGCTCGCGAACCAGATGGTGTGGGCGAGCACTCACCCCGAGGGTGCTGACGAGGCGTTCAACACGGCGAACGGCGACGTGTTCCGCTGGCGGTGGATGTGGCCGCGCATCGCGGCCGACCTCGGTGTGGAGGCCGAGGGCTTCGACACCGCGCCCCGCCCGTTCGAGCAGCAGATGGCCGATGCGGCACCGGTGTGGGCGGAGATCGTCGAGCAGCACGGACTCGCCGAACCCGACATCACGCGGGTCGCCTCGTGGTGGCACACGGATGCCGATCTCGGGCGCGAGATCGAAGTGATGACCGACATGTCGAAGAGCCGCCTGGCGGGCTTCACCGAGCATCACCGCACGCGCGACTCGTTCACCCGCCTGTTCGCGCGGTACCGCGCCGCGCGTCTCATTCCCTGAGGCGGGCCCGCCTCGCGCCGTGGTGTCGGGTTCGGGGCGACATTCTCCGTTCGGGGCGTGAGTGTCGCGCCCCGAACGGCGGATCGCGCCCCAAATCAGAGAACTCAGCGATCGCGCCCCAATCCAGAGAACTCAGCGATCGCGCCCCAAACCAGAGAACTCAGCGCCCGTGCGGCGAGTCCTCCCCGGTCACAGCCGCTGCCCCAGCGCCCACAGGCGATCCGCGCGGCCTGAGATCGCCTCCGACAGGGCGAACGCCTGCGCGTCGGTGAGGGATGCCACGTAGTCGACGATCCCGCGGGAGCGCGCGAGCGTCTCGGCCTCGGCATCCGAGGGTCTGCGTTCGGCGGGCAGGGCGGCGTACTGCTCACGGGCGAGGGCGATGAGTTCGCGCAGGCGTCGTGGGGTGCGCGCGCGGTCGAGGTCGTCGTCGAGCCACTCGCCGAGCGCGCGCACCGAGCGAGCGAGGATGCGGCTCATGCCCCGCTGCTGGATCGCGAGGTCGGGGCGACTCAGCACGAACCGCTTGTGCACGAACTTCAACACCTCGACGTGGTGCCACGCCCACGGCGACAGCACGACGGGGCCGGCGCGCGGAGTGTCGAGGGGACGCAGCTGCGCCGACTCCTGGAAACGGCGGATCCACCGGTCGGTGAAACCTGCGAGCCGGCGCTCGGCCGTGAGGGAGCCGTCGAAGGGGCGGGCGAGCAGGTCGGTGACCATCTCGGCATCCACGTCGCTGACGGCGGCGAGGAAGGCTTCGTCGTCGGCGATCCAGGGGTCGTCGCGGCGCATCTTGCGGCGCAGGCGCTCCAGACCCGCACCGGGCATCAGCTCGGCGCGCACCTCGGCGTCGTCGCGCGAGCGCCACTCGAGCACGTCGTCGAGCCACCCGCGGAACTCCGCCGCGATGGGCGCGTGGTCCAGGATGCCGGCCCGATAGAAATCGTCGACGTCGTGCACCGAGTAGGCGATGTCGTCGGCGAGGTCCATCACGGCGCCCTCGATGCTCTGGCGCAGGGGCTCGGCATCCACCCCCTGTCGTGCGGCGGTCAGGTCGTCGACGTCGAGGTCGTACGCCGAGTACTTGTGCACGCGATACACGCCGTCGGAGGTACGGCGGATGCCACGGGGGGCGCCGATCCGCTCGATCTCCCGCGCCTCGACCGACGGCGCCCACGGATACTTCGCCGACGCGGCGCGCACGGCCGCGGTGAGGTTGAGTCCGCGCGGGGCGTTCTCGACGACGTCGAGGGCGGTCAAGATGCGGTACGTCTGCGCGTTGCCCTCGAAGCCGTCGACCAGGCCGAGTTCGGTGCGCGCGAGACGGTCGAGGGTCGACTCCCCGAGGTGGCCGAACGGCGGGTGCCCGAGGTCGTGGGCGTAGGCGGCGGCCTCGACGACGGTGGCGTTGCACACGTCGCCGTCCCCCGCGCGGCGCGATCGGGTGTTGAGCTGCAGGGCGACGACCCGCGCGATCGCGCTGACCTTGAGCGTGTGGGTGAGGCGGTTGTGCACGGGCGCCCCGCCCATCGACGGCGACACCACCTGCGTCACGGCCGACAGTCGCGAGAAGTATGGCGAGAACTGGATGCGCTCCAGGTCGATCGACCAGGGATCGGCCCGGGCGTCGTCGCGATCGGGAAAGACGCGGGATGCCGAGTTCCCGACGATGCCGCGGGCGCCGGGGTCTCCGCCGGCCGGCGTGGAGGCGTCGGCGTCCGCGGCCGGGGGAGCGGTCTCGTCGTGCAGGGTCATCGGTTCCTTCCGCGGCGTCGAGGGCGTTGCTCCACGCTAACCCGTCCCTCGGACACGGGAGTCGCGAGGCGCGTCGCCGTGTGCGCTCTCGGCGCGGGCTCACGCGCGGTAGTCGCGTCGGCATCCGGCATCCGCTCACCCGGGTTGCCGCGTGACGCATACTCGACGGGGATCCCGGCGGTCCCGGCACGCCCGTCACTGCGCCCCCGCACCCTGCGGCTCCGGTACCGTCGAAGAATGCCTACCGCGAGCAGCAAGGACGACGAGGTCGACCTCCTCATCGACGCGTGGTCGCAGTTGCTGCCCGAAGTCGACCTGACGCCCCTCGATGTGATGTCGCGCCTGCGCCGCGCGGCGTTCCACCTGTCGAAGCTGCGCGCGAAGGCCTTCGCGAGCGCCGGCATCGCCGTGTGGGAGTTCGACGTGCTCGCCGTCCTCCGCCGCGCGGGTACCGAGCTCAGTGCGACGCGTCTGATCGCGGCCACGATGATCGGCAGCGCGGCCATGACCAACCGTCTCGACAAGCTCGCCGAGCGCGGTCTCGTGCACCGCCGCCCGAATCCGTCGGACGGCCGCGCGATCCTCGTCGCGATCACCCCCGAGGGCATCGAACGGGTGGATACCGCGATGACCGAGCTCGTCCGACTCGAGGCCGAAGCCCTGCGCGACGTCAGCCGCGGCGACCAGGCCCTCTTGGCGAGCGCCCTGCGCGTGCTCGCGGCCGGCGAGACGCACGAGGCGTGATCGACCTCGCCGACACCATCACGCGACGCCCCGTCGTGCTCGACGGCGGACTCGGCACCCTGCTGGAGTCCCGCGGAAACGACGTGACCTCGGAGTTGTGGTCGGCGCGCGTGCTGCGCGACGACCCCGACGAGGTGCGCGCCGCCCACGCGGCCTTCGCCGAGGCGGGCGCCGAGGTCGTCATCACGGCCTCTTACCAGCTGGGCTTCGACGGGCGGATTCCGGATGCCGATGTCGAAGCGCTCCTGACCCGCTCGGTGTCGCTCGCGCGGGAGGCCGCCGACGTCGTGGTCGCGGCATCCGTCGGCCCGATCGGGGCGCTCCGCGCGGACGGCAGCGAGTACACCGGCGACTACGGCCTCACCGTCGCGCAGCTGCGCGACGCGCATCGACGGCGGCTGCACGTCCTCGCCGGCGCCGGTGCCGACCTCCTCGCCGTCGAGACGATCCCCTCGCCGATCGAGGTCGAGGCGCTGGCGCTGGAGCTCGCCGACCTCGGCCTCCCCGCGTTCGTCAGCCTCTCCGCCGACAGCACGGGGTTCGCCGCCCCCGGCTCGCGTGAGGCGGCCCTGCGCGTCGCGGCATCCGTCCCCGGGGTGATCGCGGTGGGTGTCAACTGCTGCGCGCCCGCGACGGTGCTGCCCGCGCTCGCCGAGGTGCCCGGCATCCCCTCGGTCGCCTACCCGAACACGGGCGAGCGGTGGGACGCCACCGCCCGCGCCTGGCTCGGCCC
>NZ_CAUQWC010000104.1:0-11213 GCF_963521695.1 uncultured Microbacterium sp. | reverse complement strand
GGGCGGGCCTGCCCGCGACGTCGTCAGCGGGCGTGCCCGCCCGGCACGGGGTCAGCGTGGAACGCGTCGCGTCCAGCTCGGTGGTCACTCGTGGGCGTGCTCCTCGGCGTCGAGTCGCTGAACGTGCCATCCGTCGGTGCCCGCACCGCGCACCCTCGGGAGGAGGACCGGGGCCTTACGCTGCCCTACTTGAGCAGCCGCGACAGGCGCCGGTCGGCCAGCAGCTTGCCGCCCGTCTGGCACGTGGGGCAGTACTCGAGCGAGTTGTCGGCGAAGAAGACACTGCGCACCTCGTCGCCGCAGACCGGACACGCCTGACCGCGGCGGCCGTGGACGCGCATGCCCCGCCTCTTGGCATCCTTGAGTTGAGCCGGTGGTTTTCCTCGTGCCTCGGCAACGGCCTCGGCGAGGGTCTCGGTCATCGCCGTGAAGAGACGATCGACCTCGTCGTCGGTGAGCTTCGCGGCCAGGGCGTAGGGCGACATCTTGGCCGCGTGCAGGATCTCGTCGGAATAGGCGTTTCCGACCCCCGCGATGATCGACTGGTCGCGCAGCACGCCCTTGATCTGCGTGCGACGGTCGGTCAGGAGCGCCCCGAACGCCTCACGGTCGAACCCGGGACCGAGCGGATCGGGACCGAGGCGCGTGACCCCGGGCACCTCGTCGGGGGAGCGGACGGCGTAGACGGCGAGCGACTTCTTCGTCCCCGCCTCGGTGAGGTCGAAGCCGGAACCGTCGTCGAAGCCCACGCGAAGGGCGATCGGCGTCTTGCCGGGCTTGATGATGGTCGACGGCAACGTGTCGTACCAGCGCAGCCAGCCCGCCTTGGCGAGGTGGAAGACGAGATGGATGCCGGCATCCGTCGTGACATCGACGAATTTGCCGTGGCGGTCGACGGCCGTGACGGTGGAGCCGACCAGCGCCGTCAGCGGCGGGTCGTAGGTCTTCAGCGCGTTGATCGCCGACACGGTCGCCTTGTCGACGCGCAGCCCCGTGATGCGACCGCGCAGGAACTCGACGAGCCCTTCGACCTCTGGCATCTCCGGCATGCGCCCATGCTCCCACGTGCCCCCGACATCGCGAACGGTCTTGCGTGCCGTCCTTCGGATCTGCCGCGCAGACCCATCGACGGTCCGGGAGTGCGCGACGGTTCGCCGCCACCCGCGTCCGGGCGTGTGCGCCGGTTTCCCGCCGCCCGGGACACAACGCAGGACTTCCGCTGCAGACTGCGCGTGATCCGGCGCCGTCCGACCGTGTCGAATCCGGTACTCCTGCGTTGTGTCTCCCCGGGTCCTCCCCGTGCGGCCAATCCCGGGGACTCTGCACACTCTGTGACCCGCGGTCCGCGACGCGTCCACGGGTCGAGGATGGTGGGCGGATGCGACCCGAACACTCCTCTGACTTCCCCCTGGATTCGACCATCTCCTACGCCGATCTGCGGGCGGGCGGTGCAAGTCGCGCCGGGATCCGCGAGGCCCTGGCCACAGGTGCCCTCTACCGCGCCAGACGCGACGTCTACCTCGTCGCCGGAGCAGGGGAGAGGGTCGTCGCGGCACAACGCGTGGGCGGGCGGTTGGACTGCGTCTCCGCGGTCGCCGCGTCCGGCATCTTCGTCCTGGATCGCACGAGGCTGCACGTCCAGGTCGAGCCGACGCGGGGGAGGTTGCGCTCACCTGTCTCGCGCCGTCGGCGTCTCGCGCACGACCCAGACGTCGTCGTGCACTGGCGTGACGGTGCACACGGAGTCGCGCATTCGATACCCCTCGCAGAGGCGCTCAGGGTCGCCGTCAGCTGTCAAAGTCCCCGAGCATCGGTCGCCATGCTCGACAACGCCCTCCACCAGCGCCGAATCTCCGCAGCGGACGTGCACGACATCTTCGCGGGACTTCCCGCGAAGTACGCGGTTTTGGCGTCGCTTCTCGACGGTCGCTCCGAGGCGGGCTCCGAGAGCATCGCACGACTGCTGCTGAGAGGTCTCGGGTGCAGGGTGCAGGTTCAGGTGTCGATCGACGGCGTCGGTCGCGTCGATCTGCTCGTGGACGAGTGGATCGTCGTGGAGTGCGATAGCCGCGCACACCACGGAGGCTGGGAGTCGCAGGAGCGGGATCGATTGCGTGACCTGCTGCTGGCCGAACGCGGATACGCCGTGATCCGTCCCACGGCGAACATGATCTTCACCGAACCGGAGGTGCTGCGGCGTGCCGTGCAGGGACTCCGGCGCGGCGGTGCTCACCGGTAGGACACAACGCAGGAGATTCGAGCCATACGGGCCGGCCAGACGGCCGACGGACCTCGGGAAGCGGCAAGAGTCCTGCACTGTGTCCACCGGCCGGGCGACGCTCGACTCTGTGGCCGGGCGATGCAGGGCCCTGCTGACCGGGTGACCATCCGCCTTGCGTCTGCCGGCGGGCCGGCTCCGCGGAGTCTGGCCCGGTCCGTTCGCCGGACACAACGCAGGAGAATCGGCACCAAGTTGGCCGCCGCGTCGCCACTTCGACGCGGCGGCGCGCGCTCGTCTCCTGCGTTGTGTCGCGGCCGGACGCGGTCCGGCTTCGTGACGTCCGGCACCGGAAGATGCGGGGGCGCCGTGACTGCCGGGAGGAATCAGCCGCGGCGCAGCAGACCGACGCGGTCGTAGACGTCGGCCAGGGTCTTCTCGGCGACGGATGCCGCCCGCCCGGCGTTCACGGCCAGCACGCGGTCGAGCTCTGCCGGGTCGTCGAGCAGCTCGAGCGCGCGGGCGCGCACCGGCTCGAACTCGTTCACGACGACCTCGGCGAGGCCCTTCTTGAAGTCGCCGTATCCGCGGCCGGCGTACTCGTCTTCGATCGCGGTGATCTCGCGTCCCGTCAGCGCGGAGTAGATCACCAGGAGGTTCGAGACGCCCGGCTTCTCGTCGCGGTCGAAGCGCACAGCGCCCTCGGAGTCGGTCACCGCGCGCATGATCTTCTTCGCGCTGACCTTCGGCTCGTCGAGCATCCACAGCACGCCGGCGTCGGACTCGGCCGACTTCGACATCTTCGACGTGGGGTTCTGCAGGTCGTAGATGCGGGCCGTCTCACGCTGGATCATCGGCTTCGGAATCGTGAAGGTCTCTCCAAAGCGCTGATTGAAGCGCTCTGCCAGGTCGCGCGTCAGCTCGATGTGCTGCTTCTGATCGTCGCCGACGGGTACGACGTCGGTCTGGTACAGCAGGATGTCGGCGGCCATCAGCACCGGGTAGGTGAAGAGACCGACGTTGGTGGCATCCGCGCCGTAGCGGGCCGACTTGTCTTTGAACTGCGTCATGCGTCCGGCCTCGCCGAAGCCCGTGAGGGTCGACAGCACCCACTGCAGTTCCGCGTGTGCCGGCACGTGCGACTGCACGTACAGCGTCGAGCGGGAGGGCTCGATGCCCGCGGCGATGTACTGCGCGGCGGTGCGGCGGGTCTTTTCGCGACGCTCCGCGGGGTCGCCGGGCTGAGTGAGGGCGTGCAGGTCGACGACCGAGAAGTAGGCCTCGTACTGGTCTTGCAACTCGCGCCACTGCAGCAGGGCCCCGATGTAGTTGCCGATCTGAAGGCTGTCGGCGGAGGGCTGCATTCCGGAGTAGAGGCGCTGCTGAGTCACCTCTCGATCCTAGGTGCCGCCACGTGGCGGTCGAGGCGCACGGTCGTGCTCCCTCCCGACCGGAT
Source organism: uncultured Microbacterium sp. (assembly GCF_963521695.1). Lineage (GTDB taxonomy): Bacteria > Actinomycetota > Actinomycetes > Actinomycetales > Microbacteriaceae > Microbacterium. The sequence goes on along the minus strand of NZ_CAUQWC010000104.1, from coordinate 7,539 downwards.
CGTCGATGCGCGGGGCCCGGCTGCGCACCGAACGCCGCAGAGCCCTTGCGGTACGCAGCGCGGGCGCCCGACCCGGCCCGGACGCACAGGCGTCGGCCTGCAGGGCGTCCGACGCACGGGCCTCGGCCTGCAGGGCGTCCGACGCGCCGGCGTCGGCCTGCAGGGCGCCGATCAGAGCCCGAGGGTGTAATCGACGATCACCGGGGAGTGATCGCTCCAGCGCGTGTCGTAGGACGGGGCGCGATCGACGCGGTACGCGGTGACACGCTCCGCCAACGCCGGGGTGGCGACGTGGTAGTCGATCCGCCAGCCGCTGTCGGTGTCGTACGCCTTCCCGCGCATCGACCAGAACGTGTACGGCCCGTCGACCTCGCCCATCTCGCGGCGTCCGACATCGACCCAGCCGAGCCCCGTGCCGACCGATCCGTCGACGCTCTCGACCTTCTCGCCGGCCGGGCCGAAGAAGCGGTCGAAGTAGGCACGCTCGCGGGGCAGGAATCCGGCGTTCTTGCGATTGCCGCGCCAGTTCTTGATGTCGAGCTCGCGGTGCCCCACATTCAGGTCGCCGAGGACCAGGGCGAGCTCGCGTTCGGACTTCACGGCCTCGAGGCGCTGCTCCATGGCATCGAGGAAGAGCCACTTCGCGTCTTGCTTCGGAGTGTCGACCTCACCGCTGTGGACGTAGGCGCTCACGATGGTGACCGTCTCGCCGTCGATGTCGAAATCTGTCTCGATCCATCGGCCGGACGCGTCGAGCGGCTCGGGGCCGAGGTGGCTGCGCGTCTCGACGCCGGGCAGTCGGCTGATGATGGCCACGCCCGCGCGGCCCTTCTGCAGTGATTCGTCGTTGACGATCTGCCAGCCGGGGAGCGCCTCGGCGAGCTGCTCGGCGGTCGCCCGCACCTCTTGCAGGGCGACGATGTCGGCACCCGAGGCGTCGAGCCATTCGGTCATACCCTTGCGGACGGCAGCACGGATGCCATTGACGTTGACGGAGACGATGCGTACGGAACGGGCCACCCGTCGAGCCTAACCGCGACCTCAGACGTCGCCGCGGGCGCCCGCTCGCTCGGCCGAGGACCCGCTGCGCCAGGCGGGTGGAGCGCTCAGTCGGGCATCAACGACACGCGGCGGGGCGCCGGAACGTCGGCCTCAGCGCGCGCCAGCGTCTTCTCCGCCGCCGCGAGCCGTCGCCGCGCACGCCACCGCCACGGCCAGCGCGCGAGGGCGAGTGTCTTCTCCGCTTCCCGCACCCCCACCTGCGCGGCGATGACGAGCGCCGCCTGTTCCATCGCGCGGCGATCCTCGGGGGAGCGCAGAGGCACGTCCTTGTCTCCCGCAGCGACCGCGATCCAGGCGGCGGACACCAGGATGACGATCCCGATGAAACGGAACCACAGCAGGAAACCGATGAGCACCGTGAACGTGGACAGCAGAGGGTTCGTCGGTGTGTACACGACGAGGAACCCGGCACCGACCTGCAGCAGCACCATTCCGGTCGCTCCGACGAGGGCACCGGGCCACGCGCGTCGCCACGACAGGGTCGTGCCCGTGAGGAAGCGGAAGAGCGCGGCGAGAGCGACGGTGTTGATGCCGAAGGCGACGACGAGCGACACGGCGCGCGCCCCGAGGATCCATCCGGCGGTCTCGCGATTCCACCCGATGAGGCTGAAGACCAGGTCGATCGCTCCGGTCGTCACGGTGCCGAGCAGGGCTCCGGCGAGCAGGGAGATGCCGAACAGGATGGACGCGACGAAGTCGCGCGCCTTGAGCATCACGTAATTGCGCATGTCGAACGGCAGCCCGAAGGTGTCGCGCACCGCGCGGCGGGTGAAGGTGACGAATCCGATCGCCGTCCAGACGACCACCACGACGGCCACCAGTCCCGTGATCGTCAGCAGGCTCCCGCTCTGCTGCGTCGCCTCTTCGACCTGCTCGGGTTTGACCAGACCGTTCTCGCTGATCAGGCCGGGGATGTAGCTGTTGACGATGCGGATGAGGCCGACGACGGCCGTGGTGCTCCCGCCGAGCCACAGACCGACGGCGGCGAACGCGAGATACAGCGCAGAGAAGACGGCGAACAGCGCCTGGTAGCTCATCCCCGCCGCCAGCAGAAAACCGTTGTGCTGCAGGAAGTGCCGCCACACCCGTATGGGGAACCACTGCGCGATCCGCGCGGCACGGGCGATGGGCTGGTCGAGGCGTTCCCGGACGGCCGTCTGCGCGGCCTCGAGCTTGTCGCGTAGCGACGTGTCATCGTCACGTACCGCGGGCAGCGGGCGCGCGTCGTGGCGGTTCTCGGTCACGTGTCGAGCCTAATGAATGGATGCCACCGCTTCCGGCGACCTCGGTGCGGCGTCGGGCGCCGCGGCATCCGTTCTCGTCTGCTCGCAGAACGTCGTGATCCTCGCATCCGTTGCGCGGGATGCTGCGAGGAGACCGCGTTTCTGCGGAAAGGGGGAACGGGTGGATGTCGGGCGCCGCCGCCTGTGCGGGGTGAGGCGTCGCGGCATCCGTCGTCGTCTGCTCGCAGAACGTCGTGATCCTCGCATCCGTTGCGCGGGATGCTGCGAGGTGACCGCGTTTCTGCGAGGACCGCAGGAGAACCGGCCACCGATCGGGACACCCGCCGGAAACGCCGAACGGCGGGGCGTCGAAACGCACCCGCCGTTCGCGAGAGAGGGTCAGCGACCGCCACGCAGGACGGCCTGCTTGACCTCGGCGATGGCCTTGGTGACCTCGATGCCACGGGGGCACGCCTCGGTGCAGTTGAAGGTGGTGCGGCAGCGCCACACGCCCTCTTTGTCGTTGAGGATGTCGAGGCGCAAATCGCCCGCGTCGTCGCGCGAGTCGAAGATGAAGCGGTGCGCGTTCACGATCGCGGCGGGGCCGAAGTACTGACCGTCGGTCCAGAACACGGGGCACGACGAGGTGCACGCGGCGCACAGGATGCACTTGGTGGTGTCGTCGAAGACCTCCCGGTCGACGATCGACTGCACGCGCTCCTTGCCCGGCTCGGGCTTCGAGTTCGAGATGAGGAAGGGCTGCACCTCGCGGTAGGAGGCGAAGAACGGCTCCATGTCGACGATCAGGTCCTTCTCGAGCGGCAGGCCCTTGATCGCCTCGACGTAGATCGGCTGCGAGATGTCGAGGTCTTTGATCAGCGTCTTGCAGGCCAGGCGGTTGCGGCCGTTGATGCGCATGGCATCCGATCCGCAGATGCCGTGCGCGCACGAGCGACGGAACGACAGCGACCCGTCGGTCTCCCACTTGATCTTGTGCAGCGCGTCGAGCACGCGGTCGGTGGAGTACAGCTCCACGTCGTAATCGACCCATCGCGGCTCGTCGTCGACCTCGGGGTCGAAGCGGCGGATGTTGAAGGTGACGAGGAACGACTGGATCCCGGTGTCTTCCGGCGTCTGCTCGACCTCGTCCGAGGTGTCGACGTTCTCGAGGACGGTGGATGCCATCTCAGTACTTCCTCTCCAGCGGCGGGTAGCGCAACTCGCCCGCCTCGTTCTTGGTGAACACCACGGGCTTCCAGCCGAGTTCGATGTGATCGGCGGGGTGCGACGAGTGGGGGTCTCCCGACAGGTACGCCATGGTGTGCTGCATGTACTTCTCGTCGTCGCGCGTGGGGAAGTCGTCGCGCATGTGACCGCCACGGCTCTCTTCACGGTTCTGCGCCGAGTAGACGACGACCTCGGCCAGGTCGAGGAGGAAGCCGAGCTCGACGGCCTCGAGCAGGTCGGTGTTGAAGCGCTTGCCCTTGTCGTCGACGTGGATGTTCTTGTAGCGCTCGCGAAGGTCTGCGATGACGTCCATGACGTGGGCGAGGGACTCGTGCGTGCGGAAGACCTGCGCGCCCTTGTCCATCTCGTCCTGCAGCGTCTTTCGCAGGACCGCGATGCGCTCGGTACCGCTGTTGTTGCGGAGGTCCTCGATGAGTCCGCGCACCTCGGCGGCGGGGTCTTCGGGCAGCGGCACGAAATCAGCGGTCTTGACGTACTCGACGGCGTTGCGGCCGGCGCGCTTGCCGAAGACGTTGATGTCGAGCAGCGAGTTGGTGCCGAGGCGGTTCGAGCCGTGCACCGACACGCACGCGCACTCACCGGCCGCGTACAGGCCCGGAACGACGGTGTCGTTGTCGGCGAGCACCTCGGCCTTGATGTTGGTGGGGATACCACCCATCGCGTAGTGCGCGGTCGGCATGACGGGCACGGGTTCCACGACCGGGTCGACACCGAGGTAGGTGCGGGCGAACTCGGTGATGTCGGGGAGCTTGGTCTCGAGCACCTCGGCACCGAGGTGCGTGCAGTCCAGCAGCACGTAGTCGCGGTGGGGGCCCGCGCCGCGACCCTCGGCGACCTCTTGCACCATGCAGCGGGCGACGATGTCGCGCGGCGCGAGGTCTTTGATGGTGGGGGCGTAGCGCTCCATGAAGCGCTCGCCGCTGGCGTTACGGAGGATCGCGCCCTCGCCTCGGGCACCCTCGGTGAGCAGGATGCCGAGACCGGCGAGGCCGGTCGGGTGGAACTGGAAGAACTCCATGTCCTCCAGGGGGAGGCCCTTGCGCCATACGATTCCGACGCCGTCACCGGTGAGGGTGTGGGCGTTGGAGGTGGTCTTGAAGATCTTGCCGAAGCCGCCGGTGGCGAAGATGACGGCTTTCGACTGGAAGACGTGCAGCTCACCCGTGGCGAGGTCGTAGGCGACGACACCGGAGACCTGGGTCTTGCCCGCCGCGTCCTTCACCGTGATGAGGTCGAGGACGTAGAACTCGTTGAAGAAGTTGATGCCGAGCTTGACGCAGTTCTGGAACAGCGTCTGCAGGATCATGTGGCCGGTGCGGTCGGCGGCGTAGCACGCGCGGCGCACGGGGGTCTTGCCGTGGTCGGCGGTGTGGCCGCCGAAACGACGCTGGTCGATCTTGCCCTCGGGCGTGCGGTTGAACGGCAGGCCCATGTTCTCGAGGTCGATGACGGCGTCGATCGCCTCTTTGGCGAGGATCTCGGCGGCATCCTGATCCACGAGGTAGTCGCCACCCTTGATGGTGTCGAACGTGTGCCACTCCCACGAGTCCTCTTCGACGTTGGCGAGCGCCGCTGCCATGCCGCCCTGCGCTGCGCCGGTGTGCGAGCGGGTCGGGTACAGCTTCGAGATGACGGCGGTCTTCGCGCCGGGGCCGGCCTCGATGGCCGCGCGCATGCCCGCGCCGCCGGCGCCGACGATGACGACGTCGAACTGGTGGTAGTGGACGCCGTCTTTGACGATAGAGTCCGAGGAAGTCTGGGTGCTCACGTGTGCGATGCCTCTGCTGTCAGGGGAAAGAAGGGATGCCGTCGGCTCACGCCGCCTGGCACGCGTCCCAGAGGGAGCTGCTCTCGGTCACACCGAGGCAGGGGTCGAAGGTGAACACGACGAGCGTGCCGAGCAGGATCAGGAATCCCGCGGAGATCCACAGCGATCCCACGAGGATCTTGCGGATCGTGGCGTTCGTGACGTAGTCGTTCACGATCGTGCGCATGCCGTTGGCGCCGTGGATGAGGGCGAGCCAGAGCATCAGCACGTCCCACCACTGCCAGAACGGCGAGGCCAGCTTGCCCGCGACGAACGCGAAATCGATCTGGTGGATGCCGTCGTTCGTCATCAGGTTGACGAACAGGTGGCCGAAGATGAGGACGATCAGCAGCACGCCGGAGGCGCGCATGTAGATCCATCCCCACTTCTCGAGGTTGGAGCCCTTCTTGCGGACGGCGGGCGTGCGCGGGGCGGGGATCGTGGCGGCTTCTTGGGCGACGGACATCAGTGGCTCCCGGTGACGGCGCTGAAGACGTTGATCAGGTGGCGGGGGGTGAAACCGAGCATGGTGACGACCCAGAGGCCCAGTACGCCCCACCACAGCTGACGCTGGTGGCGCGTGGCCCACGGCCAGAAGTCGACCAGGATAATGCGCAGCCCGTTGAACGCGTGGTACGCGATCGCGCCGACCAGGGCCACCTCGCCGAGACCCATGATCGGGTTCTTGTAGGTGCCGATGACGGCGTCGTACGCCTCGGGCGACACGCGGATGAGCGCCGTGTCGAGGATGTGCACGAGGAGGAAGAAGAAGATCGCCACACCGGTGATGCGGTGCAGGACCCAGGACCACATGCCTTCTCGGCCGCGGTAGAGAGTGCCTCGGGGCCTCTTCGAAGTGGTCGTTTTCACCGACGGCGTGGCACGTGCTGGTGCTGACACGGTCGTCCTCCCTGATCGAACACGATGTGGGGGCCGACACCGGCCCCGAGCGTCACACGGGCGCCCCTGAATACTACGTCCGGCCTATGAACGCGGAGGATAAGGGGTGCCTAACTGTCTCTCGACATCGAGATAAATGAAGAGCGCTGGGGGCCCGTCTCACCCGGTGCGGGGCCGTCGGAGGGAAGGAGTCCGGACCGCTATGGTCGGAGCCATGTCAGATCGCGCTATCGACGACTTCTACGCCGTGATCCCCGCCGGAGGCATCGGCAGCCGCCTCTGGCCGCTTTCGCGGGCGGACGCCCCCAAGTTCCTCCATGACCTGACCGGCTCGGGCCAGACCCTGCTGCGCGACACGTGGGACCGCCTCGCGCCGCTGTCGGGAGAGGACCGCATCGCCGTCGTGACCGGTCGCGCCCACCGCGCCGCCGTCGAACGCGAACTGCCGGGCGTTCCCGACCACAACGTCTTCCTCGAGTCAGAGCCCCGCGACTCGTCGGCCGCCATCGGCCTGGCCGCCGCGATCCTCGTTCGCCGCGAGCCCGACGTCATCATCGGTTCGTTCGCGGCCGATCACGTCATCCGCCAGACCCGCCAGTTCGACTTCGCCGTGCGCCAGGCGGTCGCCGTCGCGCGCGCCGGATACATCTGCACGATCGGCATCCAGCCCTCCGAGGCGTCGGTCGGCTTCGGCTACATCAAGAAGGCCGACGAGCTCATCGTCGACGGTGCCCCCGAGGCGTACACGGTCGAGCGTTTCGTCGAGAAGCCCGACCTCGACACGGCGAAGGAGTACTTCGCCGACCGCGCCTACCTCTGGAACGCCGGCATGTTCATCACGCGCGCCGACGTTCTGCTGGCAGAGCTCGCCGTCAACGAGCCCGAGCTGCACGCGGGGCTTCTCGAACTCGCTGAGGCCTGGGACGACCGCGAGCTCCGCGGTCCCGCCGTCGACCGCATCTGGCCGGGGCTGAAGAAGATCGCGATCGACTACTCCGTCGCCGAGCCCGCCGCCGAGAAGGGACGCCTCGCCGTCATCCCCGGCCACTTCGACTGGGACGACGTGGGCGACTTCGCCAGCCTGTCGAAGCTGAACTCCTCGGGAGGGCGCAACGAGCTCGCGATCCTCGGCGAGGACGCCCGCGTGCTCTCCGACGCCTCCAGCGGCATCGTGGTCTCGCAGACCAAGCGCGTGATCAGCCTCATCGGTGTGCGCGACATCGTCGTGGTGGACACCCCCGACGCCCTGCTCGTCACGACGACCGAGAACGCCCAGCGTGTCAAGGGCGTCGTCGACGC
>NZ_CAUQWC010000103.1:0-11244 GCF_963521695.1 uncultured Microbacterium sp. | reverse complement strand
CTCGCTCGGCGGCGAGCCGTGGCGGCGTACCCGGATCACGCGGAACCCGCGGCCGGTCGCCGCCCGCTGCACGCTGTAGCCGTCGACGAAGGTCGCGGCGAGCCAGCGCTGCAGGGAGTCCGAACCCAGGTTGCGCTGCACGACGAACCACCCGTCCGAATGCTCCGACATGCGGGGGATCCACTTCTGCAGCATGCCGTGCAACTCGTTCTTGCCCACGCGGATCGGCGGGTTCGAGCGGATGGAGCGGAACGAGACCTCGTCGGGAACATCTTCGGGGCGCACCGCGTTGATGTTGGTGACGCCGAGGGACTGTGCGTTGCGCCTCACGAGATCGAGAGCACGCTCGTTGACGTCGACCGCCCACACGGTCGCGTGCGGTGAGGCGAGCGCCAGCGACAGCGAGATCGGACCCCACCCGCACCCCAGGTCGAGGAAGTGCCCGCCGGCGGGAGGGGGCGGGGTGTTGGCGAGCAGCACCGAGGTGCCGGCATCCACGTGATCGGGACTGAAGACGCCGCCCGCCGTGACAACCTCGAGCTCTCGACCGGCGAGGGTCACGCGGATGCGACGGAGCTGCTCGGGACTCGACGGCGACGCGCTGAAGTAGTGCTCGCTCCCCATCACGCCAGGATATCCGACCGGCCTCTCGGGCGTCGGGGCGGATAAAGTGCCAGAACACCGAGATCACCGCCGTGGCCTGCCCGCGGCCGAAAGGAACACATGACCGAACAGACCACACCCCCGAGCATCGACGCGTCGCCGGTCGACCCGGTGGACCGCGTGCTCTCGCGCGCCGAAGCGCACCGCGGGGTCCGGGTCTTCGGTGCAGCGCAGGCGCTCCAGGATGCCACCACCGCCTACGGCGGCGACGCCGACGGCGACCAGTGGGACCGCGAGGAGCGCGCCGCGCTCCGCCGCGTCGCCGGACTCTCCACCGAGCTCGAAGACGTCACCGAGGTCGAGTACCGCCAGTTGCGCCTCGAGAACGTCGTCCTCGTCGGCGTGCACCCGCAGGGCGAGCAGGCGGACGCCGAGAACTCGCTGCGCGAGCTGTCGGCGCTGGCCGAGACGGCCGGTGCCGTCGTGCTCGACGGCGTGCTTCAGCGCCGCCCGCATCCGGATCCCGCGACCTACGTCGGTCGGGGTAAGGCGGCGGAGCTGCGCGACATCGTCGCCGCCGTCGGTGCCGACACCGTCATCGCCGACACCGAACTGGCTCCCAGCCAGCGTCGTGCGCTCGAAGACGTGGTGAAGGTGAAGGTGATCGACCGCACCACGGTCATCCTCGACATCTTCAGCCAGCACGCCAAGAGTCGCGAGGGTAAGGCCCAGGTCGAGCTCGCCCAGCTCGAGTACCTCCTTCCGCGCCTACGCGGCTGGGGCGACTCGATGTCGCGTCAGGCCGGTGGGCAGGTCGGTGCGGGCGGTGCGGGTATGGGCTCGCGCGGCCCCGGTGAGACCAAGATCGAGCTCGATCGTCGCCGCATCCGCACGAAGATGGCCCTGCTGCGCAAGCAGCTGCGCGACTTCGCGCCCGCCCGCGAGGCGAAGCGCGCCGAGCGCAAGCGCCACACCATCCCCTCGGTCGCGATCGCCGGTTACACCAACGCCGGGAAGTCGAGTCTGCTGAACCGGCTCACCAGTGCCGGTGTGCTGGTCGAGAACGCCCTGTTCGCGACCCTGGATGCCACGGTCCGGCGTTCGGAGACGAGCGACGGTCGCGTCTACACGCTGACCGACACGGTGGGCTTCGTACGCAACCTTCCGCACCAGCTGGTCGAGGCCTTCCGCTCGACCCTGGAGGAGGTCGGCGACGCCGACGTCATCCTGCACGTCGTCGACGCCTCGCACCCCGACCCGGCCGCGCAGCTGATGACGGTGCGCGATGTGATGGGCGACGTCGATGCGAACTTCGGTCAGGAGATCGTCGTCTTCAACAAGGCCGACCTCGTCACGGATGACGACCGGCTCGTGCTGCGCGGACTCGCGCCGAAGGCGAAGTTCGTGTCCTCGCGCACCGGTGAGGGTATCGAGGAGCTGCGCGCCGCGATCGAAGAGGCGCTGCCGTTGCCGGCGGTCGAGGTGCAGGCGGTCGTTCCGTACGACCGCGGCGACCTGGTGTCGGCCGTCCATGAGAGCGGACTGATCCTGGCGCAGGAGCACCGCGAGACCGGAACGTTCCTGCACGCCCACGTGGGCGCCCGCCTCGCGGCGGAGTTGGAGCCGTTCGCGGCCTGATGCGCGACGAAGAACCCCGCCGACGAGTGTTCGGCGGGGTTCTTCGCGTTCGTGTCCTGCTGCCGAACGACGGCGTCCCCGCGCGATCAGCTTCCGGACAGCCCGGGGTGAACGACCGGACAGCCCGGAGAGATCGCCTTACCCGGCCGCTCTCGCGCGGTCGAGGAGATCAGTCGAGCTCGAGGGTCGGTATCTCAGGGGTCTCGAACCCGAACACCGCACCCAGGAATCCGAGTTCGCGGCGGAGCGAGTCGATGACCGTCTCGGCGCGGCGGAAACCGTGGCCTTCGCCCTCGTACAGCACATAGGCGTGGGGGACTCCGTGCGCTGCGAGGGCGTCGCGGATCGCCTCGGCCTGCGACGGCGGCACGACCCGGTCTTCGGTGCCCTGCAGGATCAGCAGAGGCACGCGGAACCGCTCGGGACGACTGAGCGGCGACCGCTCGATGTACACCTGTTGTGCCTCGGGGAGCGGTCCGATGAGACCGTCGAGGTAGCGCGCCTCGAAGTCGTGGGTGTCTTCGGCCAGGGCGCGGGCGTCGCCGACGCCGTAGCGGGAGATGCCCGCCAAGAAGACATCGGTGCGGGTGACGGCCGCGAGTACGGTCCATCCGCCCGCGGAGCCGCCCGCGATGGCGAGACGTTCGGGATCGGCGAGACCCGCCGTGGCGAGGGCGGATGCCGCCGCGGCCACGTCATCGACGTCGACCACGCCCCACTGGCCCTTCAGCCGCTCGCGGTAGGCGCGCCCGTATCCGGTGGAGCCCCCGTAGTTGACGTCGAGCACGCCGATGCCGCGACTGGTGAAGAACGCCGTCTTCGCGGACGGCGCGGGGCCGACATGGGAGGTCGGGCCGCCGTGCACGAGCACGACGTAGGGCGGACGCTCGTCCGCGGGCGCCGTGACGTCGGGATGCGTGGGTGCGTAGGCGAAGGCGTGCACCGGGCCGTGCGGCCCCTCCGTCTCGAGGGCGCGCGCCGACGGCATCCACTCGTCGCCCCAGGAGCCGGAGCCCCCTGTCACGAGGTCGACGACGCCGGAGTCGAGGTCGACCAGCCACAGGCCGGAGCGGCCCGCGGGGTCGGCGCCCGAGATCAGCACCCGATTGCCTCGCGCATCGTCGACGGCGGCACCGGCCACCACGGGGACATCGAGCGGCCGGACGCCCGACGGCGCGATCTCGACGATCTCGTCAGCGCCGTCCGTTCGTACGGCGACGATGCGGCCGTCGGCCGCCGCACCGAACCATCTCGTGCCCAGTACCCACAGTCCGCCGCCGGTGTCGGCGTCCGCCGGCGCGACGGGCTGCGCATCGCCGTCGAGGGGACGGCGGAACAGGTTCCACCGGCCGCCCGGATCGTCGGCGTACAGCAGTTCGTCATCGGCGAGCCACACGGGCTGGAGGGGCGCGCGTTCGTCGCCACCCGCGAGGTCGTGCACCTCTCCGGATGCGAGGTCGGCGACGCGCAGGATCGTGGCGTCCCAGGGCATGTCGGGGTGGTTCCACGCGATCCAGGCGAGCCGGGTGCCGTCGGGGCTGAGGGCGGGCTGCGCGAGGAAGTCGCTGCCCTCGGCGAGCACGTCGACGGCGCCGGAACCGTCGGTGGCGATGCGTACGATGGCCCGCGCGGGGACGCGCTCGGCGCCGTGCGTCTCGCGTACGGCCAGGAGAGTGCCGTGCTCGAACCGCAGACCGCCGTGGCGCACCGTGTCGTCGGACGGGGTGAGGGCTCGCGCCGCGCCCCCCGGCCGCAGGGCGTACACCCGCTGGTCGGTCTTCTCGACGTAGTAGAGCTCGCCCTCGTCGGACGCGGTCCACGCGCCGCCACCGTACTCGTGGACCGCGGAGCGGGCGTTGGCGGGAGCGGGGAGGACGGTCTCGACGGAACCGTCGCCGCCGCGACGCTTCACGGCGACCCGCCCGGCCTCGGCGGGGACGGACTCGCCCCACCAGACCTCGTCGCCGACCATGCGCGCACCGTCGACGCGCGGGCTCGACCGCGCCACCGACTCGGGGGTGATCGGCGAGGGCCAGGAACCGTAGGGGAGGGTGTCTGCCATGGCTCCCACCCTACGGACGACCTCCGACACGCGGCACGGGCGAGGTTCTCAGGCCCCCACGGGTCGCTTCTGCACGCCGAGGCCGCCCACCCAGTCGCGGATGACCTGTCGTTGCGCGTCATCGCAGGTGTAGCCGTACCCGACGCTCACCTTCCAGTACGAGAAGTCGTCGATGGGCACCTCGTGATCCAGCGACCACCCGTCGAGGGAGGTCAGGGCGTAGCAGTCCGCCATGCTCTCCATGTCGCCGGAGAACGCGGTGAGAGCGGATGCCGTGGCCTCGGGGTTCGTGAACTGCAGCACGTGGGCGTACTCGTGGTAGGCGACGCCGGTGCGGATCCAGTCCGTCAACTGCGCGTCGGAGCGCGTGTCGGCGCTGACGTGGACGTGGAAGGGGCTCGAGCCCGAGACGCACGCCATGGCGTCGAGACCGCACGGTTTGTTCGTCTCGTCGAAGCCCATCGTCACCCATCCGCCACCGAGGGAATCGAGCGCGGCCTCCCACGCACTCCCCGAGGCGTTCGTGGCGGCCTGCTCTCGGGCGGCCGCCAGACGGTTGGCCAGGCCCGCCGTGAACGCCTCGACGTCGACGATGTCGCGATCCAGTGCGACCCCGGTCCATCGGTGAGCCCACGCCCGCCCCGCGAAGGCCTCGACCTCGGTCCACGGGACGAGCGTCGCGTAGGGGAGGCCGACCAGCGGATCGATCGTCGAGTAGAGCTCGGTCATGGCGGCACCGAACTGCTCCTTGCGTTCGATGAGGCCCCGCTGCTCCTCGATCTCGCGCTGCTGCTGCTCGATCTGATCCCGTTGATCGTCGATCTGCGAGCGGGACTCCGACAGCTGCGACGACAACCAGAGCAAGCCGGCCCCCGCCGCGACGATCGACACCGCGAGAGCGGCGCCGAAGACGACCGTGCTCCGACGCGGACGGCGCCGCGCGGTGGGCCTCGTGACCGGCTCGGCGGCGTAGGCGAGGTGCTCGCCGGCGGTGTCGGCGAGACGACCCGCGCGATCGCTGGCGGCAATGGAGGTGACGTCGGGATCGACGGGGGTGGGGGCCGTCGACGGGGAGTCGCCCGGGGTGGTCGTGGATGACACGGCTCTCGCCTTCTCTGCGCGTGCGGTCATGCTAGCTGCGCCGCGTGTCCACCCCGTTTCGCGCTGTGGAGAACGTCCGTGCACCCGACAGCGACACTCTGGTCCGGCGTCGCCGCCCGTGAATCACGGCGTCAGATCGCGCGCAGCACCGCCACGATGCGGGCCCGTATGACGGCGTCAGATCGCACGCAGCACCGCCACGACGCGACCCAGCACGACGGCCTGATCGCCGAGGATGGGTTCGAACGCGCTGTTGCGGGGGAGGAGCCAGGTGTGCCCGTCTCGACGACGGAACGTCTTCACCGTGGCCTCCCCGTCGAGCATCGCGGCCACGATCTCGCCGTTCTCGGCGTTCGCCTGCGAGCGCACGACGACCCAGTCGCCGTCGCAGATCGCCGCGTCGATCATCGAGTCGCCCGAAACCTTGAGCATGAACAACTCGCCCTTGCCGACGAGCTGACGGGGGAGGGGGAAGATCTCCTCGACCTGCTGGTCGGCGGTGATGGGCACGCCCGCCGCGATCCGGCCCACCAGGGGTACGAGGGCGGCGTCGCCCACCGAGGGTGCGGTGTCGGCCGGGTTCTCGGCGGCGGTGCCCGGAAGGTCGATCAGCACCTCCATGGCGCGGGTCTTGCCCGGGTCGCGGCGCAGGTAGCCGCTGAGTTCGAGCTGGTTCAGCTGATGGGTGACGCTCGACAGCGACTTCAGGCCGACCGCGTCTCCGATCTCGCGCATGCTCGGCGGATAGCCGTGCCGCGCGATCGAACGCTGGATGACCTCGAGGATCGCGAGCTGCTTGTCGCTGAGACTCTTGCGCCGACGCGTCTGCGGTCGGTCGCGGCCGGCGGTCGTCGCGTCGGTCATCTGATGCTCCCCTCGCGCCGCGGGAAGGGCGGCGGAAATTCGAATGTCGGAGGTTGGTGATGAGGTCTCCGTGTCGAAACCGTATCCGGTCGACGAGGCGAATCACACGGAAGCTCACGCGTGTCGCGTTCGATTCGTCTCCGACACACGTCGTCTTGACACCCTCGCAGTATCGAAGATAGATTCGGAATACAGATTCGCACTCCCGCCCTCCCGGCCGAGGGTGGGGTGCGAATCTCTCCCCACTGAGGAGCACACCATGACCAGCATCGCCATCTCCGCCCCCACCACACGCCTGCGCATCACGCCGCGCGGTCGCCGCGTCGTCACCTTCCTGGTGTCGCTGCCGCTCGTCGTGGCTCTGGGCGCCGCGATCGTCGGCGGCGGTGCCGCGTTGGCCTCGAACGACGCCGGGGCTCCCGCGGGTTCCTTCTCCGAGGTCACGGTCATGAGCGGTGACACCCTGTGGTCGATCGCCGAAGAGCTGGCGCCCGCGGCCGATCCCCGCGACGTCGTCGCCAAGATCTCCCGTCTCAACGCCCTGTCCGGCGGTTCGGTGGCGGCCGGTCAGCGCATCGCGATCCCCACCGAGTACGCCCCCGCGAACTGACGTCCGCTCCGCGCAGGCCATGCCGCGTGAGTCGCCGCGCCGCCCGCCGCCTACGATGGGTGGGGTGACCGTACGCCTCGACGACCTGCCTCTTCGCGACGATCTGCGGGGGATGACCCCGTATGGAGCACCGCAGGCGCCGCTCCCGGTGGCGCTGAACGTGAACGAGAACACGCATCCCGTTCCGCCGGAGGTCGCCGACGACATCCTGGATGCCGTCGCCCGGGCCCTCCGCGATGTGAACCGCTATCCCGATCGTGAGTTCACCGCGCTGCGCGAGGCGTTCGCGCACTACCTGGGCCACGGCCTGGGTGCTGAACAGATCTGGGCGGCCAACGGTTCGAACGAGGTGCTGCAGCACATCCTTCAGGCGTTCGGCGGTCCCGGTCGCACCGCGATGGGCTTCGCGCCCACCTACTCGATGTATCCGATCCTCACGCGCGCGACCGGTGCGAGGTGGATCGCCGGGCACCGCGAGCACGACTTCTCCCTGACGGCGGAGTCCGCGGCCGCTCAGGTCCGTGAGCAGCGTCCCGACATCGTCTTCCTGTGTGCCCCCAACAACCCCACGGGTACGCCGCTCCGACGCGACGTCATCGAGGCGGTCTACGACGCGACCGACGGCGTCGTCATCGTCGACGAGGCGTACGAGGAGTTCGCCCCGCGCGACGAGCCGTCCGCCGTAGCGCTTCTTCCCGGGCGCCCGCGGCTGGTCGTCTCGCGCACGATGAGCAAGGCCTTCGCCTTCGCCGGCGCGCGGGTGGGCTACCTCGCGGCCGACCCTGCCTTCGTGGACGCCCTGCGTCTGGTGCGCCTGCCCTACCACCTGAGCGCGTTGACCCAGGCGGCGGCGACCGCGGCGCTGGGCCACGCCGAGACGATGCTGGGCATGGTCGACGAGATCGTCGCCCAGCGCGATCGCATTTCGGCGACGGTGTCGGCCCTCGGCTACACGGCGCACGAGTCGTGGGCGAACTTCGTACTGTTCGGAGGCGTCGACGACCCGGCCGCGACGTGGAAGGCCCTGTACGACCGCGGCGTGCTGATCCGTGACGTGGGCATTCCCCACCACCTGCGCGTGTCGGCCGGCACGGCCGATGAGACCACCGCGTTCCTCGACGCCCTCGCCTCGATAGGATCCCGATCATGACCGGCCCCGCCACGCCCCGCACCGCCTCGATCACGCGAGAGACGAGCGAGTCGCGCATCGAGCTCGAGCTGGATCTCGACGGACGCGGTGCGAGCGACATCCAGACGACGGTGCCGTTCTTCGACCACATGCTCACGGCGTTCGCGAAGCACTCGCTCACCGACCTGCGCGTGCGCGCAACCGGCGACACCCACATCGACGCCCACCACACCGTCGAAGACACCTCGATCGTGCTCGGCCAGGCCATCCGGCAGGCACTGGGCGAGAAGTCCGGCATCGCGCGCTACGGCGACGCCCTCGTGCCGCTCGACGAGGCACTGGCGCAGGCGGTGGTCGACATCAGCGGTCGTCCGTATCTCGTGCACACCGGCGAGCCCGCCGGCTTCGAGCACCACCTCATCGGGGGCCACTTCACCGGCTCACTCGTGCGCCACTCGTTCGAGGCCATCTCGATCCACGCGGGGCTCACCGTGCACGTGCGCGTCCTCGGCGGACGCGACCCGCACCACATCGCCGAGGCGGAGTACAAGGCGCTCGCGCGCGCCTTCCGGCAGGCCAAGGCCCTCGATCCCCTCGTCGACGGCATCCCGAGCACCAAGGGTGCACTGTGACGGCCAAGCCCGTCGTCGCGGTTCTCGACTACGGGTCGGGCAACGTCCACTCCGCCGTCAAGGCCCTCGTCGAGGCCGGTGCCGACGCCCGCCTGACCGCCGACCGGTCGCTGCTGCTCGACGCCGACGGTCTCCTGGTGCCCGGCGTCGGCGCGTTCCGCGCGGTCATGGATTCGCTGAACGCCAGTCGCGGCGGCGAGATCATCGACCGCCGCCTCGCCGGCGGTCGACCGGTCCTGGGCATCTGCGTCGGCATGCAGGTCATGTTCGACCGCGGGATCGAGCGCGGCACCGACACATCGGGGCTGGGGGAGTGGCCGGGCACCGTCGCCGAGCTCAAGGCGCCCGTGTTGCCGCACATGGGCTGGAACACCGTCACCGCGGGCGAGGATTCCCGCCTTTTCGAGGGCATCGAGCGCGAGCGGTTCTACTTCGTGCACTCGTACGCCGCGCAGGAGTGGCAGCTCGACGTCACGCCGCCGTTCCCGCAGCCGTCCGTGACATGGTGCACCTACGGTGCGCCCTTCATCGCGGCGGTCGAGAACGGTCCGCTGGCGGCAACCCAGTTCCACCCTGAGAAGTCGGGCGAGGCCGGCATCCGCCTCCTCGCCAATTGGATCGACGGGCTGCGCGCGACTACTGTGTGACCTCGTGCCCCGGCTCGGCGAGATGCGCCGAAGGGTGCGAGGAGCCATGAACGATTTCGCGTCCACGCCCGAACTTGTGCTGCTTCCGGCGGTCGATGTGGCTGACGGCAAAGCCGTCCGCTTGACCCAGGGCGAGGCCGGTACCGAGACCAGCTACGGCGACCCCGTCGACGCGGCCGCCGACTTCGCCCGCCAGGGCGCGCAGTGGATCCACCTCGTCGACCTCGACGCCGCGTTCGGCCGTGGCAGCAATGCGCACGTCATGCGCAAGGTCATCAAGCAGGTCAAGGGCGTGCAGGTGGAGCTGTCGGGCGGTATCCGCGACGACCGCACGCTGGAGGCGGCGCTCGAGAGCGGAGCGAGCCGAATCAACCTCGGCACCGCGGCGCTCGAGAACCCCGAGTGGGCGGCCGACGTCATCAACCGCTACGGCGAGGCCATCGCCGTCGGTCTCGACGTGCGCGGCACGACCCTCGCGGCCCGAGGGTGGACGCGCGACGGGGGTGATTTGTGGACGGTGCTCGATCGCCTCGAGGATGCCGGCTGCAGCCGCTACGTCGTCACCGACGTCACCAAGGACGGCACGCTCCGCGGCCCCAACATCGAACTGCTGCGTGAGATGACCCAGCGCACCCCGAAGCCGATCGTCGCCTCCGGCGGCGTGTCGAGCCTCGACGACATCGTGGCGCTGCGCGACCTCGTGCCCCTCGGTGTCGAGGGCGCCATCGTCGGCAAGGCGCTCTACGCGGGGCAGTTCACGCTCGCTGAGGCACTGGATGTCGCCGGACACTGACGGTCCGCACGCCCACGGGTCGCACGATCACGGCCCACACGGCGCCGGCGCCGACTCGGCGGGCCTCCCGTGGGAGGGGCGCAGCTTCTCGCCCAATCCGCACTCGGGCGATGACGGGTCGGCTGATCCGGCACTGCTCTCGGCGCTCCTGGCGTTCGGAGCGGCGGAGGGCGATGCGCGTGCGGTCATCGACGCCTACCGCGAGGCGCGCCTGCTGATCCCGCTCGTCGCCGAGAAGGGCGACCACGGCATCGGCGCGCACGGGCTCGAGGTCGACAAGACGCAGGAGCTGTCGATCGTCACCGTCGCCGCCCCCGACGGGCGCAAGGTCCTCCCGGTCTTCACCTCCGTCACGGCACTTCAGGCCTGGGACCCCACGGCGCGCCCCGTTCCCGCCGACGGTCGACGCACGGCGCTGGCCGCCGCATCAGAGGACACCGAGCTCATCGTGATCGACCCGGGATCCGAGACGGAGTTCGTCATCCGCCGCCCCGCCGTCTGGGCGATCGCCCAGGGCGAGTCATGGGAACCCGCCCACACCTCGCCGCTCATCTTCACGGGCCTTCAACAGAGCATCTCGGGCGAACTCGCGGTGCTCGACCTCGCCGTGGAGTCGGGTGACCCCGCGGGTCGTCTGCGCGGGCCGGAGCTCGTCGTGCACCTGCAGCTGATGTCGGGCCTGGAGCAAGAGGAGCTGGATGCCGTGCTCGCGCGCATCGCCCGCCGGTGGGCCTCCGATGACCGCATCGCCGTGCTCGTCGATTCGCTCACCGTGAAGCTGCACCGCAGCGGCGCCTGATCCCGTCCCCGCGCTGCGCGGGAGAGGCATGCGCGATCGCGCCGCGACAGGCGGTCGTTCGAGAACAGGATGCCGGGCTGCCACTGCGTCCTGTTCTGGTGGCATCCCCTGTTCTCGAGCGCGTCGACGTCCGGATGCCGGGGGTCCGTCGATCGGGGGAGGGCCAACGCCTCGTACCCCTACGGGTGTCATGGCGGAGTCGGCCTACGGCACAGGGCGCAGGGGGTGCCCCTTCCCAAGTCGATCGGGGTATGGGCGACCTCTCATACTGCTCCGGGTGTCACGGGGGAGTCGGCGCGCGGCGGGGAGAGGGCGGAGGAACGGCCCCTCCCCGGGGCAATCGGGGTAGGGGCCACGCCTCATACC
>NZ_CAUQWC010000102.1:0-11279 GCF_963521695.1 uncultured Microbacterium sp. | reverse complement strand
TCGCGCGACAGTTCGTCGGCGCGCGCGGTCGCGCGGGCGACGAGGTTGCTCACCCCGACGCCGGCGTCGAAGATCATGCGACGATCGTCGTCGCCCAGCTCCTCGGCGTACCGCGGCAGCCGGGGCAGCACGCCCGCCGCAACCAGCGCGGGCCAGAACCGGTTGCCCGGACGCGCGAACGGGGTGCCCGTCGCCGCCGTCCACAGCCCCGGGTTGATGCCCACGAAGAGCAGCCGTACCCCCGGCTCGACGAGGTCGGGGATGGTGGCATCCCGGAACGACTCCAGCTCGGCGCGCGTGAATCCCATGAGACCACTATGACCACTACCCCGGGCGGCGGCTGAGCGTCTGCCAGGATCGGAGGAATGGATGCCGTGCCCGCCCTGACCGAGATGCCCGCGCCGCAGTACGTCCTCGTCGGCGACAACGTGCGCCTGGCGACATACACCTGGGGTGACCACGAGGCCGATCCCGTGCTGTGCGTCCACGGCTTCGGATCGAGCACGCGCGACAACTGGGTCAACACCGGATGGGTGCGCGACCTGCTGCGCGCCGGGTTCCGCGTGGTCGCCGTCGACCAACGCGGTCACGGAGCGAGCGAGAAGCCGTTCGACGCCGCGTCGTACACGATGCCCACCCTGGTCTCCGACCTCGTCGCGGTGCTCGACACCTACCTGCTCGATTCGGTCCGCTACCTCGGGTACTCCCTGGGCGGTCGTGTCGGCTGGCAGCTCGCGGTCGACGCGCCCGAGCACGTCGAGCGGGCGGTGCTCGGCGGCATCCCCGACGGTCGCCCCCTCGCGCGCCTGAAGGTCGAACAGGCCCGGGCGTTCCTCGACCACGGGACCCCGGTCGAAGACGCCACGACCCTGCGCTACGTCTCGCTCGCCGAGCGTGTGCCCGGCAACGATCTGCGAGCCCTGGTCGCGATCGCCGAGGGGATGCGCCTGGGCGAGACCGATCCCGATCCGACGTCGCCGCCGCAGCAGCCGGTGCTGATCGCCACGGGCACCGAAGACCCGATCCACGACCAGTCGGCACGGCTTGCCTCGCTGCTCCCGCGCGGCGAGTTCTCCGACATCCCCGGGCGCCACCACGTCAACGCCCCCGGTGCGCGCACGTTCCGCGAGGCCGGTCTGGAGTTCCTCGCGCGCGAGGTCTGAGGCGCACGCCCCGGCGCGAGCACCCGCTTCTCACGCGATCAGGGAACGACCGCCACCCCGATGAACGACGGTTTCCGCGTTGTTACGCCTCCGTGAATGTCGAGATCATCGTTGATATCGACTCGGCTGCGCTGATACCGTCGCCCATCATGAGCATCTCGGCCGAACGCACCACCGTTCTCGATGGTCTCTCCAAGGCGATCGTGGAGCAGTTGCAGGAGGACGGGCGCCGCTCGTACGCCGAGATCGGCAAAGCCGTGGGCCTCAGCGAGACCGCGACGCGCCAGCGCGTGCAGAAGATGCAGGATGCCGGCATCCTGCAGATCGTCGCGGTCACCGATCCGCTGCAGCTGGGCTTCGCGCGACAGGCCATGATCGGCGTGCGCGTCTCGGGTGACACCCGGGTCGCGGCCGCCCGGATGACCGAGCTCCCCGGTGTGACGTACGTCGTCTCGACCGCGGGATCGTTCGACCTCCTCGTCGAGGTCGTGTGCGAGAGCGACGACGACCTCATCGACCTGCTCAACGACCGCATCCGGTCGCTCCCCGGCGTCGTCTCGACCGAGACGTTCGTCTATCTCAAGCTCCACCGTCAGCTCTACAACTGGGGAACACGATGACCCTTCTCGACACCGACCAGAACTCCACCCTGCAGGCGAAAGCCCGCGACCACCTCTGGATGCACTTCTCCCGTCAGTCGGTGATGACCGACGGCCCCGGCGTCCCGATCATCGTCAAGGGCGAGGGCCACCACATCTTCGACTCCACCGGGAAGCGTTACATCGACGGCCTCGCCGGGTTGTTCGTGGTCAACGCCGGTCATGGGCGGCGACGCATCGCGCAGGCGGCGGCGAAGCAGGCCGAAGAGCTGGCGTTCTTCCCGCTCTGGTCGTATGCCCACCCCGCCGCGATCGAGCTCGCGGAGCGTCTCGCGAACCTCGCCCCCGGCGACCTCAATCACGTCTTCTTCTCCACGGGCGGCGGCGAGGCCGTCGAGACCGCGTTCAAGCTGGCGAAGCAGTACTGGAAGACCCAGGGAAAGCCCTCGAAGCACAAGGTGATCTCCCGCGCGATCGCCTACCACGGCACGACGCAGGGCGCCCTGGCGATCACGGGCCTGCCCGTCATGAAGCACATGTTCGAGCCCGTCACGCCGGGGGGCTTCCGCGTGCCGAACACGAACTACTACCGTGCCGAGGAGTCGGGTTTCGGGGGCGGCACCCCCGAGGAGTTCGGCCTGTGGGCCGCCGACCGCATCGAGCAGATGATCCAGTTCGAGGGGCCCGAGACGGTCGCCGCGGTCTTCCTCGAACCCGTGCAGAACGCCGGTGGATGCTTCCCCGCCCCGGCGGGGTACTTCCAGCGGGTGCGCGAGATCTGCGACAAGTACGACGTGCTGCTCGTCTCCGACGAGGTCATCTGCGCGTTCGGTCGTCTCGGGCACTACTTCGGTGCCACCGCGTACGACTACCAGCCCGACATGATCACGTTCGCCAAGGCCGTCACGAGCGGCTACTCGCCGCTCGGAGGCACGATCATCAGCGATCGCGTCTACGAACCGTTCGCGCACGGCGACGCGTCGTTCCCGCACGGCTACACCTTCGGCGGACACCCGGTGTCGGCCGCGGTGGCACTCGAGAACCTCGACGTTTTCGAAGAGGAGGGGCTCCTCGAGAACGTCCGCACGAACTCCCCCGTCTTCCGCTCGACCCTGGAGCAGCTCCTCGACCTGCCGATCGTCGGAGACGTGCGCGGCGACGGATACTTCTTCGGTATCGAGCTCGTGAAGGACAAGGCCACCAAAGAGACCTTCGACGACGACGAGTCCGAACGACTGCTGCGCGGCTTCCTCTCGAAGGCCCTCTTCGACGCCGGGCTCTACTGCCGCGCCGACGACCGCGGCGACCCCGTCATCCAGCTCGCCCCGCCCCTGACCATCGGCCCGTCCGAATTCACCGAGATCGAACAGATCCTCCGCGCGACCCTCACCGAGGCGGCGAACCGCCTCTGAGAACCGGGGATGCCGAACCCACCCCGTTCGGCATCCTCACCCGCCCCTGCTCCACGGCCCGACCCCGGCCGACACGTCCGCTCCCACTCAGAGCGGTGCTCCGCGTGCTGTACCCCGCCATCAGCCCCACGGACGCGACACCGATCGCGCACCGCACCCGCTCGCGCGACACCCGATCGCGCCTCGCACCCTCTAGGAGGAGCCACGAACGACAACATCGCCGCCCCGACGGCCACGTCCGGCTCGGCAGCAAAGCTCGCCCGCACCCTCGGCCTCTGGTCGATCGTGGGTCTCGGCCTCGGCTACATGACCCCGACCGTCGTTTTCGACACCTTCGGCCTCGTCGCCGAGGAGACGAACAACGTCGTCCCCGCGGCCTACGCGGTGGCCCTCATCGTGCTCGCCTTCACCGCCGTGAGCTACGGCAAGATGGTCCGCGTCATCCCGAGCGCAGGCTCGGCCTACACCTACGCGCGGGAGTCCATCCACCCCGGCGTCGGCTTCGTCGTCGGGTGGACCGCTCTCACCGACTACCTGCTGCTCCCCATGGTCAACGCGCTGATCCTGCGCAGCTACATGGAGGCGCTCTTCCCCGACGTCCCCGGCTGGCTCTGGGTCGTCGTCTTCACCGCGGGCGTCACCGGAGTCATCTACCTGACGATGCGCGGCACCTCGAACATCAACATGATCCTGCTGGTGTTCTCCATCCTCGTCATGACGGTCTTCGTCGTCATGGTGGTGGTGCAGCTCGTGGGCGGCGCGGGCGCCGGGACGCCCGTCTCGCTCGCGCCCTTCGTGCACGACGACGTGCAGTTCGGTGCCGTCCTGGCGGGCGCCACGATCGTGTGCTTCTCCTTCATCGGCTTCGACGCGGTGTCGATGTACTCCGAGGAAGCCAAGACGCCCAAGATCATGCCCCGCGCGATCCTCCTCACGCTCGTGGCCGGAGGCGTCATCTTCCTCATCGCGGCGTACGTCACCCAGCTGCGCTTCCCCGACGCGTCGGCGTTCCCGACCGAGGCGATCGAGAACAGCACCCTGCCCGAGATCGGCGTGCAGGTCGGCGGCCCGGTGCTGCAGGCCGTGCTGACGGCTGCCGGGTTCGCCGCGACCCTCGCGTCATGGCTCGCCTCGCACGCGTCGGTCTCGCGGATGCTGATGGTGATGGGGCGCAACAACGTGCTGCCCCGCCGCATCTTCGGCTTCGTCAACCCGAAGACGCACACCCCGACGATCTCGATCGTCATCGTGGGTCTCGTCAGCCTGCTGGCGATCTCGTTCACCCTCGAGCAGATCGCGGCGTACATCAACTACGGCGCGCTCGTGGCCTTCACCTTCGTCAACGTCTCGGTGATCGCGTGGTTCGCCATCCGGAAGGGGCTGCGCAAGACCCCGGGCGACGTCTTCCGCTACATCGTGATGCCGGGGATCGGCGTGCTCCTCACGGGCCTGCTGTGGGTCAACCTCGACGCGCACGCGCTCATCGGCGGTCTCATCTGGACCAGCCTCGGCGTCGTGTACCTCGTCATCCTCACGCGGGGTTTCCGCCGCCCGATCGCCTCGTTCGACGAGAACCAGCCGGTGACCGGCGTCAACAAGACGGTCGCCGGGCCGCGCTCGGAGGTGTGACCCGCGCCGGGGGCGCGGCGCCGGTGACCGGATGCCACTCCCCCGGCGTTCCCGGAGTCCGCGCGACGGCCCCTCAGCCCGGCGCGCTCGCGGTCACCGGATCCGTCGTGACCAGCGCCCCTGACGGCATCCGCGCCGTACCCGTGATGATCACCGTGTACGCGTGCCCCGGCTGCGGGTCGGTGAAGACGGTCGACGAGCGTGAGCCCGCGACGGTGACCGGGTACTCCCGCCCCGTGGTCGTGTCGGTGACGGTGAGCGCGAACGAGGTGAACGAACCGATGTCGTTGGTGGTCCACGCGATAGCGAGACCGGCGGCGTCCGCGGAGACCGTGAGCGTGGCGATGCGGGGAATGCCGGCAATGGCGGCCACGAGGTCGGGCGTGCCGGCGGGGAGGCCTGAGATGTGCCCCGTCGCGGCCGCGGTGGTGAGTTCCTGCTGCACCTCCGCCGTCGCCCACGTGGGGTGGAGCTGAAGCAGTCGGGCGGCGAGTCCCGCGACGTGGGGAGACGCCATCGAGGTGCCGCTGATGGTGTTGGTCGTCGAGCCGATCCACGTCGAGGTGATGTCGGAGCCCGGGGCGAGGATGTCGACGCACGAGCCGAAGTTGCTGTACCAGGCGAGAGCCCGCTCCGTGTCGAACGCTCCCACGGTCAGGGGTGCGGGAGCGCTCGCCGGGGAGACGTTGCACGCGTCCTGCGCCTCGTTGCCCGCGGCCACGACGACGGCGAACCCCGCCTCGACGAGGTCGTCGGCGAATTCGTCGACCAGGCTGATCTGGGGACTTCCCAGGCTCATGTTCACCACCGACTGCGCGGAGTCGTTGTTCTGCTCGATCCAGAGCATCCCGTACAGCACGTCGATGATCGATCCCGTGCGGCCGCACCCCAGCACGCGGACCGGCACGATCCTCACGTCTTTCGCGACCCCGTAGGTGGTGCTGCCGATCGTGCCGGCGACGTGGGTGCCGTGACCGTTGCAGTCCTCGGTTCCGCGACCGTCGCCGACCTCGTCGTGACCGGCGGCGGCATCCACACGCCCGCCGAAATCGGGATGGTCGGACTGCACCCCGCTGTCGACGACGAACGCGGTGACCCCCGCACCGGTCGAGTCGTACAGGTAGGCGTCGTCGCTCACAGCGCTCGGGTTGTCGACCGCGTCCAGCCCCCACGACGGAACCGGCGTCTGGGCCTGGTCGGCGGAGACGACGTCGTTCGGGATGACCGTCGCCTCGGGGAGCGCGTCACGCACCGCGGCGACGTCGGTCTCGCGGACGGCGGCGTAGGCCATGTCATCGAGCGTGCGGGGGCTCACCACGGTGACACCGGGGAGGGATTGCAGCTGCTCGAGCCGGTCGGCGGGGACCGCGACGAGGTCGTACGACAGTTTGATCCGCAGGCGCTCCTCGTCGGTGGCCTCCGCGGGGATGCCGAGGGGTGCCGACCAGGCCTCCGTCGGCGCAGGGCTCGGTGTCGCGGGGGCGGGCTGCGCCGCACGTACCTCGGACGTCGGGACCGACCGCGTGTCGTCGACGATCGGACGGATCGCGGAGCCCACGCCGGCGACGACGAGCAACACACCGAGGAGGCCGAGCGCCCCCCACCGGCGCCTGTGGGTGGGGCGGTGACGCTGCGACACGGGGTCTCCTTCTGGTTCGTTCAGCACGACGCCACCGCCGAGGCGAGGGGCACGACGACGCGCGTGGCCCCGCGCGATGCGGGCGACGGGGCGCCGACGGCGGTGACCTCGGAGGCGACGAGTCCGACCCCGTCCTGGTAGATGTCGGATCCCACGCGGAACAGGTCGGCGCCCAACGGCGTCGCCCCCGACGGGACGCCGCGGGCCGCCCGCACGGCGTTTCCCGACACCATGAGCAGCGCGGCATCCCCCGTCGCCCGGACGACCGGCAGCAGTCGTTCGCCGGCGAAGAACGGGTTCGGGGTGAGAGCGCCCCACGCGGAGATCCCGGATGCCACTACCCCCGTGCCGAACGCGGAGGAGCCGTCCCAGCTGACGCGGTGGATCGCGCCCGCGGCGAAGAACAGGTCGTCGGCGATGGGTGTCGCACCCGCGGGCGAACCGCCGGCGGATCCGAACTCGAACGCCGTCCGGGTGTCGCCGTCGGGCAGGCGCAGGAGCCGCGGCGAGCCGTCGGTCGCGCGATACGGCAGATACGAGCGCCCCGCGGCATCGGCGTCATGGTCGATGAGCTGTCCGCAGAGGTCGACGTCGGACGCGACGAGGCCGCCCGCGCGGTGAAGCGCGGAGCCGGCGAGGAACAGGTCTGCGGCGACCGGTGTCGCTCCCGACGGGATGCCCGCGACAGCGGTGACGGCACCGGAGACGGTGTCGAAAACCGCCGCGCTGCCGTCGGCGCGCCGCAGTGGCAGCAGCAACGCGGCGGCATCGTCGGCCGAGGGCGCGAGGGCGCCGACCGCGTCGATCCCCGTTGCGACGGCGCCCACGCCCGCGCGGTAGAGCACGCCCGACGACAGGTACAGGTCGAGGGCGACGGGCGACGCGCCGACCGGAACGAGGGAGGCGTCGGCGAGCCCCCGCGGTGACGACAGCAGGCGCGCATCGAACGACGTCAGCGTCGCCGTCGCCCCCGTCGCCCCGGGGGTGGTGGCGGCGATGCTCCCGACCGTGCCGCCCGCCGGAACGTGGACCGATCCGCACGCGGCGGACCCGTCGGCCCCGGTCAGGATCACCGCTGTGACGGCGCCGCCGTCGAAGGTGTATCCCCCGGCCAGCTGCAGCGTCACGCTCGCTCCGGCGATGGCGTCGACGCCGTCGGAGAGACACACGACGACGTCGGTGAGGACGGCGCAGGCGACGCCCGCGTACGACGTCGACGAGAACGACAGCACGGGACCCGAGACCGCCGCCGCCGGCGACGCCGCGACGAGAGCGATCGCCGGAACCGCCCACGCGGCGGCGTGGAGGACCGCGCGACGACCGGGAGCCGCGTGCGGGACCGCACGATGATCGGACACGGTGGCATCCCGATGCGAGGGATCAGAGGGGTGGGACACGGGTGGCGGTCCTTTCTGTGCCCCACGCACCGGGTGCGGGACGGGGCAGACGACGTCGCCGCGAGCATGCCCCACGGTCGGCGCAGCGCTCTCGCCCGTCGGACCGCGCGAGACGGGGTGAGGGCGGATGTGGTGGCATCCTGTTCCGGGTCGGCGGGAGTTCCGCTCTCCGGCCACCGATACCGCGCCGTCGTCCGATTCACCCGCGCTCTCGCCCGCCGTGCGCCCGTCCCTTCGACTCGTGGCCGCACAGGCCCCCCGGTAGACTCCCCTCAGTGACCCGCACCCGAGCCGAAGCCGCCTACCTGCGCTCGGTCACGGCGTTCAAGAACCCCACGCTCGATCTCCTGCACGGTCGGTTCGCCCCCTTCGTCGTTGCCGTGCTTTCCGTGGTGTTCTCACCCGACAGATCCGCCGTGGCCGTCGCCGACGCGCACGTCGAGGTCGCCGAGGCCATCGACGAGCTGCGCGCCGCCGGTCTCGACACTGACGACGACCGCCGCATCCCCGCCGGCTCCGCCCGCGAGATCTGCCGCGGGTGGGTGCGCGTGGGCTGGTTGGGACTGCAGATCGAGGACGACGTCGAGGTGTACCGCCTCTCGGCGCACGCCGTGGGGGCGCTCGAGATCGCCGGTCGTGCGGGCGGTGGTCGGGCCCGGGTGTCGCGCTCGCGCGTGCGCACACTGCTCGACGCGGTCGAGCGACTCGCCCGCGACGCCGAGAGCGACCCCGACCGTCGTCGCGAGGTGCTGCTCGCGGAGCGGGAAGCCATCGATGCCGAGCTCGCCGCGCTGGACGAGGGTGTCGTCGAACCGCTCGACGACGAGCACCTCCTGGAGGAGGCCGAGAACGTCATCCATCTCGCCCGCGAGCTCCCGGCCGACTTCTCGCGCGTGGCCGAATCGATCACCGCCATGCAGCGTGATGTCGTGGCGGAGCTCCGCCGCGACGTGCGCCCCACGGGCGAGGTCCTGCGCGAATACCTCGAACGCGGCCGACAGGTGATGCAGGCCACCCCGGAAGGGCGGGCGTTCCAGGGGGCGCTGCGCCTGATCGGAGACCCCGAGAACATCGACGACCTCACCGACCAGCTGCACGCCGTGCTCACCCAGCCATTCTCGCGGCTCATGACCGCTGAGCAGCGGGCGGAACTGGATGCCATCGCCCGTCGGGTCGAGGCGGGGGTGCAGGAGGTGCTCACCGCCCAGCGGCGCGCCTCGCACGTGATCACCGCGCAGGTGCGCACGCACGACCCCATCCGCGACCGCCAGGTCGACGACCTGCTGCGCGGAGTGATGGCGGGGCTTCACCGCTGGAGCCAGACGCGCGCGCCCGGACGGGTGGACCCGGTGCGCACCCTGCCCCTCGCCGACATCGGGCATCTCCGGCAGTCGCTCAGCGACGTGCGCCCGAGCGGTGCGCCCGCGCCCCTGGCATCCGAAGATCCCGATGTGGAGTTCGCCGGCGTCGACACCCGCGCCTGGGGCGGACCGCACTACGCCGAACTCGAGGCCTACGTCGCCACGCTCGACGAGGGCTTCGACCTGGCGACCGCCTTCGCCGGCGCCGACGCCGGCACCCGACGCCCGGTCGACCTCGTGGGCCTGCTCGAGATCATGCACCGCGGCGGGCTGACCGAGACCGACGACGTCTCGATCGTCGAGGCCGTGCGCCCCGACGGCACGACGCGACGCTTCGCGTTCGGGGCGGTCAGAGCAGAGAACTTCACAGAAACGGATGCCGATGACTGACGTCGACCGTCGAACACCCGAAGCCGACTCCCCGGTGTTCATCGCCCCCGTCGCGATGGAGAACGACCCCGACGCGCTGTTCGCCGGCGATCGCGGCATCCTGGACGCCGAGGTGCGGCGCGTGCTCGTGCGCATTCTGCAGCGCCGATTCCTGCTCGCCGAGAACTCCCCCGCCGAGTGGAAGCTGCTGATCGAGCACCAGCAGATGATCGAGTCGCGTCTGAACGACCTGTTCGTGCGTCTCGTGGTGGATCACTCGCGGGGCGTGGCGTACAAGGAGCAGGTCCGCAGCGACGAGCTCGACGTGCCGATCCTGTTGAAGGACGAGGCGTATTCGCGCGCCGAGACGCTGGTGCTCGTGTACCTGCGCACGGTGTTCCAGCGCGAGACCACGGCCGGTACCGCCTTGGCCCGCGTCGACGTCGAAGAGGTCGAGCAGACCGTGCTGACCTATTTCGCCGAGAGCGACGGCACGCGCGCCAGCCAGCAGCGCGCCGTGCGCACCGCGATCGCGCGCCTGGACCGCGAGGGCATCGTCGAGGAGGAGTCCGAGGGTCGCTACCGCATCGGCCCCCTGATCGAAGTCGTGCTGAGCGCCGAGACGCTCCGCGAGCTCCAGCAGTGGCTCGACGAGCAGACGCAGGACTCGCCCGTCGAGGTCCCGGCATCCGAGACTCCCGGGAAGGATCTCCTCTCATGACCATGCTCGACACGCTTTTCGGGCTGATCCCCGCCGCGTCCCGCGGGCAGCAGTGGATCGCCGAAGACCTGCAGCTGGTGAACTGGGGCGGCTACGACGGCACGCACCGCGTGCGCTTCGCGCCGACGGCGACGCTGCTGTGCGGCGGGTCGGGATCGGGCAAGTCGACGCTCATGGACGCGTACGTGGCGCTGATGATGCCCCACACGACCCCCTTCAACGGCGCGTCGAACGGCGCGGTGGTGGGGCGCCCGCGCGGGCAGGAGCAGCGCAACATCCTGTCGTACGGCCGCGGCAAGCTCGACGAGTCGCGCACCGACGAGGGCACGAAGGTGCGGGTGCTGCGCGGCGACGGACTCGACACGTGGACGGCGATCGCGATGACGTGGGCCGACCATGACGGCGCCCGGTTCACGGCGGTTCGGGCGTGGTACATCCCGGCCTCGGCGCGCACCCTCGACGACGCCGTCAAGGTGCGGGCGACCGTGCACGGAGTGTTCGACCTGCGCGCGCTGGAGCCGGCCGCGCGCACCCATCTGTCGGATGCCGCGGTGCGGGCCACGGGCCTGGACACCCTCGCGACCGACCGCGAGTTCTCGGCGCGCCTGCACGCGGTGCTGGGCATCGGCGCGGCGGGGTCGGGAGCGAAGGCGATGAGCCTGCTCGCTCGCATCCAGGCCGGGCAGCAGATCACCACCGTCGACGACCTCTACAAGCGCATGGTGCTCGAAGAGCCCGAGACCCTTGCGGTCGCCGAGGCCGTCGTGTCGCACTTCGACGGACTCGAGTCCACGCGCACGCGCATGCTCGAGGCGCGGCAGCAGGTGCGGGCCCTGCAACCGATCCGTGCGATGAAGACGCGCATCGACGAGGCCGCCGAGCGCCTCCGCCTCATCGACGAGCTCGGGCGCTTCGGCGATCCCGCGTCGCGCGCGTCGCTCTGGCGCGCGCAGCGGCGGGTAGACCTGCTCGGCGCCGTCGAGGCGGAA
>NZ_CAUQWC010000101.1:0-11315 GCF_963521695.1 uncultured Microbacterium sp. | reverse complement strand
GCGCCGAGGTTTCGCGGCCGAGTCGCAGCGGCACCGCGCCGAGCTGTCGGCCGCGGCCGCGCGCGGCGGCGTCCCCGAGGGCGAGACCGTGCACATCGAGTGGCATCCGATCGATGTGGCCCGCCTGGGCGCGGGATCGAGCCCGCTGGCCGTCCGCGGGGGAGAGACGCTCGTGAGATGGAGCGCGGCCGGCGGCTACATGCCCCTCGCGCGCTACCTCGACGAGCGGATCGACCTTCTGCGGCATCCCCCGGAACGTGCATAGGCAGCCGCGCGCATAGTCGGGGCGGGAGGACCTGTCAACAGCGGTGACTGCGGTCCGAGCCCGAAACGACGCTGGTCTATCGTGAGCGACGTGCAGCAGGTATGGCCAGGATCCAGTTATCCCCTCGGGGCCACTTACGACGGTAATGGGACGAACTTCGCCCTGTTCAGTGAAGGAGCGGAACGCGTAGAGCTCTGCCTCTTCGAAGAAGACGGAACGGAGACGCGCTTCGATCTCGTGGACGCCGATGCGTTCGTGTGGCACGGTTACCTTCCCAACATCCAGCCCGGGCAGCGGTACGGCTATCGCGTGCACGGGGAGTACGAGCCGAAGAGCGGTAAGCGCTACAACGCGAGCAAGCTGCTTCTCGACCCGTACGCCAAGGCCGTCGAGGGGCAGATCGACTGGGGTCAGCCGGTCTTCAGCTACGAGTTCGGCGACCCCGACTCGTTCAACGACGAGGACTCCGCCTCGCACATGATGAAGGGCGTGGTCGTGAACCCGTTCTTCGACTGGGCGGGCGACCGACAGCCGAAGATCCCCTACGCCGAGAGCTTCATCTACGAGGCCCACGTGAAGGGCCTCACCCAGCTGCACCCCGACGTGCCCGAGGAGCTGCGCGGCACCTACGCCGGCATCGCCCACCCCGCCGTCATCGACCACCTGCGCAAGCTCGGCATCACCGCCATCGAGCTCATGCCGGTGCACCAGTTCGTCAACGACTCCACTCTCGAGGAGAAGGGGTTGTCGAACTACTGGGGCTATAACACCATCGCGTTCCTCGCCCCGCAGAACACCTATTCCTCGACCGGTGACCACGGCCAGCAGGTGCAGGAGTTCAAGGCCATGGTGAAGGCACTCCACGCTGCCGGCATCGAGGTCATCCTCGACGTGGTGTACAACCACACCGCCGAGGGCAACCACATGGGCCCCACGCTCTCCATGCGCGGCATCGACAACGAGGCGTACTACCGCCTCGAGGACGACGACAAGCGTTACTACACCGACTACACCGGTACCGGCAACAGCATGAACGTGGGCAATCCCCACACGCTGCAGCTCATCATGGACTCGCTGCGGTACTGGGTACTCGAGATGCACGTCGACGGCTTCCGCTTCGACCTGGCATCGACCCTCGCCCGCGAGTTCTACGAGGTGGACAAGCTCGCGACCTTCTTCGAACTCGTGCAGCAGGACCCGATCGTGTCGCAGGTCAAGCTCATCGCGGAGCCGTGGGACGTCGGCCCCGGGGGCTACCAGGTCGGCAACTTCCCGCCCCAGTGGACCGAGTGGAACGGCAAGTACCGCGATACTGTGCGCGACTTCTGGCGCGGCGAGCCCCAGGCTCTGGGTGAGTTCGCCTCGCGCCTGACCGGTTCGGCCGACCTCTACGAGCACTCGGGCCGCTTCCCCGTGGCATCCATCAACTTCGTCACCGCGCACGACGGCTTCACGCTCCGCGACCTCGTGTCGTACAACGACAAGCACAACGACGCCAACGGTGAAGACAACAACGACGGCGAATCTCACAACCGCTCCAGCAATATGGGTGTCGAAGGTCCCACCGACGATGCCGAGGTGCTGAAGCGTCGTGCGCAGCAGCAGCGCAACTTCATCGCGACCCTGCTCCTCAGCCAGGGCGTGCCGATGCTGCTCCACGGCGACGAGCTGGGCCGCACGCAGGGCGGCAACAACAACGGCTACGCGCAGGACAATGAGATCACGTGGGTGGACTGGTCGAACATCGACACCCCGCTCATCGAATTCACCGCCGCCCTGGCGCGTCTGCGCAAGCAGCACCCCACCTTCCGTCGCAGCCGGTTCTTCGACGGCCGTCCCGTGAAGATGGAGGAGGGCGCTCCCATCCCCGACGTGGTGTGGCTGCGCCCGGACGGCTCGCTCATGCAGCCCGAGGACTGGGACAACGGCTTCGGTCTCGCGGTGGGCGTCTTCCTCAACGGCCAGGGCATTCGCGAACGCGATCGCCGCGGCGAGTCGATCAGCGACGACCACTTCCTCGTGCTCTTCAACGCGGGTGACGACAAAGTCGACTTCCGCCTCCCCGACTTCGAATACGCCCCCAAGTGGGACGCGTACGTCGACACCGCGGGGGAGCGGGCCAACACCGAGCCGCTCGACCCCGGTGAGACGCTCCCGCTGGAGCCGAAGTCGCTGATGGTGCTGCGCGAGCACCACCTGCCCGAGCCGGAGATCGACCACTCGGTGGCCGCTTCGCTCACGGCGCAGATCCAGGTCGTCGGCACCGACGAGATGCCCGGGCAAGCCCCCAAGCCGGAGCTGTGACCGAGATGCGGCATCCGCTCTCGACCTACCGCCTGCAGATCCGCGAATCGTTCACCCTCGACCAGGCCGCCGAGGTCACGGACTACCTCCGTGACCTCGGGGTCTCGTGGGCGTACCTCTCGCCGATCCTCGAGGCCACTCCGGGCTCGGACCACGGCTACGACGTCGTCGACGTCACGCGGGTGGATCCGGCCCGGGGCGGCGCTGTCGGTCTCGACCGGTTCGCGGCAGCCGCGCGCGCCGAGGGACTCGGCATCCTGATCGACATCGTGCCCAACCACATGGGCGTGTCGGAACCGCGCACGAATGCGTGGTGGTGGGATGTGCTGCGCCAGGGCCGCGCCTCGGCGCACGCGAGCGCGTTCGACATCGACTGGGAGTTCGGCGGCGGCAAGGTGCGCGTGCCGGTGCTCGGCGATGATCTCGACGCCGTCATCGACGAGATCTCGTACGACCCCGCCCCGGCCGAGGACGCCCCCGACGGACTGATCCGCTACTTCGACCACGTCTTCCCGGTCGCACCGGGAACGGGGACGGATGCCGCGGCCTCGGGCTCGCGCGACGCGATCCAGGCCCTGCTCGACGCGCAGAACTTCGAACTGCGCTTCTGGCAGGACGAGGCGGCCGACCTGAACTACCGCCGGTTCTTCGCCGTGACGACCCTCGCGGGCGTCCGCGTCGAGCTGCCGGAGGTCTTCGAGGCCACGCACGCGGAGATCCTGCGATGGGTGCGCGAGGGACTCGCCGACGGCCTGCGGGTCGATCACCCCGACGGCCTCGTCGACCCGGGCGGTTACCTCGACCGTCTCGCCGCGTCGTTGGCCGAGGCGAGCGGGTCCGAGGTGGGCTACGTGCTGGGGGAGAAGATCCTCGAGCACGGAGAGGCACTGCCCTCGTGGTGGAAGACCGCCGGCACCACCGGCTACGACGCGCTCGCCGAGATCGACCGCGTGCTCACCGATCCCGCGGGTGAGGCGGCGCTCGACGCACTCGATGCGCGACTGCGCGTCGACAGCGACCTGCCGGTGCTGACCGGCTGGCACGACCTCATCCACGACACCAAGCGCAAGATCGCCGACTCCATCCAGGTGTCGGAGATCCGCCGGATCGTGCGGGGGCTTCCCGCGCCGCTGCGCGAGGAATTCGAGGCCGAGGTGCTGCAGGACGCGCTCGCCGAGATCCTCGCGTGCTTCCCGGTCTACCGCTCCTACCTCCCCGCCGGCCGCGCGCACCTCGACGCCGCAGCGGGCGAGGCCGAGGTGCGCCGACCCGAGCTGGGCGACGTCATCGAGAAACTCGTGCCGGCCCTCGCCGACACCGACCTCGAGATCGCCTGGCGCTTCCAGCAGACAACCGGTCCCGTGATGGCGAAGGGCGTCGAAGACACGGCGTTCTACCGCTACACCCGTCTCGGCTCGCTCACCGAGGTGGGCGGCGACCCGGGTCAGTTCGCGCTCGATGTCGCTGGCTTCCACGCCGCGCAAGCCGCCCGGCACGCGTCGTGGCCGCTCGCGATGACCACCCTGTCGACGCACGACACCAAGCGCGGGGAGGACACGCGCGCCCGCATCGCGGTGCTGGCCGAGATGCCCGAGCGGTGGGCGGCGCGCCTAGAGCAGTTCCAGGGCATCGCCTCGACCGGTCACGGCCCCTTCGACGCACTGCTGTGGCAGGCAATCATCGGGGCGTGGCCCGCCTCGGCATCCACTCCCGAGGGGCTGAAGGTATACCGCGAGCGTCTGCACGCGTACGCCGAGAAGGCCGCGCGCGAGGCGAGCGAGGTCACCGGCTGGTGGGAGCAGGACGAGGCGTTCGAAGAGCGCATGCACGCGGTCGTCGATGCGGCGACCGGCCCCGCCGCCGAGCGCGTCCGCGCCTTCGTCGACGAGATCTCGGCCGCGGGCTGGTCGAACGGCCTGTCGGCGAAGCTCCTGCAGATCCTCGCCGCCGGTGTACCCGACGTCTACCAGGGCTCGGAGCTGTGGGAGCAGTCGCTCGTCGACCCCGACAACCGCCGAGCGGTCGACTTCGCCGAGCGGCGCCGTCTGCTCGCCGACATCGACGCCCCGGGGGCGACCCCGCCGGTGGTGGATGCCACGGGCGCGGCCAAGATGCTCGTGACCTCCCGGGCGCTGCGGGTGCGCCGCGATCACCCCCTCGACGTCTACCGGGCGCTCGAGGCTGCGGGCGTGGCATCCGATCACGTGGTCGCCTTCGACCGTGGCGGGGTGTCGGCCGTGTCGACGCGTCTGCCGTGGGGTTTGGCCGAGAGCGGCGGGTGGCGCGACACCGTGCTGCTGCTGCCCGAGACGCCGGTCACCGACGTCTTCACCGGTCGCACGTACCCCGGCGGTCCGACCGCGTTGTCCGACCTGCTGTCGACCTACCCCGTTGCCCTGCTTGTCTCCTGACCCTGCGCGCGGCGGGGTGCCCGCCCCGCCGCGCGACCCCCATTTCACGCGTGAAGGAAGAACCGACATGAGCATCGACGTCTGGGCACCCAAGGCGAAGCGGGTGCGGCTGC
Source organism: uncultured Microbacterium sp. (assembly GCF_963521695.1). Lineage (GTDB taxonomy): Bacteria > Actinomycetota > Actinomycetes > Actinomycetales > Microbacteriaceae > Microbacterium. Next base: position 6,222 of record NZ_CAUQWC010000101.1, on the reverse strand, counting down.
GCCGGCTCGACGACAGCGGTGACACGGTCATCGAGGACGTCGAGATGGCATCCGCCGCCGACGGATGGTGGACGGCCCCCGTCGACCTCGCCGACGGGGAGCGCTACGGCTTCGTGCTCGGCGACGGCGACGACCTGCGCCCCGACCCGCGCTCGCGGCGTCAGCCCGGTGGCGTGCACGAGGCGTCGGCGTGGTTCGACCCCTCGGTGTACTCCTGGAACGACACGGCGTGGACGGGCAAGCAGCTCGCGGGCGGATTGATCTACGAGCTGCACCTGGGAACCTTCACCCCCGAAGGGACCCTGGATGCCGCGGTCGGCCGCCTCGACCACCTCGTCGACCTCGGCGTGACCCACGTCGAACTGCTGCCGGTCAACGGCTTCAACGGCACGTGGAACTGGGGCTACGACGGCGTGCTCTGGTACACCGTGCACGAGGCCTACGGTGGCCCCGAGGCGTACCAGCGGTTCGTCGACGCGGCGCACGCGGCGGGCCTCGCCGTCATCCAGGACGTCGTGTACAACCACCTCGGCCCCTCCGGAAACTATCTGCCGGAGTTCGGGGAGTACCTGCGCGAGGGCAGCCGCAACACGTGGGGCGACTCGGTCAACCTCGACGAGGACGCGGTGCGCGCCTACATCGTCGAGAACGCCCTGATGTGGATGAGCGACTACCACGTCGACGGGCTGCGTCTGGATGCCGTGCACGCGCTGCTCGACCACCGTCCGGTGCATGTGCTGCAGGAGCTCGCCGAGCGCACCGACGCCCTGTCGGCCCACCGCGGAGTGCCGCTCACCACCATCGCCGAGAGCGACATGAACGACCCGAAGCTGATCCTCCCGCGGGAGGCCGGCGGGTACGGTCTCACCGCGCAGTGGTCGGACGACTGGCACCACACCGCGCACGTCGCGCTCACCGGGGAGACCATCGGCTATTACGAGGACTTCGCCGACATCGAGGCGTTCCGAAAGGTCAGCGAGGGCGGCTTCTTCCACGACGGGACGTATTCGACGTTCCGTGAGGAGAAGCACGGCAAGCCCATCCCGGATGCCGTGCCCAACTGGCGCCTGGTGACCTTCGCGCAGGACCACGACCAGATCGGCAACCGCGCCGCCGGCGACCGGCTCTCGCAGACCCTCGGCTACGACCGTCTCGCCGCGGCCGCCGTCTTGACCCTCACCGCGCCGGGCACGCCGATGCTGTTCATGGGCGAGGAGTGGGGAGCGACCACGCCGTGGCAGTTCTTCACCTCGCACCCCGAGCCCGAGCTCGGCAAGGCCACCGCCGAGGGGCGCATCGCCGAGTTCGAGAAGATGGGCTGGGACGAATCGACCGTCCCCGACCCGCAGGACCCCTCGACGTTCGAGAACTCCAAGCTCGACTGGGACGAGGTGGGCGAGGGCGATCACGCGCAGCTTCTCGGGCTCTATCGCGAGCTCGCGAAGCTCCGCCGCGAGCGCCCCGAGCTCACCGATCCCTCCCGCGAGGGGCTGTCGGCCGACGCCCGCGAGGCCCTGGGCGGACGCGTCTACGAGCTGCGCCGCCGCGACCTCCTCGTCGTGGTGAACCTCTCGGATGCCGAGGCCACGGCATCCGTCGTCTCCGGCGCCCGGGTGCTGCTGGCGACGGCAGAGGGCGTCGTGCTCGACAGCACGTCGCTGACGGTGCCCGCGGGCGCGAGCGCGATCGTCGGTCCGGCGCTCTGATACCCCTTCGACGGCCCCGCCCCTTTTCGGGCGGGGCCGTCTGCCGTGCGGGCAGGGCAGCGAGTTGTCAGACTGTGCATCAGCACGGCCCGGGCGAAGCAGCCGCGCTTCGATGAGCTCTGCGCCGTTTCCCCTGTATCGCTCGGTGAACACGCAATCGTCCCATGGGAGGAATCACGCCATGTCGCACCCCGCCGTCGTCCCCGAGACCGCCCCGGCGGCGCACCTCCGCGCCGGCGGAACGAGCGTCGTCGTCGACCTCACCGCGCACCCGGCCCCCGCGATCATCCACTGGGGTCCCGACCTCGGCGTGCTCGGGGCGGAGACCCTGTCGTCGATGGTGGTCGCCGCGCGTCCGCAGCGCGTATCCGGGGGCATCGATCAGACCCCCCGACTCACGATCGTTCCGACCGCCGCGGCGGGGTGGCCCGGTGCTCCCGGCTTCGAGGGCGGACGCGGCGGGGTCGTGCAGGGGACGGTGTTCACCCTGGCATCCGTCGATTCCGACGCCGACACCCTCGTGCTGCACCTCGTCGACCACCAGCGCGCGCTGCGCCTGCGCGCAGACCTGCGGGTCGCGGCGTCGGGCCTGTTCTCGCAGACGCTCACCGTGGTCAACGACGGCGCCGACGACGTCGTGATCGCGGCGCTGCAGCCCACCTTCCCGTTGCCGTGGGAAGCGACCGAGATCCTCGACACGACCGGCCGGCACCTGCGCGAGCGTTCCGCTCAGCGTCACGCGTTCACCTTCGGCACACACCTGCGTGAGAGTCGGCGGGGTCGCCCCGGCGCCCACGCCACGCTGCTGCTCGCCGCGGGTCGCCCCGGCTTCGGGTTCGAGTCGGGGCGGGTGCACGGCATCCATGTCGCGTGGAGCGGCAACCAACGCGTGTTCGCCGAGCGGTTGCCGCTGGGGGAGGCGCTGCTGGCGGGCGGTGAGCTCGCCGCGTGGGGCGAGATCGTGCTCACTCCGGGGCAGGAGACGTCGTCGCCGACGGTCTACGGCTCGTGGGGTGACGGCCTCGACGACCTCGCCGCGCGGTTCCACGACACCTGGCGCGCGCGTCCGCAGCACCCGGCGCGTCCGCGACCGATCACCCTGAACACGTGGGAGGCGGTCTACTTCGACCACCGCCTGCCGAAGCTCACCGCGCTCGCCGACATCGCCGCCGAGATCGGCGTGGAGCGGTTCGTGCTCGACGACGGCTGGTTCCGCCATCGCCGCGACGACACCGCGGGCCTGGGGGACTGGTACGTCGACGAGGACGTGTGGCCGGAGGGGCTGAGTCCGCTCGTGGAGCACGTGAGCAGTCTCGGCATGGAGTTCGGGCTGTGGTTCGAGCCCGAGATGGTCAACCCCGACAGCGATGTCGCCCGCGCCCACCCCGAGTGGATCCTGCGCGGACGCGAGGAGCTGCCGCCCTCGGCCCGCCAGCAGCAGGTGCTGAACCTCGCGCACCCCGACGCGTACGCGTTCATCCTCGAGCGCATGAGCGACGTGCTGCGGGCGTACCCCATCGCGTACGTGAAGTGGGACCACAACCGCGACCTCGTGGATGCCGCGAGCGGGCCCGGCGGCGGCTCCGCCGTGCACGCCCACACCCTTGCCGTGTACCGCCTGATCGACGAGCTCAAGGCCGCGTTCCCGGGACTCGAGATCGAGAGCTGCGCCTCGGGTGGGGCGAGGGTGGACCTCGGCATCCTGGGTCTTACCGACCGCATCTGGACGAGCGACTGCCTCGACCCCGTCGAGCGGCTCGCGAACCAGCGGTACACCGCGCTGGTCGTGCCGCCCGAGATGATGGGCATGCACCTGACCACCCCGCACGTGCACTCCACCGGTCGCACGGTCTCGCTCGCGTTCAGCGGCGCCGTGGCCCTGTTCGGGCACTTCGGCATCGAGTGGGACCTCACCACGCTCGACGAGCGCGACCGCGCCCTCGTGGGCGAGTGGGTCGCCCTCGCCCGCCGGGTGCGACCGCTGGTGGCGACGGGGCGCGTCGTCAATGCCGACGTGACCGACCCCGGTCTCGACGTGCGCGGCGTCGTCGGAGCCGATCGCGACCACGCCTTTTTCACCATCGCGCAGACCCAGACCCTCATCTCCTCGCCCGCCGGCCGCGTGCGCCTTCCGGGCCTCGACCCCGATCGCGCGTACCGGGTGCGCCTGGTCACCCCGGGCGGGCTGGTGCAGGAGCCCGCGCAGTCGCCCCTCGCGTGGGCGCATCACGACACCGTGCTGACCGGGCGGCAGCTGGCCCAAGCCGGTATCCGGCCGCCCGTGCAGAATCCGCAGCGGGCCGTGGTGGTGGAGCTGACGGCGGCGCCCTGACGCGAGTCGACGCCCACCCGAGGATCCGTCGCGGCGCTCGCCACCCCGGCCCGCCGCTCTTGCGACGGATGCCGGAGGTCTAGGGCTCCGGCTGATCACGCGGGGGCTCTGTCCCCGTGGGCGGCACCCGGACGGTGCCCGCGCCGGGCGCGGCGTCGAGGGCGTCCGGCGGTCAGGGCGTTGAGCGCGTCCAGCGCAACGCTGAACAGGGCGGCGACGATCTCGAAGACGACGTTCACCCGGCACCGCGCGAGCGGGGATTAAACACCGGACGCGTGCGGTCAGTCGACGCTGGGCCGGATGAGACGCAGCAGGCGCACCACGGCCGGCAGCCCCAGGACGACGACGGCGACGATGATCGCCGTCACGCCGATCGGGGTGTTCTGGGGTTCGCCGCCGAAGCGTTCGACGGCCAACCAGCTCAGGCCCCACGCGAGGGCGAGGGCCGGGGTGATGCGCCAGCCGCTCCGCCACGCGATAGCGAGCCCGATGAGTGCGACCACGATCAGCACGGCGATGCCGATAGCGCTCGCCGCGTCTTCCCAACGGGGCGGGACGACAGTGGTCAGGTAGGCCGCGGTGTTCGCCACGGTGGCCAGCGTGACCCAACCGAGATGGAGGCCGGTGACGCCGTCGATGAGAACGGAGTCGACCACGCCGCCGCGCGGCTCGCGGGTGGCCACGGCGACCTTGAAGGTCCAGCCCAGAGCGGCGAGAAGCAGCACGATCACCACGACCGTGAGGAAGAGGGTGCCGAAGCGGGCGGCGACGAGCCAGAGGCCGTTGAGCGTCATCGTGAGCGCGATGAGCCACCCGAGTGCGCGCTGGCGCGGATTCGTCCGCTGGCCGGGGAGCGCCTGCCAGACGCTGTACGCGATGAGGCCGAGGTAGATCACCGACCAGATCGAGAACGCGGGTCCAGCGGGGGCGAGGTAGGAGCCGTCGGTGTCGAGGGCGCCACCCTGCTGGTCTTGGACGGCGGAGTTGCCGAAGGCCCCCGCTCCGATGACGGCCGCGATGAGCATGAACGACAGCGCGGACAGGACGACGATCTGGCGCGCGAGGTCGGAACCCCGCCAGGTGCGTGAAGCGTTCATATCGAGAACACTAGAAAAGCTAGGTAAATGTGCGCGGTGGGCTTGACATCCTGCTGCGCGCGAGGGTGACGTGCTCGGTGCGTACGCCGTCCTGCGGGTCCGGGCGCGACACGCCCCCGCGGGCCGGGGTCGGGGCGGCGCGACGCACGCGAAGTCTGCGCGACGGCGCTCGCCGCGGGATCAGGCGGCGACGGCGCGAGCCGCGAACGAGCGCAGCAGACGGGTCGGCTGCTCGACCGACGCGGTGCGCACGTGCGCCGAGACCTCGTCGAACGCGTCGGCGTCGAAGTACCCCGCGTCGCGATACACGCGCATGCGGGCGACGAACGCGTCGGTGGTCGGCTCGGGATGGAACTGCGTGGCCCACAGCCCCGCGCCGGCGCGGTAGGCCTGCACCGGGCACGCGTCGTTCTCGGCGAGAAGGGTCGCACCGGGCGGCACGCTGTCGGCGCCCTCCTTGTGCGCGGTGAGCGCCTCGAAACGAGGACTCAGGATGCCGAACAGCTCGTCGCCGCGCCCCGCCTCGGTCAGCACGATGTCGGCGGGGCCGGTGTCTTCGGGGTGCTGCAGCGTCACCGTTCCGCCCAGCAGGCGGGTGACGACGCCGATTCCGAAGCAGGTGAAGAGGACGTTGCTCCGGCCCTCGATGGCTGTCGCCGCGAGGCGCTCGAGGTCGCGTTCGAGGCGGCGCTGCTCGTCGGTCTTGTCGGGGTCGGTGACGTTGAAGGGGCTTCCACCCACCACGACGGCGGCGAAGCGATCGAGGTCGGCGGGCAAGGGCTCGCGAACGAGGTCGTGGTGCACCAGATCGGCGTCGCCGACTCCCAGCCCATCGCGGAATGAGGCCCATTCGGCCACGGCCGCAGCACGCTGCGGACGGGCGCAGACGTAGAGCAGGGAGGCGGTCACCAGGAGATTTTATGCGGCGAGGACCCCGCGCGGGGTGGGGGTGGAAACGCGGCGAAACGTTCGCGCGGCGGTGGGCGGGCAGCGTGGACGCTTACGTATAAACGCGATCCGTGCGCGGAAACACGTTGGGAGAGCGTTCATGCGCACGAATCGCGTTTATGCGTGAGCCGGCCGACGG
>NZ_CAUQWC010000100.1:0-11348 GCF_963521695.1 uncultured Microbacterium sp. | reverse complement strand
TCGAGGAGGCGCCGCTGTGGCCCACGCTCGACGCCGTGTCGGGCGGACGTACCGTCGCCGTCGACTTCGACCCGTGGTTCATGAACGCCGGCCCCACGGCGGCACGTATGGTGCAGGACGAAATGGTGCGCATCGTCGGCGCCGACTGACGCACGAAAAGAGCGAGAGCCGGACCCCCTCGCCTGGGGTCCGGCTCTCGCCGTCAGATCCGATCGGTCATCGATCGGTCGAGCGCGTGATCACTCACGCGTCGAGGAATTACATCGGGGGCATCAGCACCGTGTCGATGAGGTACACCGTGGCGTTGGCCGTCTGGACGCCACCGCAGATGACGTTGGAGGAGTCGTTGACGGTGATCGAGTCGCCCGAGCCGGCGACCGTGAGGTCGGCGCCCTGAACCGTGGTGTGGGTGCCATCGATCTCGTCGGGCGCGATCTGGCCGGGGACCACGTGGTACGTGAGGATCGAGGTCAGCAGGTCGGTGTCGGTCTTCAGCGTCTCGATGGTCGCGGCGTCGATCTTGGCGAACGCGTCGTCGACCGGCGCGAAGACAGTGAACTCGGCGCCGTTGAGGGTGTCGACCAGGTTCACGTTGGGGTTCAGCTGTCCGCTGACCGCCGCGGTGAGCGTGGTGAGCAGCGGGTTGTTCGAGGCGGCGACGGCGACCGGGTCAGCGGCCATGCCCGCAACCGAACCGGCACCCGAGGGGACGGTCTCGGCGTAACCGGCGCAACCGGGGCCGACGAGGTTGGCGGCCGGGTCCATCGCGGATGCCGAGGCCGACATCGAAGGCGACGCCTCCATCGAGGGGGCGGTGCTCTCCTCGGTGGTCGTGCCACCCGAGGTGGTGCCGCCCGAACATGCGGTGAGAGCGAAGGCCGAGCCCAGAACGAGGGCGAGACCGGCGACGACAGGCTTCTTGTTGGTGAGCATGACATTCCTCCGAAATCGTTCGGATCGCGTCTGCGACCCGTCAAGGACACCCCGGTGCGAGGGGCGGTTCGCCGTGGAGCGGCTTACACAGGGTCTTCGGGACCCCCCGGGGAACGGATTGCGAAATGTTTCCCATCCGGTCGTTCCTCGGCATCCTGAGACCGAAAAAGCGCAGATCAGCGGGTTATAAATATTCTTCGGAATATTTTCCGGTTCGTAGGAATCGCCGATGGGACGGCCTATGTAACGGTTCGGGCAGACCTTTCGCGTGCTCGCGCGCGCGTACAGGAATCGTCCCGGCAGTACGGAATGATGGATGTCATGGTGATCGACGGTTTCGACCTGCCCGACGAGGGGCTCGAGAAGGTCGATCACATCGGCACCCTGCTGCTGCGTGTCGCGGACGGCGACCGTGCTGCTTTCGCCGAGGTGTACGACTCCCTCGCCGCCCGCGCCTTCGGTCTCATCCGGCGCGTCCTGGTCGACCGGTCGCAGAGCGAAGAGGTGCTGCAGGAGGTCTTCCTCGAGATCTGGCAATCCGCTGCGAAGTTCACTCCGAATAGAGGCCAGGGAAGATCGTGGATACTCACGATCGCGCATCGACGAGCGGTGGACCGCGTGCGGTCGTCGCAGTCGAGCGTTGATCGGGACGTACGCGCGGGCTTCCGGGATATGGATGTCGCCTACGACAACGTGTCCGAGAAAGTGGAACTGAAAATGGAAGGGCGGCGCGTCGTCGATGCACTGGCGACGCTCCCCGAAGCTCAGAAGGAAGCGCTCACGCTGGCCTATTTCGGTGGGTACAGCCAAAGTGAGATCGCGACCCTCGTCGGGGCGCCGCTCGGTACGGTCAAGACCAGGATGCGTGACGGTCTGTCGCGTTTGAGGATGGAGATGGGGGTGGACAAGTGAACGAGAGGGATTTCGCCGACCTCGCCGTCGGACATGCGCTGAATGCGTTATCCGAGGCAGATGAACGCGCGTACCAGGAGGCTCTCGCGGGCAATCCACAGTGGGACCATCACGTGCGCGGAGCAGTCGACACCGTCGCCGCTCTCAGCGCCTCCGTCGAACCGGTCGAGCCACCGTCCGCCGTGCGCGCGTCGTTGTTCGCCCGCATCTCGGAACTCCCGCAGGAGTCAGCGGAGCCACGGGAGGTGCGGACCTCCGCCGAAGACGAGGATTTCGCTGCTCTGGGCATCGCCCCGGCGACGACCGTGCGTGAGCCCGTCGCCCTCCGTTCGTCCGGCCGTACGGGATGGGGGACGAAGCGATGGTTCGCCCTCGCCGCGTCGTTCGCAGCCGTGCTGGTGCTCGGTTTCGGTGCGGTGACCGTCAGTCAGTTCTTCGCGCCTCCCGCAGCGGTGGTCGCCCTGCAGCAGATCGAGGACGCCCCCGACGCGCAGTCGGCCTCGGCGACGATGTCCGACGGAACCGTCGCGACGGCGCATTGGTCGCCGTCGACGGGACAGAGTGTGCTGGTGACCGACGGGATGCCGGAGCTTGCCGACGGCACGACGTACGAGCTGTGGTTCGTCCGCGGTGAGACCCCGATCGCGGCAGGGACGTTCCAGCCCGACGCCGACGGCAAGGCCACAGCTGTCTTGCAGGGAGAAATGCGCGCCGGTGACGTGATCGCTGTCACGATCGAGCCGGCGGGCGGGTCGCCCGACGGAACGCCGAGCACCGACCCGGTCGTCGCCGTCGCCACGGCCTGACACGACCACCCGAGGCGGGGCCCGGCCGAGGGGCGGGTCCCGACCCGCGGGCGGCGGGGGACCGCCTAGCCTGGATGGATGAGCGATTCCTCTCGCGAGTTCCACAAGCCGGTGCGGCGCCCCGCCGAACTGTTCGACCGCCTCTTCGCGGCGGACGATCCCGCCGAGGTGTCGCGTGTGGCCCACAGCACGGCTCACGCACTCCTCTCTCGCGTGCGCGCCGATCCCTCGGTCGACGTCGTCGAGCGCCTCGTGGCCTTCACCGACGACCACGGCATCGACGACATCGCCGAGTTGTGGTCGCGGTCGCCCGCCCGCTCGCTTCCGGGCGCGCTCTGGCGGCTGTACCTGCTGCAGCTCATGATCCATGACGACGCGGCGACCGCGGCGTTGCTGTACGAGCGCGGCCGGGTCGAGATCGCCACCGTGGATGCCGTGGTGGCGGGCGCCCCCGCACCCGCGGGGCCCGAGGAGTTGGTGCGCCTCATCGACACGATCCTGCGCGGATTGTTCGAGGGTGACTTCGCCGTCGCTCTCGATCGTGCGGCCGCCTTCTGCCGCGTGCAGGCAGCGGGTTCCACCCACCTCGCGGACGACTACGAGAACACGGAGTCGGAGCGCGCGAGCGCGCTGACCACGCGAGCCCTGCGCCTGGCGACCTACGCCGAAGACCTGTCGGCGTGCGCGGCGCTGTGGCGTCGCGACGCGCTCACCTGAGTCGGCGGGGCGGCCGGGGCGGCAGCGCGCGGAGCACCGGATGACGGCAGCTCCCGGTCTCCTCGACGGGCCGGCGAGCCGGGTGCGAGATTCGCACAGGGTCGTACCTGGAGGGGATTGGGTGCCGGACCGCAGAACGCCTCTCGGCGCATGGCCGCTCAGAGCGGCAAAAGATGGAGCCCGGGGTTACTGCGGCCCGGCTAGGAAAGTGTAACAAGGGCGAGCCCGAGTCATTCCCACCCGCGGCCCCGTTGACAAGCCCCGGGCGTGTCGGAACCGCCGCGTAGGCTCGCTGCATGGCCTGGCGCTCCGCTCTCCGCATCGACCCCGCGGCATCCGTCGAGCGGAGGGAGTCCTTCGTCGACACGTTCCGCGCGATCGACCCGTTCGCTCCCGCTCTTCCCATCGGCGAGCTCAGCGCCCAACGTGGTGACGGCGTCTTCGAGTCGCTCGGCGTCGTCGACGCCCACCCGCAAGAGGTCGAGCCTCATCTCGAGCGCCTCGCCCACTCGGCCCAGCTGTGCGATCTGCCCGCGCCGAACCTCGCGCAATGGAGACAGGCGATCGTGACGGTGGCCCGTGAGGCGGGCCGGGGCGAGAACGTGATGAAGCTCCTGCTCAGCCGGGGTGTCGAGGGGACCGACGCACCGACCGCCTGGATCACCCTCGCCGACGCGCCCGACAACACGGCGGCGCGCATCGACGGCGTCCGCGTCGCGACCCTCGACCGCGGCTACGCCCTCGACGTGCCCGCCCGCGCGCCGTGGCTGCTGCTCGGGGCCAAGACCCTGTCGTACGCGACGAACATGGCCGCCATCCGTGAGGCGAAACGCCGTGGGGCCGATGACGCCGTCTTCGTCAGCAGCGACGGCTTCGTGCTCGAGGCGCCCACGGCATCCGTCGTCCTGCGCGTCGGTCAGCGCTTCGTCACACCCGCGCCGAGCGTCGGTATCCTGCACGGCACCACCCAGCTGAGTCTGTTCGCGCATCTCGAACGGCGGGGTTTCGCCACGGACTACGCCACGGTCCCGGTCTCCGAGCTCGCGGACGCGGATGCGGCGTGGCTGCTGTCGAGCGTGCGTCTCGCGGCCCCGGTCTCCGCGGTCGACGGGCGGGCGCTCCCGGTCGACAGGGCTCTCACCGACGAGTTCAACGCCTACCTGCTGAGTCCACGGGACTGATCCGGAGCGCCCGTCGCCCGGGGGAGGGGCGTCGTCGTGAGGCGGCGCATGTGCGCGGCATCCGGAAACGACGAAAGCCCCGCCGAAGCAGGGCTTTCGCGTGGCCTCAGACGCTTATCCGAAGCGGCCCGAGACGTAGTCCTCGGTCGCCTGCACCGACGGCGTGGTGAAGATCGTGGAGGTGTCGTTGTATTCGATGAGCTTTCCGGGCTTGCCGGTGCCGGCGATGTTGAAGAACGCCGTCTTGTCGCTGACGCGCGATGCCTGCTGCATGTTGTGCGTGACGATGACGACGGTGTACTCGCTCTTCAACTCGCCGATGAGCTCCTCGATCGCGTAGGTCGAGATGGGGTCGAGTGCCGAGCAGGGCTCGTCCATCAGGATGACGTCGGGAGACACGGCGATCGCGCGGGCGATGCACAGACGCTGCTGCTGACCTCCCGACAGGCCCGAGCCGGGCTTGTCGAGGCGGTCCTTGACCTCGTTCCAGAGGTTGGCGCCCTTGAGCGACTTCTCGACCAGCGCGTCGGCGTCGGACTTGGCGATGCGTCGGTTGTTCAGCTTGACGCCGGCCAGCACGTTCTCGCGGATCGACATCGTGGGGAACGGGTTCGGGCGCTGGAACACCATGCCCACCTGGCGGCGCACCAGCACGGGGTCGACGCCCGAACCGTACAGGTCGTCGCCGTCGAGCAGCACGGAGCCCTCGACGCGCGCGCCGGGGATGACCTCGTGCATGCGGTTGAGGGTGCGCAGGAAGGTCGACTTGCCGCAACCCGACGGGCCGATGAAGGCGGTGACGGTGCGGGGCTCGATGTCGAGGGACACGCCCTCGACAGCGAGGAAGTCGCCGTAGTAGACGTTCAGGTCGTTTACTTCGATGCTTTTGGACACGATTCCTCGGGTGATTTCTGGTCGGGTCGACGTGCCGCGGTCAGCGGCCGAGCTTGGGGGAGAAGAACTTCGCCACGCCGCGCGCGACGAGGTTCAGCACCATGACGATGACGATGAGCACCAGAGCCGCCCCCCAGGCGCGGTCGATGAAGGCCGACGCGGGGATGCCCTGGTTCATGTACTGGGAGTAGGCGAACACCGGCAGCGTCATCATGCGGCCGTTGAACAGGTCGTAGTTCACCGAGGTGGCGACCCCCGCCGTGAGCAGCAGAGGCGCGGTCTCGCCGATGACGCGCGAGATCGAGAGCATCACACCGGTGGTGATGCCCGCCACGGCCGTCGGCAGGACCACCTTGCTGATCGTGAGCCACTTGGGTACGCCGAGCGCGTACGACGCCTCGCGCAACTCATTGGGGACGAGTCGCAGCATCTCCTCGGTCGAGCGCACGACGACGGGGATCATCAGCACCGCCAGAGCGATCGCGCCCATGATGCCCATGCGCACCCCGGGGCCGAGGAAGAGAGCGAAGAGCGCATAGGCGAACAGACCCGCGACGATGGACGGGATGCCGGTCATGACGTCGACGAGGAAGGTGATCGCGTGCGCGAGACGCTTGCCGGCGCCGTACTCGATCAGATAGATGGCGGTGAAGATGCCGATCGGGATCGAGATCACGGCTGCGGCCAGCGTGATCAGTACCGTGCCGATGATCGCGTGCAGGGCACCGCCGCCCTCGCCGACGACGTTGCGCATCGACGAGTTGAAGAACTCGGCGCTGATGCCGCTCACGCCGTTGGTGACGACCGTGACGCCGACCGAGACGAGCGGGACCATGGCGATGCCGAAGGCGATGACCACGACGCCCGTCACCAGACGGTCGACGCCCTTGCGTCGCCCCTCGATGATCGAGGAGGTGGTGGTGATCAGGATCAGGTAAAGGATGGCGGCGACGACCGCCCATCCCGCGATGTTGAACGGAGCACTCGCGGCGAGGGAGACGATGCCCAGGAGCAGGGCCGCGAGGCCCGCGCTGCCGGCGAGGGTCACCCACGGAGCCCACGAGGGGAGGCGACCGCTGGTGAGGCTGTTGGTCGATCGCGTGGGTGTCGCGGTCGCCGGGGTGCGCGGCGCGGTGGACGTGGCGGTCATGTCAGTTCGCTCCCGAGAATTCCTTGCGGCGGCTGACGATGTAGCGCGCCAGCGCATTGACCGCGAAGGTGACGATGAAGAGCACGAGACCCGTTGCGATGAGCACGTTGACGTTGAAGCCGTAGGCCTCGGGGAACGTCAGGGCGATGTTGGCGGGGATGGTGCTGGGGTTCTCGGACGTGAACAACTGGAGCGTGACGACTCCGGATGCCGAGAGGACGAGCGCGACGGCCATGGTCTCGCCGAGGGCACGGCCGAGGCCGAGCATCGACGCCGACACGATGCCGCTGCGACCGAACGGGAAGACGGCCATGCGGATCATCTCCCAGCGCGTCGCGCCGAGGGCGAGGGCCGCCTCCTCGTGGAGGACGGGCGTCTGCAGGAAGATCTCGCGGCAGATGGCGGTGATGATCGGGGTGATCATCACCGCGAGGACGACGGCGGCGGTCAGGATCGTGCGACCGGTGGCCGAGACCGTTCCGGAGAACAAGGGGAACCAGCCCGCGTTGGTGTTGAGCCAGGCGTAGACCGGCTGGATGGCCGGCGCGAGCACGAGGATGCCCCACAGACCGAAGACGACGGAGGGGACGGCGGCCAGCAGGTCGACGACGTATCCGAGGCCCTGTGCCAAACGGCGGGGCGCGTAGTGCGAGATGAAGAGAGCCACGCCCACCGAAAGGGGCACGGCCATGATGAGCGCGAGGATCGACGCCCAGATCGTGCCGAAGGCGAGGGGGCCCACGTACGACCAGAAGTCGCTGCTGAGGATCGAGGCGTTCTCGCTGGTGGCGGTGAACCCGGGGATCGACTGGGCGACGAGGAAGATCGTCACCGCGGCGAGTGTGACGAGGATCATGGAGCCGGCGAAGAGGGCGGTGCCGGAGAAGACGCGGTCTCCCGGGCGTTGCTTCGGCTTCTGTGGCGCCGGAGCCGTGGTGGTGGTCATGTCGTCCTGTCTCGGGTCTAGAACGGGCGAGAACCCGGCCCGGAGCCTGCGTGTGCTCCGGGCCGGGTCTCAGAGGGTCTTACTGGGTGACGATCAGGTCGATCGCCGAGTTGACGCGCTCGCGGAGCGAGTCGCTGATGGGGGCGCTGCCCGCGGCGTCGGCGGCGGCGGTCTGACCCTCTTCGCTCGCGACGTACTCGAGGAAGGACTTCACGATCGAGGCCGTGTTGTTGTCGCTGTACTGCTCGCACGCGATCATGTAGCTGATCAAAACGATGGGGTAGACACCGGCCTCCTGCGAGGTGCGCTCGAGCTCGATGGCGAGGTCGCCGTCGGCGCGGCCCTCGACGAACGGCGACTCGTCGACGATCGCGGCAGCGGCCTCGGGCGAGTACGAGACGAAGTCGTCGCCGACCTTGATGGCGACGGTCGACAGACCCTCCTGCGCGGCGCGCGAGGCGTCGGCGTAACCGATGGTGCCGTTGGCGCCCGACACGGCCGAGACGACGCCCGAGGTGCCGTTGGCGGCCTCACCGGAGGTGAGCGGCCACTCGCCGTCGGCCTCCGACGTCCAGACGCTGGGGGCGGCCTGGTAGAGGTAGTCGGTGAAGTTCTGGGTGGTGCCCGAGTCGTCCTGACGGTGGACCGGGGTGACGGCCAGGTCGGGGAGCGTGACGCCCGGGTTCAGGGCGGCGATGGCCGGGTCGTTCCAGTTGGTGATGGTGCCCGCGAACAGACCCGCGACGGTCGCGGCGTCGAGGTTGAGCGAGTCGACGCCCTCGAGGTTGAAGATGACCGCGATCGGGGAGATGTAGGTCGGGAGCTCGACGATGCCCGAGCCGTCGGCGCAGGCGCCGAAACCACCGGCGGCGATCTCTTCGTCGTTGAACGCGCGGTCCGAACCGATGAAGGGGAAGGCGCCCGCCTGGAACGACTCGCGGCCGGCACCCGAGCCGGCGGGGTCGTAGGTGATGGTGACGCCCGAGTTGGCCGTCTGGAAGCCGGCGGTCCATGCCTGGACGGCGACCTCCTGCGACGACGCACCACCGCTGGCGACCTCGCCCGACAGGTTCGAGCCGGTGTCGCCGCTGCTGCCGCCGGTGCTGCCGCCTTCGTTCGCGGCGCAGCCTGCGAGGGCGAGAGCGGCGACGGCGGTGAGCGCGCCGAGCTGGGCGAAGCGAGTGATCTTCACGATGAAAGTCCTTCGGGATATCGGGAGCTGTGAGGTGAGCCCCGTTGGGGGCTCGCCGGGAACGCTAAAGAGCGATCCTTAAGAGAGTGCGCCCCTCGGGTGAACGGGCGGTGAACCAGCCCCGCCATTCCGGGGTGTTTCCCTCGGCGCTGTACTGTTCACCTCCGTGACGATCCCCGCCTCCGCCGCCCAGGCTTCCCTCGATCGCATCGGTGCCGCGCCTGCCGCGCGCACCCTCATCGACCTCCTCGCCGACGTCGCCGCTCGGCATCCGGAGGCGTCCGCCATCGATGACGGTTCGGGTGCCCTGAGCTACCGCGAGCTCCTGGCGCGCGTGTGGCGGACGGCGGCGGCCCTGCACGAGGCGGGGGTCCGCCGCGGCGACAGGGTCGGCGTGCGCATGCCCTCGGGATCGAAGGAGCTCTACGTCTCGATCCTCGCGGTGATGGCAGCGGGTGCCGCCTACGTCCCCGTCGATGCCGACGATCCCGACGACCGCGCCCGCCTCGTGTTCGGCGAGGCGGGCGTTCGCGGCATCGTCGCGGGGGAGGGGGAGTTCGTCGCGCAGGATGCCGACCTCGTGCGGCTGTACGACGGCGACGCCCCCCACCCGAGCACCAACGCGGTGCCCATCGTCGCCCCGCCCACCGTCGACGACGACGCATGGATCATCTTCACCTCCGGCTCCACCGGCGTCCCCAAGGGCGTCGCGGTCTCGCACCGTTCGGCCGCGGCGTTCGTAGAGGCCGAGGCCCGCATCTTCTTGCAGCAGGAGCCCCTCGGTCCCGGCGACCGCGTACTCGCGGGTCTGTCGGTGGCGTTCGACGCCTCGTGCGAGGAGATGTGGCTGGCGTGGGGGCACGGGGCGTGCCTCGTGCCGGCGCCCCGGTCGCTCGTGCGCTCCGGTGAGGATCTCGCGCCCTGGCTGCTGCGCCAGGGCATCACGGTGGTGTCGACCGTTCCGACGTTGGCGGCGATGTGGCCGGCGGACTCCATCGAGAACGTGCGACTGCTGATCTTCGGCGGCGAGGCGTGCCCGCCCGAACTCGCCGCGCGGCTCGTCGCCGACGGGCGCGAGGTGTGGAACACCTACGGCCCCACCGAGGCGACGGTCGTCGCCTGCGCCGCCCCGCTCGACGGTTCCCTGCCCGTGCGCATCGGCCTACCGCTCGACGGATGGGCGCTCGCCGTGGTGGATGCCGAGGGCCTCCCGGTCGCCGAGGGCCAGGTGGGCGAGCTGATCATCGGCGGCGTCGGCCTCGCGCGGTACCTCGACCCGGCGAAGGACGCCGAGAAGTACGCGCCCATGCCGACCCTCGGCTGGGACCGCGCCTACCGCTCCGGTGACCTCGTGCGCTTCGAGCCCGAGGGACTGGTCTTCCAGGGGCGCGCCGACGACCAGGTCAAGGTCGGCGGGCGCCGCATCGAGCTCGGCGAGGTGGAATCGGCGTTGCAGGATCTCTCGGGGGTCAGCGCAGCCACCGTCGCCGTCCGGACGACCGAGGCCGGCGTGCCGGTGCTCGTGGGCTACCTCGTCATGGACGAGGGCGTGGAGCTCGACCGGGGGGCCGCCCGTGCGGCGCTCGCCGAGCGGCTCCCCGCGGCGACCATCCCCCTCCTCGGCGTCGTCGACGCCCTGCCCGTCCGCACCTCGGGCAAGGTCGACCGCGCCGCGCTGCCGTGGCCCCTGCCGGGTGTGGATGCCCCCGCCGCCACCGACTTCACCGCCGACGAGAGCTGGCTCGCCGAGCAGTGGCAGGCGGTACTGGGTCTTCCCGTGACCGAGCGCAAGACCGACTTCTTCGACCTCGGCGGCGGCTCGCTCGCCGCAGCGCAACTCGTCTCGCGCATCCGCACGCGGGTGCCGGAGTTCTCGGTGGCCGACATCTACGACGTACCGCGTCTGGGTGCGATGGCCAAGGCGCTGGGTCCGCAGCTCGCCGACGAGGCACCTGCGGAGTTCCACCGTGCCGCTCCCACACCCCGCACGACGCAGTGGGCGCAGACGCTCCTCGGCGCGCCCCTGTTCATCCTCTCCGGGGTGCGCTGGCTGCTCTACCTGCTGACCGCCTCGGCGATCCTGCAGCTCGTCCCGGGCTTCGACGTGCTGCCCAGCGTGCCCTGGCCCGTGCTCGTGGGCGGTCTGCTGGTGTTCGCGACCCCGTTCGGGCGCATGGCGATCGCCGTGGCATCCGCTCGTCTTCTGCTGGCGGACGTTCGTCCGGGCGACTATCCCCGCGGGGGGTGGGTGCACATTCGACTCTGGCTGGCCGAGCAGATCGCCGATCAGGTGGATGCCGTGGGCCTGGCCGGAGCCCCCTGGGTGTCGTACTACGCCCGGGCACTGGGCGCGCGGATCGGCCGCAACGTCGACCTGCACGCCCTGCCGCCCGTCACGGGCATGCTCGAGGTCGGCGACGGTGCGTCCATCGAGCCGGAGGTCGATCTGACGGGGTACTGGATCGACGGTGACCTCGTGCGCATCGGCGAGGTGCGGATCGGAGCGGATGCCACGGTGGGTGCGCGTTCGACCCTCGCCCCCGGCACCCGTATCGGCCGTCGCGCCGAGATCGCTCCCGGTTCGGCGGTGTTCGGCCGTGTCAAGGCCGATCAGTCG
>NZ_CAUQWC010000099.1:0-11398 GCF_963521695.1 uncultured Microbacterium sp. | reverse complement strand
GCGGGGGGCGGTTGCCCCCCCCCCCGGCCACCCGCTCCCCTCCGTCCCCCGCTACCGCCGCCGGCAGCGGCTTAGAGCTCGACGACCTCCCCGCCCGCCGTCCGGAGCGCGAGTCGGAAGCCCGACTCCTCACCCTCGACGACCTCGGCGACACCGTCATCCAACGCCAGGGCGTTCAGGATGCCGACCAGCGGCGCCGGGTCGGGCTCGGTGCGGACGAACGAGACGAGTTCGATCGTCGGGATGTCGCTGAGGCCGGGCTGCGCGGTGCGACCCCAATCGATGAGGAACGGCACGTCGATGCGGTGGTGCTCGCCGCGGGTGAGACGCCATTCGAGCAGGGTTCCGTCGGGGGTGCGCCGTGACAGGTCGCTGACGTCGCCCGGGTCGTAGCCGTTCGCGCGGGCGGTGGCGACGGTCGCGTCGATGTCGTCGGGGTGCACCGCGTACGCCTGCACGCGCGGCTCGGTGAGCGAATCGATGCCGAAGGTCGTCGGTACCGCGGGCTGCGCGCGGTCGGGATCGGGGCCGATCAGCTCGATGTACTGCGGGCCGCGCCGACCGTCGACCGTGAGGGCGACGAGCGCGTTCGCTGTGCCGGTCGGGTGCGCGCCTCCCGGCGCCGCGACGACGCCGGTGCGCTCGGCGAACCAGTCGACGAGGGCCGCGAGGTCGGGGCCTGCGATCACGACGTGGTCGAGAAGGCGGGGAATGCTCATGACTGTCCTTACTGTCGGGTGGGGACTTCGGGTTCGCCGAGCGACAGCATGAGCCGGTTCGCCCAGTTGAAGAAGGCGGCCCCGCCGATGACGTCGACGATGTCGGCGTCGTCGAGGCCCGCCGCGCGCAGGCGGGAGATGTCGGTCTCGCCGAACGCCAACGGGGTGTCGGCGAGGGCGACGGATGCCGCGACGACCGCGTTCCACGTCTCATCGCCCAGGTCGGCATTCACTCCCTCGTCGAGCAGGCGCTGCACGTCGTCTTCGCGTCCCGATTCGCGAGTGGCGGAGGCTGCGTGCACCGAGGCGCAGAACACGCAGCCGTTGCGGCGCGAGGTGGCGGCTGCCGCGAGTTCGCGCTCGGCGCGCCCGATGCCGCCGTCGACGTTGTAGAAGATGTCGAGGTCGGTGAGCGTGCGGGCGCGGAGCGCCTCGGGGTCGCGCGCGAGCAGGCGGAAGTAGGGCATCTTCGCGCGGGCCGGCTCGATGAGCGCGTCGCGTTGCGCGTCGGTCAACGCGTCTTCGGCGACGGGCAGCAGCCACGGCACCCAGCCGAGCCCGCGCTGCGTGAAGGCCCGCGGACGGGCGAGGTCGGGGTACTCGGTGACGATGTCGGTCATCTCAGGCTCCCTCGGTGGTAGCGGTGTTGACGAGGACAGCGGGCTGCGACGCATGGGCGGGCACCACGGAGTGCACCGAGTCCCGGCCGGCGCCGGCAGACGTCGAGGCCCAGGCGGCTGCCGCGGAGTCCGAGCCGTGCGCGCCGACGGGGACGGATGCCGCGGCGAGCGCGCGCAGTCCCCACGAGAGGCGCAGCTGGAACGCCAGGAACGCGACGAGCTGAGATAGCGAGACGATGGCATCCGCGTTCCATCCGGCATCCACGAGCCTTCGGAGATCTTCGGGACGCGCTTCGCGCGGGCGTACCACCAGCAGGTGCGCGTGCGCGAGGGCGGCGGAGAGACGGATGCCGAGGCTCGCTGCGACGCGGTTATCGGCGGTCCAGCGCGGTCCCCCGGTCGACTCGGATGCGAGATCCGGCTCGCGGTAGCGCCCGAACGGGCCTGTGGCGGTCGCGGCGGCCGCTGCCTCGGTCACGCCGGGGATGAGTTCTGCCTCTTCGTCGCCGAGGAGGTCGCGGTAGAACTCCGTCGCGGTGTCGAAGCCGTGCAACCGCGAGACGAAGAGGGCGACGGCATATCGCTCGGCGAGTGAGAAGTCTCCCGGGGCGGCCGGTTCGAGGAGGGCCTCGAAGCTGCGCTGGGCGTTGACTCGCGCCTGGGGGCGCTGCGAGCGGACCGTGTCGAGCGCGTCGCCCGGCCGGATTCCGGCGAGCAGATCGATGATGTCGGCGGTGGGCGTGCTCATGCGAGTCCTTCCACGGTGGTGGTGGCGAGTGTGTGATGGGCGTGGCGGAGGGCGTCCGCGGCATCCGGTCCAACGTCGAAGCCCAGCCGGGGCGCGACGGCTTCGGCCAGGAGTTCGATCGAGCGCAGGGTCAGTTCGTGAGGCGCGGCGATGGAGTGCACCTGGAACGACACGTCGCTGACCTCGGCGAGCGTCTCGTCGGCCGCGAGTGAGGCGACGACCTCGTCGACGGTGCCGACGTGGGTGTCGGTGAGACGCACGAGCTCGTCGAGCCCGACCCCGTCGGTGTCGACGCGGAGCACCGTGCGTGCGAGGTGACGCAGACCGTCGGCAGCCAGCTCGAGCGCGCGGGTGCGGTTCTCGGGGTCGACGACCAACGCGGTGCGCGAGGCGAGCACGCGCACGGGTGCGCCGTGCGGGAGCGCTGTCGTGTAGGCCGCGATGATCGGCAGCTGAAGGTCGTGCAGCGGAGCGGCGGGTGCCTCGGGGCTGCGCGGCTGCGTGCGCGAGAGTAGGAGTCCGTCGCCACGCGCCCCCGCGCGACGGCCGCCGTCGACCGAGAACGTCGCCTGCCAGATGCGCGCCGACAGGTCGTCACCGCTCGGGTAGAGCCGGGAGTCGGATCCCCGGATGCCACGCCCCTCGAGCGCGTCGAGCAGCACATCGAAGTGGTCGGCGAAGATCTCGCGGCGGCGGTCGGACTCGCGGCCGAACGCCGCGAACGATGCCGGGGTGCCGCCGGTGGCGAGGCCCAGCTGCACGCGGCCCCCGCTGAGCTGGTCGAGCACGGTGGCGTCCTCCGCGACGCGCAGCGGATCGTCGAGCGGCAGAGTCACCACCCCGGTCGCCAGCGCGATGCGGCTCGTGCGTTCGGCCGCGGCGGCCAGGAGCACGAACGGAGACGGCAGTCCTCCCTCGGTCTCGCCGAAGTGGTGCTGCGCGAGCCAGGCCGAGGCGAAGCCGCTGCGTTCCGCGTGCGCGATCTGCTCGACGGCGAAACGGTAGCGGTCGGCCGCGGACGCGGTCTCGAGCACGCGGCTGAAGAATCCGAGGCGCGGACCGCTCATCGGAGTACCTCCTCGGGGTGGGGTTGGGGGGAATCGGCATCCGTGGCCGCTGACGTCGGGTGCGCGCGCAGCGAGGCACCCGGGATCGCCGCGAGCAGCTGCCGCGTGTAATCGTGCTGGGGGTCGTCGAAGACGCGGGCAGCGGGTCCGTGTTCGACCTGGCGTCCCCGCTGCAGCACCGAGACCGTGTCGGCGATCTGGCGGACGACGGCGAGGTCGTGCGAGATGAAGACGTAGGTCAGCCCCAGGTCGGCCTGCAGGCGGGCGAGCAAGCGGAGGATCTGCGCCTGGACCGTGACGTCGAGGGCCGACACCGCCTCGTCGAGCACCACGAGCTCGGGTTCGACGATCAGCGCTCGCGCGATGGCGACCCGCTGGCGCTGGCCGCCGGAGAGCTCTCGCGGACGCCGGGCGGCGATGTCGGGGTCGAGGGCCACGAGCTCCAGGTGATGCGACGCGCGTTCCGCACGTTCGGCGCGCGAGCCGATGCCGTAGTTGCGCAGCGGCTCGGTGAGGATCTCGGCGATGCTCTGCCGCGGATCGAGCGAGGCGTAGGGGTTCTGGTAGACCAGCTGTGTGGTGCGGTGGAAGGCGCGGCGGGCGCGCCCACCCGCGAGCGCGGTGACCTCGGTGCCGGCGACGCGGATGCGTCCGGCGGTGGGGCGATGGAATCCCGCGATCGAACGACCGGTGGTCGTCTTGCCCGACCCCGACTTCCCGACGAGCGCGTGCGTGGTGCCGCGCACCACGGTGAACGAGACGTCGTCGACGGCGATCAGCGGGGAGCGCCCGGGGCGGCGGAACTCCTGCGTGAGCCCCGCGACCTCCACCAGGGTCTCGGCGGCGAGGGTCGTGGCATCCGGTGCCGCGCGCTCCACGACGCGTGCGAGTGACGGCGCATCGGCGAGGAGGGTGCGCGTGTAGGGCGAGGCGGGGGCCGCGAGCACCTCGGCGGTCGGACCCGCCTCTTCCACCACTCCGCGCCGCATCACCACGAGGGCATCGGAGCGGTCGGCCGCGACGGCCAGATCGTGGGTGATGAACAGGATGCCGGTGCCCGTCTCGGTGCGGATCTCATCGAGCAGATCGAGTACCGTGCGCTGCACCGTCACATCGAGCGCGCTCGTGGGCTCGTCGGCGATGATCAACTCGGGGCTGAGGGCAAGGGCCGCGGCGATCAGTACGCGCTGGCGCATACCGCCCGACAACTCGTGCGGGTACTGCTTCGCGCGAGCCTCGGGGTCGTCGATGCCCACGCGCTCGAGCAGATCGAGCACTCGGCCGCGGATCTTCGCGCGGTCGGTCCAGCCGTGGATGCGGAGAGCTTCGCCGACGCTCCACCCGATCGTCGCGACGGGGTTGAGGGAGTTGCCGGGGTCTTGCGGAATGAGGGCGATGCAGCGGCCCCGCAGGTGACGCCAGCGCCGCTCGGGCAGGCCGACGAGGTCGGTGACGCCGTCGGTGCGTTCGGAGAGGCGGATGCTGCCGCCCGACACGTGGCCGTTGGCGGCGAGGAGGCCGATCGCCGCCTGCGCGACCGTGCTCTTTCCCGACCCCGACTCGCCGACGAGGGCGGTCACGGAGCCGGCCTCGACGTCGAACGAGACGCCGCGGACGGCTTCGACATCGCCGCGGCGGGTGCGATACCGCACCGCGAGGTCGCGGATCGACAGCAGTGGCTCGGCGCTCATGCGGCATCCCCTCCCCGAAGGGCTTGACTCAGACGGTTGGTCGACAGCACGACGAGCACGACGACGAGGCCGGGCAGCACCGTGAGCCACCACGCGGTGGCGACGTAGTTGCGCCCCTCGGCGATGAGCAGACCCCACTCGGGCGTCGGCGGCGGCGCCCCGTAGCCGAGGAAGCCCAGAGTCGAGATCTGCAGGATGGCGGAGCCGAACTGCAGCGCGGCGAGGGCGATGACCGGCGTCAGCGAGTTGGGCAGGATGTGCCGCCACAACACGCCGAAGAAGGTGCCGCCCGAGCCGTACGCCGCCTCGACGAAGTCGGTGACGCGCACGCTCACCACCCGTGAACGGGCGAGCCGGGCGAAAACGGCGATCGAGGTGACGCCGACCGCGATGGCGGCACTCGTGGTGCCGAAACCGAGCAGGATGACGACGCCGAGCGACAGCAGCAGCGCGGGGATCGCGAGCAGCACGTCGACCACGCGCATGAGCGTCTCGTCGACCGCGCCGCGGATCGCCCCCGCAGCCAGCCCCACGGCCGTGCCGACCACGAGGCCGACGAGCACCGCGATGAGGGCCCCGATGATCGACTGCGACGCGCCGTAGACGACCCGCGCGTAGAGGTCGCGTCCGGTCGCGTCCGTGCCGAACCAGTGCTCGGCGCTCGGCGGCTGCAATGCGGGTGCCACGGTCTCGGTGGGGCTCTGGCCGGTGAACAGGGCGGGGAACAGCGCCCACAACAGCACGACCGCCACGATGAGCGCCGGGACGACGAACCCGGCGCGACCCCTCGTGCGCCGCCGCGTGATGAGGCCCAGGTCGCGGGTGGGGGCGAGCGCGGTCATCGGTTCCCTCCTCGGGACAGGGTGCGGGCGGGGTCGCCCACCTCGGCATCCACGAGTTCATCCACGGCCCGCTCCGAGGCCGTCGTCTCCCTCGCTGCCGTCTCGCCCGCGGAGGTCTCGCTCCCGGTCGTCCGGCCGCGTGCGGATGCCGCCGTGCGCAGCCGTGCGTCGAGCACGGGATACAGCAGGTCGACGGTCAGGTTGATCGCAACGAACGCGACGGTCGAGATCACGACCACCGCCAGCAGCACCGGGGTGTCGCGATCAGCGACGGCCTGCGCCGTCAACTGGCCGATGCCGGCGCGGGCGAACACGGTCTCGGTGACCACCGCCCCGCCGACCAGCTCGCCGAACAGCAAGCCCGCCATCGTGAGGGTGGGGAGCAGGGCGTTGCGGGCGACGTTGCGCCAGAGCAACCACGACGTGCTCGCGCCGCGCGCCCGCACCACCGTCACGAACGGCTGCTCGCGCACCTCGTCGATCGAGCGCATGAGCACCTGCGCCAGCGGAGCGGCGATCGGGATTGCCAGGGTGATCACGGGCAGGATCAGCGCCTGCACCGGATTCGCACCGATGACCGGCACGAGACCCAGCCGGAACGAGAAGACCTGGATCAGGATGATCCCGATCCAGAACACCGGCAGCGACACGAACAGCGGAGGGATGCCGCGGAACGTGCGCCGCAGCCAGCGTCCGCCGCCGTACGTCGCGGTGAACGCGATCGTCACCGCGAGCAGCACCGCGAGGGCCACCCCGAGGACGGCGAGCGTCAGCGTCGGCGGCAGCGCGGTGACGATCAGGTCGGACACGGCCGCGCCGCTGGCCACCGAGTACCCGAAGTCGCCCGTGAGGAAGCCGGCGATCGAGCGCACGTACTGCACGATCAGCGGCTGGTCGGCGCCCATCGACTGGCGGATCGCCTCGATCTGGTCGGGCGTCAGGCCGAGCTCGGGACTCCCGTACCGGGCGAGCACGGCGTCACCCGGCAGGGCGGCCAGCAGCAGATAGGCCGCCGTGTAGGCCAGGACCAGGACGAGGACGGCCTGACCTACACGACGAAGGACGTACGACATGGATTCTCCGTGAACTGCGTTTCCGTGGATCTCAGCCGGCGAGCCAGGTCGAGTAGAACGACGGGCGGCCGACCGATTCGGTGTCGAAGCCCTGCACCTTCGCGGTGAGGCCGAAGACCTGGGGCTCCTCGAAGATCGGCAGAATGTAGGCGTTCTCGGCGAGGTAGCGCTGTGCCGCCTCGGATGCCGCCTGACGTTCGGCCGTGGTCGGCTCCGACGCGATCGCCGACAGCAGGGTGTCGAGCTGCGGGTCACCCACCGATCCGTCGGTCGGGTTCAGGTTGAGCAGCGTGTTGCGGTTCTTGGAGAAGTACTGCGACTTCAGCACATCGAAGTCCGCGCGGCCGACCATCGAGTGGTACACCTGGATCGTGCTCTGATCGGTGGACGCCTTGGTCTGCGCGGCCATGTCTCCCGCGAACAGCGACACCGTGATGCCGAGCTTGCCGAGCTGCTCCTGGATGAGGGTCACGACCTCTTTCGAGCGCGGCTGCGGCAGTGCTTCGTTGAAGGAGAGGGTGAGCTTCTCGCCGTCCTTCTCGCGGATGCCGTCGGCACCCGTCGCCCAGCCCGCCTCGTCGAGGAGCGCGGCGGCTTCGTCGGGGTCGTAGGCGTAGGACGACGACGTGTCGACGTAGCCGAGGGCGGTCTTCGCGAGCGCGCCGGTGGCCAGCGGGTAGTTGGCGGTGAACAGGGTGTCGACGATCTTCTGACGGTCGATGCCCGCGATGATCGCCTGGCGCACGCGCACGTCGGCCAGCCGCGGCTCGCGGAACCGGAAGCTCAGGCCGTTGTTCACACCGTTGGTGGCCGCCGCGTGCAGCGAAAGGGAGCCGCCGGCGAACTGCGCCTCGTCGGGGGCGGGGATGTTGCGGGCGATGTCGGCTTGACCGGCGACGACCGTGCCGACGCGCACGCTGTTCTCTGCGGCGACGATGTAGTCGATGCCCGCCAGGTAGGCGGCTCCCTGGTGCGTGAGCGACGGCGGAGCCCAGTCGTAGTCGGCGCGCGCGGTGACGCTGGTCTGCGTGCTGATCTGCTCGTCGGAGATCACGAACGGACCGCTGCCGATGATCTCCTTGGCGTTGCCGGGGCCGAACTGCTCGCTCGTGCGGTCGAGGGTCGCGTCGGAGAGCAGGCCGGAGTTGATCGTCGACACCGCCTGGGCGAACCCGGGCGAGGGAGCGGTGAAACGGAAGACGACGGTGTCGTCGTCGACGACCTCGCCGCCGCCGTAGTTGTTGATCGCCTCCGAGATCGGGAGCGCCCGGTCTTTGTCGCCCTTGCCGTAGAGGTCGATGTTCTTCACGACGTTCGCGGGGGTGAGCGGCGTGCCGTCGGAGTAGGTGACGTCGGTGCGCAGATCGAACGTGTACTCCGTCGCGTCGGCGTTCACCGTGTAGTCGGTGGCGATCCACGGCTCGAGCTCGAGGGTCTCGGGGTTCTGGTACAGCAACCGGTCGGTGACGTTGTTGACGATGCCGCCGTTGGGATAGAAGCCCGCAGACGGCGGGTACAGCGTCGTCCAGGTCTGCGGCTCCAGATAGGTGAGGGTGCCGCCGCTGACGGGTTCGGCGTCGGCGGCGGGGCCCGACGAGGTCGCGGGGGCCGAGCAGCCGGCGAGGAGGGCGACCACGGCGAGTGCCGAGACCGAGGGGACGGCGATACGGGTGAGTCGGGACATGTGTGCTCCAGAGGTGCGCCGCGGTGCGGCGTGCGAGACGAGATGCCCCACCCCACCACGTCGGCGGATCAGCCCTCGACTCGACGGTCACGGTTCGTCATCACCGGCGCCACCGCCGTCCCGACGACATTAATCCCAGATCAACCACCATTTCCGGGGCAATATTGCTCACAAATGTGACGCTCCGTGTGACGCCCGTTGACCCTCCGTTACCCGGTTTGACGTCGCGTGACGGCCGGCCACCCACGCTGAGTGCCCGTGCGGTACGGTCTTGCTCCGCCCGGTCCCGGAGGTGCCGCTCCTACGGCATCCAGAACCCCAGCGTGCACAGCAGTCGCGTCTCGTCGTCGGCGTCCGCCGGCGGGTCGATCGCCGGACCGAACACGCCCCACTGGCGCCACTCGTCGGCGTGCGGCACGACGTGCTCGTCGAACCCGTCGATCAGTTCGGGGGACAGGTGGAACGGGATGCCGCAACGCTTCGCGATCGACCACGCCTGGAACGCGCGGTAAGTCGCCAAATGCGCGAAGCCCTCGGCCGCCGGGTAGTCGCCATACGTGAAGCGGAAGGTGTCGGCGATGTCGCCCTCGGTCACCGCGGCCGTCGCCGCGTCGTTGAGCGCGTCGTAGGCAGCGATCGGATCGTCGCCGCTCAAGAGGTCGCCTTCGGCGAACGGGTCGCCGTCGGCCGCCGCGCGACCCGCGACCACGTCGGGGATCCAGGCTTCGTCGTACGCGTGCCGCCCGATGATGTCGAGCAGCGTGGCCGATTCGAGCTGGCTCCACTCCTTCGGCACCGAGGCCGAGAAGTCAGCGGGATCGAGGCGGTCGATGACGTCGCGCAGCGCGGCGTCGGAGCGGAGGAACAGTTCGGCGGGCGTCATGGCGACGACGGTACTCCGGGCCACCGACACCGGCCAGACCCCTCTCGACCCGGCGCGCTGTGGAGAGGGCGCCGACCGCACGAGCGGTCACTCGAAGGAGACGAGGCCCGCCCGCGCCGCACGGATGAGCAGCTGCACGCGATCCCGCACGTTCCACTTCGACATCAGGCTGCTGAGGTGCGCCTTGACGGTGCCCTCGGACACATTCATCGCGCGGGCGATCTCGGCATTCGATTTGCCGGTCGCCAGCATCTCCAACGTCTCGCGCTCGCGGTCGGTCGGCTCCTCGTGCAGCGCGAGTCCGCGCACTTCGGGCTGCGGCGCGCCCTTGATCGACGCGATGAGCTTGCCCGTCACCTGCGGCGACAGCACCCCGTTCCCGGCGTGGATACCACGCACCGCGGCCACGATGTCGTCGGGGTCGGTGTCTTTGAGCAGGTAGCCCGAAGCGCCCGCGCGGAGCGCGGGCAGCACGGCATCCGTCGTTCCGAAGGTCGTCACGGCGATGACCCGGATCTGCGGCCACTGCGTCGTGATGCGCGCGATCGCCTCGACACCGTTCATGGTGGGCATCTGCAGGTCCATGACGACCACGTCGGGTTGGAGCGAGCGCGCCTTCTCGACGGCATCCAGGCCGTTCTCGGCGTTGCCGACCACCGTCATCTCGTCGTTCTCGAGGAAGATCGACAACGCTCGACGCACCAGCATCTCGTCGTCGGCGATGAGGACACGGATCTTCGCCATGGCCCGAGCTTATCCACCGACCGATGGACCCCACCTCGCCGAAAGTCGAAGCATGCCCGAGACGAACGGCTGATGGCAGCCCTTTCGCGACACGACAGGATCGAGGAAGATCGATACCAATCAGCACGAATCGGGGGGATGAAATGCCGGGAATCTGGAGCTACATGTGTCAGGTCATGGGGATCTGCTCCTGACGAGCCATTCGATCGATCGCGGGCGCGGGGTCGTTCGGGCCGCGCCCCGCGATCGATAATCGAGGCATGGCCGAAAAGACCGCGCAGAGCGAGTGGCAGCGCGGCCTCGTCGCCACCTGGCGTTCCGACCGGCTCTCACGCGTCGAGACCGTCGTCGTGCTGGTGCTGGTCGCCCTCGGCACGGTCGGCGGCATCGCCGTCGCCCTGCTCGCACGCCCCGACGCCGTCGGGCCCGCCCTCTTCCAGGCGGCGCTGACGGCGTCGTTCGCGCTGTTCGTCTGGTCGCCGGTCGGCGCGGTCGCGGTGCTCGTGGCATCCGTTCCCGTGTCGTACGCGTTCGATAGCGAGCGCGAGACGTTGCTCGTGCTCGCGATCGCCCTCGGCCTGGTGGTGCGCACCGGCGCCCGGGTGGTCATCGCCCTCTTCGCCGCCGCGTTCCTCGTCGCGAGCGCGACGATCGTGCTCGCGTCCGACCCGGGCGGATTCAACCTGCCGGCCGCCCTGCTCGCCGCCGCCGTCTCGGGAGCCGTAGGGCTGGTCACCCGCATGGCCAGCGACCGCGGGCGTCGACTCGAAGAGCGCCTGGCCGTGAGCGCACGCGCGCAACAGGATGCCGCGCGCACAGAGCGCCAGCGGATCGCCGACGAACTGCACGACGTGATCGCCCACGACCTCACCATCATCGCCATGCACGCGCAGGTACTGGTGCGCACGGAGGACGCCGGCACGCGGCAGCAGTCGCAGGCGGCGATCAGCGAATCCGCCGCGCGGGCACTCTCCGACCTCCGCCGCGTCGTCGCCGAGAACTCCGACCTGCTCGCCGGCGACCCGTTCGAAGCGACGGGACTGTCGGATGCCATCGACGCGGCCGAGCACGAGCTCAGCGCTGCGGGACACCGTGTCGTCGTCGACTGCGAGGCGAACGACGTCGTTCTCCCGCGCGTGGTGGAGCGCACCATCGCGCGGGTGCTGCGTGAATCGACCACCAACGTGCTCAAGCACGGCGGCGGGGGCGATGTGCGCATCGCGTTCCGCGCCGGTGACGACGCCGCGACCCTCACCCTGCGCAACCGCCTCGGCGGTGAACGGCCGGCCGGGCTGCCCTCGGGCGGGTACGGCACCGTGCGCATGAC
>NZ_CAUQWC010000098.1:0-11444 GCF_963521695.1 uncultured Microbacterium sp. | reverse complement strand
CGTGCACCGTGCTCCCGGGCGTTGACCCGCGCCGCCCGCGCCGACAGGGTGGGATCGTGCCCACCCACGACGACGTCGACGCCTTCCTCACCGCCACCCTCGTCGGTGACGATCCGATGCTGGATGCCGCGCTGCGGGCGCAGCACGACGCCGGTCTCCCGGCGATCGAGGTGGCCCCCGTCAACGGGAAGTTCCTGCATCTGCTCGCCCGGATCGCCGGGGCGCGGAGGGTGCTCGAGATCGGCACCCTCGGCGGATACTCCACGATCTGGTTCGCCCGCGCCGTCGGCCCCGCCGGCCGCGTCGTGACGATCGAGGCCGAGCCGGACAACGCCGAGATCGCCCGCGCCAACCTCACGCGCGCCCGAGTCGCCGACCGCGTCGAGGTGCGGATCGGACGCGGGGCCGACGTGCTGCCCACCCTTGCCGGCGGCGACCCGTTCGACCTCGTCTTCATCGACGCCGACAAGGAGTCCAACACCCTGTACCTCGACTGGGCGGCGCGCCTGGGTCGGCGCGGAACCGTCGTCGTGCTCGACAACGTCGTGCGCGCGGGAGAGGTCGCCGACGCCGACACTCCCGACACGAAGGTCCGGGGCGCGCGCCGCGGCGTCGAGATGCTCGGCACCGACCCCCGCTTCGACGCCACCGCCCTGCAGACCCTCGACCGCAAAGGCTGGGACGGCATCGCGTTGGCGATCATCGTGGACACCGCCGCTGCCTGACCCGGTCGCGAGGTCCGTCAGCCGGTCGACGGAACGCTCCGCAACGGACGGCGGCATCGGCGGGTTCCGCCACCTCGCGTTCGCGGATCCGCGGCCGACCGGCATCGGTCCCCACGGCCGCCACCCCGTGTCACTAGACTCGACGACGGACCGACGACGTTCCGCCCTCTTTCCCCAGAACCAACGAGGAGTCCTTCGTGGCACTTATCGAGGCTGTCAACGCGCGCGAGATCCTGGATTCGCGCGGTAACCCGACCGTCGAGGTGGAGGTGCTCCTCGACGATGGAATCGTCCAGCGGGCGGCCGTCCCCTCCGGCGCGTCCACCGGCGCGTTCGAGGCCTACGAGCTGCGCGACGGCGACAAGAGCCGCTACAGCGGCAAGGGCGTGCTCAAGGCCGTCGCCGCCGTCGTCGACGAGCTCGGTCCCGCCATCGAGGGCGTCGAAGCCAGCGAGCAGCGCATCATCGACGAGATCCTGATCGAGACCGACGGCACCGAGAACAAGTCGCGCACCGGCGCCAACGCCATCCTCGGCGTCTCGCTCGCCGTCGCCAAGGCCGCCGCGGACAGCGCCGACCTGCCCCTGTTCCGCTACCTCGGCGGCCCCAACGCGCACCTTCTGCCCGTTCCCCTCTTCAACGTCATCAACGGTGGCGAGCACGCCGACAACGGCATCGACTTCCAGGAGTTCTTCCTGGCCCCCATCGGCGCCGACACCTACGGCGAGTCGCTGCGCTGGGGCACCGAGGTCTACCACGTCCTCAAGGGCGAGCTGAAGTCCGCGGGCTACAACACCGGCCTCGGCGACGAGGGTGGCTTCGCCCCCGACCTGCCCAGCAACCGCGAGGGCCTCGACTTCCTCATCCGCGCGATCGAGAAGGCAGGCTTCACCCCCGGCCAGGACATCGCCGTCGGCCTCGACGTTGCCGCGACCGAGTTCTTCAAGGACGGCGTCTACACCGTCGAGGGCAAGGAATGGAGCGTCGACACGCTCGTCGACTACTTCGCCGACCTCGTCGCGAACTTCCCGATCGTCACGATCGAAGACGCGCTCGCCGAAGACGACTGGGACGGCTGGAAGAAGCTGACGGATGCCATCGGCACCAAGGTGCAGCTCGTCGGCGACGACCTGTTCGTCACCAACCCCCAGCGTCTGCAGAAGGGCATCGACCTCGGTATCGCCAACTCGCTGCTCGTGAAGGTCAACCAGATCGGCACGCTGTCCGAGACGCTGGATGCCATCAACCTGGCCACCCGCTCGGGCTACACCTCGATGCTGTCGCACCGCTCGGGCGAGACCGAAGACACCACGATCGCTGATCTCGCCGTCGCGGTCAACGCCGGCCAGATCAAGACCGGCGCCCCCGCACGCAGCGAGCGCGTCGCGAAGTACAACCAGCTGCTCCGCATCGAAGAAGACCTCGGCGACGCCGCGGTCTTCGCGGGCCGTTCGGCGTTCCCCCGCTTCAAGGGCTGATCGTTCGATCCGAGGGAGGGGGAGCCGCGAGGCTTCCCCTCCCTCGTCGTTTCCCGGGGTCCGCGACCGCGTCCACCGGGCGATCATGATCCCGCCGACCCGGCCGATCACGGTGGCCCCGTCTGAGCGGATGCCGAGCCCCCGGCGCGTCCCCGGAGCGCCCCCGAGTCGCGACGTAGACTCGCGTGCGGCCTGACCGACAGTCCACGAAACGAAGGGAGGGGCGTGGAACGACCGACTCTGCCTCCCCGCCGTCCCGTGGCATCCGAGGCTCCGAAGGCGAAGAAGCGTGCGCCCGGCGCCGGGCCCGATCGTCTGCCGCGGCCGCCGGCTCCCGAACGCCGCGTCGACGTGCGCGACTGGCTCGGCCGAGTGCGCGTCTCGGGCTTCGTCGTCATCATGCTCGGGCTGGTCGTGCTGGGCACCTTCGTCCTCGTGCCCACGGTGGGGACGTACATGGACCAGCGCCAGCAGATCACGGCGCTCGAGAGCGCGGTGAAGATCAGCCAGTCCTCGGTCGAGGATCTGCAGATGCAGCGCGACCGGTGGTCGGACCCCGCCTACATCCGCACGCAGGCGCGCGAGCGCCTCGGCTATACCTTCCCGGGCGAGGTCGTTTACCTCATCGACAACGATCTGCCCGCTTCGGCGACGCCGCAGGAGCAGGACGACGTCAGCGGAGACGTGGGCCAGACGCGCACCGACTGGATGGCGCAGCTGGTGCGCTCGGTCACCGCGTCCGGCGCAGCGCAGGTCGCCGTGCCGACGATCGGCGTGCCCGATCCGACGCCCGCGCCCGACGCTCCTGCACCCTGACCGCATCCGTCTCGCCTTCCGACGCACGCCGGAGGGGCCGGGTACCCTGGGAGCGATGACTACCGCACCTCTTCCCCCCGCATCCGACGCCGACCTGGTCGTGCTGAAGGCGCAGCTCGGCCGCGTCCCCCGGGGAGTCATCGGAATCGCCGCCCGATGCGCGTGCGGTAACCCGACGGTGGTGGCGACCTCGCCCCGTCTCGACGACGGCAGCCCGTTCCCCACGTTCTACTACCTCACCCACCCGGCCGCGACCGCCGCGATGTCGGTGCTCGAAGCCGGGCACGTCATGAAGGAGTTCTCCGACGAGCTCGCCGAGAGCGAAGAGTTGCAGCAGCAGTACGAGGCGGCGCACCAGTCCTACCTCAGCGACCGCGCCGCCTACGGGGAGCCCGACGAGATCGCGGGGATCTCGGCCGGCGGCATGCCGACGCGCGTGAAGTGCCTGCACGCGCTCGCGGGGCACGCGCTGGCGGCCGGTCCGGGCGTGAACCCCATCGGCGACCGAGCCCTCGAGCGCGGTAGGTGGTCGCCCAAACGCTGCCAGTGCGAGAGCCCCGGGACCGGCGGATGAAGCGCGTCGCCGCCGCTGTGGCATCCGTCATCCTGGTGGCGGTGCTCACGGGCGCGACGGCGACACCCGTCCTGCCGGCGTCCACGGCGGCCCCGCAGCTGCCGGCCGGCCCGGTTGCCGAGGACCCGACGGACTCGGTGCGCGCGGCGGAGTACTGGCTCGACCAGTACGGCGTCCGCGAGGCGTGGAAGACCACGCGCGGAGCCGGGCAGAAGATCGCCATCATCGACACCGGCATCGGCCGCGGCCCGACGGAGTTCAGCGGTGCTGTCATCGGCGGCATCGACGTCTCGGGCGTCGGTTCCAGCGACGGGCGCACGCCCGTCGGCGCGGTGGACGCCAACCACGGCAGTTGGGTCGCCTCACTCGCCGCCGCCCGCGGCACCGGCAACGGCCGCGGCATGATCGGCGTCGCTCCCGAGGCCGAGCTGCTGTCGATCTCGGTCGGATTCGGCGCGACGACGTCGAAGCCGTTCACCGAGCAGATCGCCGAGGCCATGAAATGGGCCGTCGACAACGGCGCCACCGTCATCAACCTCTCGCTCACGACGAACACCCTGGACTGGGACCGTAGCTGGGACGAGGCGTTCGGGTACGCCTTCGACAAGAACGTCGTCGTCGTCGTGGCGGCCGGCAACCGGGGGAGCGGCACCGACCGCGTGGGCGCGCCCGCCACGATCCCCGGCGTCCTGGCCGTGGGCGGCGTCGACCCGAGCGGCGCCGCGAGCAACAGTGCGTCGACGCAGGGCATCACGATCGGCCTCTCGGCCCCCAGCGAGCGCCTGATCGGCGTCTCCGCCGACGGCAGCCTGGTGCAGTGGAACGGCACGAGCGGCGCGGCCCCCATCGTCGCGGGAATCGCCGCGCTGGTGCGCGCAGCCCACCCCGACCTCGACGCCGACAACGTCCTCAACCGCCTGATCCAGACGGCGAAGCCGGCCGCAGGGGCGTCGACCACTCCCGACAAGCTGTACGGCTACGGCCTGGTGGATGCCGCCCGCGCGGTGTCGTCGAGCCCGGTCGCGAGCGTGAGCGAGAACCCGCTGGGAAGCCTCACGGAATGGATCCGCCTCTACCGCCGAGCCGACGCCGAGCCTGCTCCCGAGCCCACCGCGAGCCCGGTCACCATCCCGCCGCTCCCACCCGTCGAATCGGCGCCGCAGGCGAGTTCGCCTCTGCTGCCATCGAGCGATAGCGTGCTCTACGGGTCGTTGCCGCTCGGTGCTGCCACGCTGGCCGCTATAATGATTGCGCTCGGCGTCAGTGCTGCTGCCCGGCGATCCCGACAGGCACGCACCTCCCGCGAGCCGAGCCGCATCACTAACGAGGAGTCCCTCCCATCGTGACCACTACCGTGCCCAGAATCCTCATCGTCGGTGGGGGCTATGCAGGTTTCTACACCGCGTGGAAGCTCGAGAAGCTCCTCGGTCGAGGCGAAGCCGAAGTCACGCTCGTCGACCCGCTGCCGTACATGACCTACCAGCCGTTCCTCCCCGAGGTCGCCGCGGGCGAGATCGAACCGCGCCACGTCGTCGTCGGCCTTCGCCGCCACCTCAAGCGCACCACGGTCATCGCGGGCAAGATCACGGGCATCTCGCACGCGACCAGGACCGCGACGATCACTCCGATCGCGGGCGACGAGACCTTCAAGCAGGCCTATGACCAGATCGTCGTGACCGCCGGTGCCGTCTCGCGGACCTTCCCGATCCCCGGTATCGCCGACAACGCCATCGGCCTCAAGACCATCGAGGAGGCCGTCGCCATCCGTGACCGCCTCACCTCGAACTTCGACAAGGCGTCGGTGCTCCCCGCCGGCCCCGAGCGCGACCGTCTGCTGACCGTCGTCGTCGTCGGCGGCGGCTTCGCCGGCATCGAGGTGTTCGCCGAACTGCGCGCCTACGCCTCGTCGCTGCTGAAGCAGTACCCCACGCTGACCTTCGACGACACGCACTTCCACCTCATCGAGGCGATGGGCCGCATCATGCCCGAGGTCTCGCAGAAGACGAGCGAGTGGGTGCTCGCCGACCTCGCGAAGAAGGGTGCATTCGTGCACCTCGACACCCAGGTAAAGGGTGCCGTCGACGGCATCGTCGAGCTGTCGACCGGTGAGAACCTGCCGACCGACCTCATCATCTGGACCGCCGGCGTCATGGCCAACCCCACCGTGGTGCGCGGCAGCGACCTGCCCGTCGAGGAACGCGGCCGCATCCGCACCCGTCCCGACCTGCGCGTCGGCACCGACGAAGACATCATCGAGGGCGCTTGGGCCGCCGGTGACGTCTCGGCCGTTCCCGACCTGTCGGGTGGCGGCGTCGGTGGCTTCTGCGTCCCCAACGCCCAGCACGCGGTGCGCCAGGGCAAGCTCATGGCGAAGAACATCGTGGCGGTCCTGCGCGGCGAGGAGCCCAAGCAGTACTTCCACAAGAACCTCGGTGCCGTTGCGGGTCTCGGCCTCTACAACGGCGCGTTCCAGTCGGGCAACATCGCTCTGACCGGCCTGATCGCCTGGTTCGCTCACCGCGGCTACCACGGACTGGCCATGCCCACGTGGGAGCGCAAGTTCCGCGTGGTCGGCGACTGGGTGCAGAACTTCCTGCACGGCCGTGAGGTCGTCAACCTCGAGGCCGTCCAGCAGCCCCGCGCCGCGTTCGAGGAGTTCGCCGCTCGCCCGCGTCCGGCAGCTCCCGCCGCGGACGCGCCCGCGCCGGCCGAGAAGAAGGCCGAGCCGGTCGCGGCGAAGTAATTCGTGATCTCGAGACCCCCGTGCCCGTTGGGTGCGGGGGTCTCGTCGTTTCCGGATGCCACGGGCCGACGTGCTCGAGCCGTCGTGCGGATGCCGTGGGCAACGCGCCGGGCGGTGGCATCCGGGGTCGGCGTGTCGAGGTTGCGGTCCGCGGGACGGCGCGTGGCGCGGTGTGCGGCGTGGCGGGGCCGTCGTGCGGATGCGTGGTCGACATGCCGGGCGGTGGCATCCGGGGTCGGTGTGTCCGGGTTGCGGTCCGCGGGACGGCGGGCGCGCGGTCGCCCCGCGATACGGTGGATGCCGGGCCCCCGTAGCCCAATGGCAGAGGCAGGCGACTTAAAATCGCTTCAGTGTGGGTTCGAGTCCCACCGGGGGTACGCGCCGATCCGGCCCGGCGGCAACGCGGACGAATCGATCCGGATCGCCTGGGAGTCCATAGCACCGCCCGGTCTCCACCCCACCCCGTAGTTACACTGAAGAGCAATCTCTCGAACGGAAGTGTGGGGACTTATGTGGGAGTGGCTCGTACCGGTCATTGTGATCGTCGGCATCCTGGTGATCGCGGGCATCTACCTCTGGGCCACCTACAACGCCCTCGTCGCGCTGAACGTGCGCGTCGACGAGGCGTGGAGCGACATCACGGTGCAGCTCAAGCGGCGCGCCGACCTGCTGCCCAACCTCATCGAGACGGTGAAGGGGTACGCGGCGCACGAGAAAGCCGTGTTCGAGAACGTCACGCGTGCCCGCGCCGAGACCCTGTCGGCGCAGAGCCCCGCTG
This sequence comes from uncultured Microbacterium sp., assembly GCF_963521695.1. GTDB lineage: Bacteria > Actinomycetota > Actinomycetes > Actinomycetales > Microbacteriaceae > Microbacterium. The sequence goes on along the minus strand of NZ_CAUQWC010000098.1, from coordinate 4,330 downwards.
AGGCCGGTGTCGCCGAAGGACACATGCAGCAGGCGCTGAAGTCGCTGTTCGCCGTGGCCGAGGCGTACCCGCAGCTGCAGGCGAGCCAGAACTTCTTGCAGCTGCAGCACTCGATCGTCGACACCGAAGACAAGATCCAGGCGTCGCGCCGGTTCTACAACGGCGGCGTCCGTGAACTGAACACCAAGATCAAGGTGTTCCCCAACAACCTGTTCGCGCGCCAGCTCGGCTTCCACGAACGCGAGTTCTTCGAGGTCATCGACGGCGCTGCGATCGCGGAACCTCCCCGCGTGCAGTTCTGACGAACACGCCCCCTCCGCTCCGGCGGAGGGGGCGTTTCAGTTCGACCGGCCGTCGGGGTGCTCGTGCCGCTCCGCCGCGAGCGCACCGGCGACGGCGTCCGCCGCGTCACCCCACCGCGACACGGTCACCTTCTCGAGACCCTGCCAACGCGCGGCCGCGAGGAGTTCTTCGGCGATACGCTCAGCGGCATCCGGGGGCGCTCCCGCCTCCCACCACGCGGACTGCACGCGCAAAGCGCTCGAGGCGCGGTCGGCCTTGAGGTCGAGTCGACCCACGACGTCGTCGCCGACGAGCAACGGCAGCGAGTAGTAGCCGAACCGACGCTGCGGCGCGGGGGTGTAGATCTCGATGCGGTAGTCGAAATCGAACAGTCGCTCCGCGCGGTCGCGGAACCACACCACCGGGTCGAAGGGCGTGAGGATCGCCGCGGCGTCGACCTTTCGCGGGCGGGCGGCGTCTCGGTGCAACCACGCCTTGGCGGGACGACCCGCGATCTGCCACCCCTCCACCTCGACCGGTATCAGTTCACCGGCGTCGACGAGATCGCGAATGCCGGCCAGCACCGCCGGCCGATCGCGGATACGCCAGTAGTCGGCCAGGTCGGACGCCGTCGCGACGCCGTAGGCGACGGCGGCGCGGCGCACGAGCTCGGTGATCGCCTCGGCGCGGGGCACCGTCGTCTCGAGCGCGGAGGCGGGCAGCACGTCGGCTGCCAGGGCGTAGCGCCGTTCGAACCCGCGTCGTCCGGCGATCGCCACGTCGCCGAACAACCACAACCGCTCGAGACCGTTCTTGGCGTCGTCCCAGCCCCACCATGCGCCGCGGGTGCCTTTGCGCGCATCGTGGTCGATCTCGGCCGGCCGTAGCGGCCCGCGCTCGGCAAGCTCGTCGCGGAGCCACTGCAGGAGGGGCTGATTCGCCTCCGCCCAGGCGTCGTGGCCGTACTTGCGGCGCAGGTCATCGCGTCGGAACTGCAGCAGCGGCCAGTCTTCGACCGAGACGAGGGATGCCACGTGCGCCCACGACTCGACCCAGGTCGGCCGGCGCGAGAACGCCAGTCTGTCGAGCAGCGCGGTGTCGTACGAGCCGAGGCGGGCGAACAGCGGCATGTAGTGGGAGCGGGCGAAGACGTTGACGGAGTCGATCTGCAGGATGCGCAGGCGTTGCAGCGCGGCGGTGATCTGGCGCGTGCCGACGGTCGTGGGACGCGGACGGGCGAAGCCCTGAGCAGCCAGAGCGATGCGACGCGCGTCGGCGCGACGGAGGGTCGTCGTCATGCCCCTCACGGTATCCCCGACCACCGACATCCCCCGCGAACGATGCGGGAGGGCGGCGGTAGGCTGGCGGGATGAGTGGCACCGATCCCGAACCGCGTGGATCGTTCCTCGACGCCCTCAAGAGGCGCACCGTCTCGAGCGACCTCCAGCCCCCGGTCCCGCCCGGGCTGCGTCAGGCCACCGCCTACGCGTGGCGCCTGCTCGTCATCGCGGCGGCTCTCGCCGTCGTCGTCTTCCTCGTCATCCAGCTGAAGCTCCTCGTCATCCCGCTGCTCGTGGCCATTCTCGTGACGGCGCTGGTGTGGCCGGGCTTCTCGTTCCTGCTGCGCCACCGCTGGCCGAAGTGGCTCGCGATCCTCGTGACGGTGCTGGGGACGATCGCCATCATCTCGGGACTGGTGTGGCTCGCCGTGTGGCAGATCACCCGCGAGTTCGGGTCGGTGCGGGAGCGCACCACCGAGGCGGTCGAGCAATTCCGCCTGTACCTCATCGACGGGCCGCTGCACCTCAGCGCCCAGCAAATCGACGATGGTCTGCGGCAGGCCGCAACCTTCCTGCAGCAGCAGGCTGAGGTGTTGTGGACCGGCGCCCTCGCCATCGGCACGACCCTGGGCCACGTGGCCACGGGGGTGCTGCTGACGCTGTTCATCCTGCTCTGCCTGCTCGCCGACGGCGGCGGCATCTGGCGCTGGACGACGCGGCTCTTCCCCCGCGTCGCCCGTCCCGCCGTCGACGGCGCCGGGCGTGCCGGCTGGCGCACCGTCAAGAGCTATGCCCGCACGCAACTGCTGGTCGCGACCATCGACGCGGTCGGCATCGGTCTCGGCGCTTTCCTGCTCGGCGTTCCGCTCTCCATCCCGATCGGCGTGCTCGTCTTCCTCGGCGCGTTCATCCCGTTCGTCGGGGCGGTCGCGACGGGTGCTCTCGCGGTGTTCATCGCGTTGGTCTACAACGGCCCGCTCATCGCCCTGTTCATGCTGATCGTCGTCCTGGGTGTGCAGCAGGTCGAGAGCCACATCCTGCAGCCGATCCTCATGGGCTCCGCCGTCAAGGTGCACCCGCTGGCCGTCGTGCTCGTCGTCGCCGGCGGCGCCATGATCGGCGGCATCGCCGGTGCCCTCTTCGCTGTGCCGCTGGCGGCGTTCGTCAACGTCGTCGCCGTCTACCTCGCGTCGAAGGCCTGGCAGCACGAGGGCGAAGCCCTGGCATCCCGAGATCTCATCTGGCAGACCGTCCCGCGTGAACGCGCAAGGAGACCATGAACGACACTCCCACCCTTGCCGAGTTCGAGGATGCCGCGCAGGCTCTGCGCGGCATCATCACGCGCACGCCCCTCGACGAATCGTTGCACCTCAGCGAGCTGCTCGGCGTGCCCGTCAACCTCAAGCTCGAGAACCTCCAGCGCACCGGGTCGTTCAAGATCCGCGGAGCCACCTACCGGCTGTCGCGCCTCACCGCCGAGGAGCGCGCTCGCGGTGTCGTCGCGGCGTCGGCGGGCAATCACGCCCAGGGTGTGGCCCTGGCAGCACAGCAGCTCGGCATCGCCGCGACGATCTTCATGCCGCTGGGCGTGCCCGTTCCGAAGCTCCTGGCCACGCGCGGATACGGGGCCGAGGTGATCCTCGAGGGGGCGACCGTCGAGACCCCCCTGCGCCTCGCCGCGGAGTTCGCCGAGCGCACGGGCGCCGTGCTGATCCACCCGTTCGACCACCGCGACATCATCGTGGGCCAGGGGACCCTCGGTCTCGAGCTCGTGGAGGACATGCCCGACCTCGAGACCGTCATCGTCGGCATCGGCGGGGGAGGGCTGGCCGCCGGTGTCGCGGCCGCCGTCAAAGCCCGCGCCGCCGCCGAGGGACGGCAGGTACGCATCATCGGCGTGCAGGCGCACAACTCCGCCGCCTATCCGTCGTCTCTGGCCGCCGGGTACCCGATGCAGGTTCCGACCACGCCCACCATCGCCGACGGCATCGCCGTCGCCCGTCCCGGCGACCTGCCGTTCGAGCTCATCCGCCAATACGTCGACGAGGTCGTCACCGTCACGGAGGACGACATCGCGCGGGCGCTCCTGGTGCTGCTGGAGCGTGCGAAGCAGGTCGTCGAGCCCGCCGGAGCCGTCGGCGTGGCCGCGATCCTCGCCGGCAAGGTCACGGCCAGCGGCCCCGCCGTCACGATCCTGTCGGGCGGAAACATCGACCCGCTCCTGCTGCAGCGGGTTGTGGCGCATGGCCTGTCGGCATCCGGTCGCTACATGTCGTTGCGCATCCCCCTACCCGACCGCCCCGGGCAGCTCGCCCGCGTGTCGGAGTTGCTCGCCGGCGTCGGCGCCAACGTGATCGAGGTGCTCCACACCCGCCACGGGCAGGGGCTGCAGATCAGCGAGGTCATCCTGCAGCTGAGCGTCGAGACGCGCGGCGCCGAGCACCGTGCGCTCGTCATCTCGACGCTGGAAGAGGCCGGGTTCGTCGCGACCGTCGTTCCCGACTGACCGCTCGGCGCAGCGTGGTCGTCGCGCCGCAGGGGTCGGCCTTGCGGGGCGCGTTTCGTGCAGCGGGGCGGCCGGCGCGGGTGTGCCGGGGCGCTGTTTGTGCAGTGGGGCGGCCGGTGCGCACCCCGGTGCACATCGGATGCCCCGGCGCGTCGAGAAGGGGACGCCGCTGCGCACACCGGTGCATAGGGGCGCGGTACGTGAGGTGGGGCGGCCGGAGCGCCGGTGCGCTGCTGGGGCGCTGTATGTGCAGTGGGGCGGT
>NZ_CAUQWC010000097.1:0-11501 GCF_963521695.1 uncultured Microbacterium sp. | reverse complement strand
CGGCCGTCGCGGCCGGAACGGGTGCTGCCGTCGCCGGTGCCGGTACCTCCGCGTCGACGCCCGCGTCCGAGGAGCCCACCCGCGCGTTCGGCACACCGCAGCCCATCTTCGTGCAGGCCCCCGAGGCTCCGCGGCCGCGCGGCAACCGCGGCGCCGCCGGTGCCATCGGTCTGCTCGCGGCGCTCGCCTTCGCCGTGCTGTACCTCGCCGCCACCCTCGGCCTGCGACTGCTGACCGACGGGCTGCAGATCGCCGACCTCGGCACCGCAGCCCTCTCCACTCTCGGCACCTGGGGCCTGTGGGTTCCCACGGTGGCGTTCTACCTGGGCTTCTGGTTCCTCGGTGCGCTGATCAACCGCGGTCGCTGGGGTCACTGGGTCGTATGGGGCCTGGTCGTCGGCGTCGTCGCCTGGGCCGGGCACCTGCTCGGCGTGCTCATCGCCGAACCGTTCTGGATGATCACCGGGCGCGAGTCGGCCGATCTGCTGCTGAACAACGTGCTCGCTCCGCTGGCGATCGTGGCCTTCGTGCTCGGCCGCGAGCTCACCATCTGGTTCGGAGCGTGGGTGGCCGCCCGCGGTCGCCGCGTGACCGAGCTCAACGCCGAGGCGCAGCGCGAGTACGAGCGCACCCTCGAAGCCGGCCCGCAGCTGTCGCAGCGCTGAAACGGATGCCATGACGAATGAGCCGCGACCGGCGGGGGTCACCCCGCCGGTCGCGGTCGTTTTCGCCTCCGTCATCTTCATCGCGCTCTCGATCGCCGCGCTGGGGGTGGCGAGCCTCGTCCTCGACGCCGACGTCATCCCCGTGCGCGGGCTCGGCGCGGTGCCGGGCGTGATCGGACAGGTGGCTGCCCTCGGCTCCTTCGCGGGCGTGCTCTTCTGGGGCCTACGGGCCGTCCCGCCGAGCTTCCTCACCGCCGTTCCGTGCGCGATCGCGGCGTACGTGGGCGAGATCATCGGTGTCGTGATCGGGGCCCTCGTCAGTGGCGCCGATCCCGCGCGCGGCGTCGCGGCCGCGAGCAGCGTCGCCCTGGGCTTCGCCGGTCCGGTTGTTGCGGCGGTGGGTCTCCTGGCGGCGTTGTTCGGGATCCTCCTCGCGCGTTCGCGCACGAGCGGACCGCGGTGGACGTGGGAAGACGACGACGACGCGCCCTGAGGCGCGGCATCCGGGGTCTCACGCCCTCCTGACGCGCGGGGACCGTGGCGTCCGCGAGTTCCCGGGCGTGTCGGGCTAGCGTAGGACCGTGGAGCGGTCGCTCGAGAGCCAGGTCGGTCAGGCGGTGGATGCCTGGCTGCGTTGGCTGCCCCGGTGGGAGCCGGCGAACCATCGCGGGCGCGTCGCCCCGTGCCGCCGTTGCTTCGGCTCGCCCGTGCTCTCGGCCGCCGGGTTGGGCTCGGATGTGCCTCACGGCGTACAGCACGGCCTCTCCACCCGCGTGAAGGGCATCGTCGATCACGCCGTCGCCGACTACACCGCCCGCAACCTGCCGATGCTCCAGGCCGAGCTCGACCAGCAGTCCGAGCGCAACCGGCGGCGTTCCTACCGCCCCTCCGAGGGTCTCGAGCCCGAGTTCGAGGGGATGCCGCTCGACCCCGATCCCGAGCCCGGATCACCGTTCCTGTTCACCCTGACGGGCCTTGCCGCCGAGGAGGATGCCGAGCTCCCGGCTCTTCCCCCGCTCTCGGATGCCGCCAAAGCGGCGCTCCGCCAGGAGGTCGGGCTGGCCGACGATTACGCGAACATGATCGGTCGCGAGGTGTGTTCGATCCTGCTCCACCACCGCCTGCGCATCCAGTCGGCCGTCGCGGAGTACGTCGAGCCGCAGATCGCGGCGCTCCTCGACGACCTGACGCGTTCGCTGGACGCGCCGTTCGATCCCCGGGAGTCCGAGCCCCCGGCATCGTGAACCGCCTGTGTACAGACGGCGGGCGCGATCATGCTGTTTTGTTAGCATCGTCGGGTCGTTCGCCAGTGGTGTCGCGGACGCATCGTCCGGAGGGAGCTCGATGCCGCAGCGGCTCCCCTCGTCGCCGCCCATCCTGCCCGGGCTCGCGTACATCCGTCCCCTCGGCTCCGGTGGCTTCGCCGACGTCTTCCTCTACGGGCAAGACATGCCCCGCCGCGACGTGGCCGTGAAGGTCCTGCCCAGCGACGTGCGAGACGCCGATCTGCTGCGCATGTTCAACGCCGAGGCCGACGTGCTCGCTCACCTGTCGGCCCACCCGTCGATCGTCACCGTGTACCAGGCGGGGATCTCGGCCGACGGCCGGCCCTACATCGTCATGGAGTACTGTCCGGGCTCGCTCGCCCAGCGTTTCCGAGTGGAAAGGATGCCGCTGGCAGAGGTCCTGTCGATCGGCGTGCGCATGTCGGGGGCGCTCGAGTCGGCGCATCACGCGGGCCTCATCCATCGCGACGTCAAGCCCAGCAACATCCTCGTCACCACCTTCGGCGCCCCCGTGCTCGCCGACTTCGGCATCTCCTCGTCGCTGGTGCGGCAGGGCGCCGACGAGATGCTGGCGATGTCGGTGCCGTGGAGCGCGCCCGAGGTCGTCGCCGAGCAGACCGCGGGAACCGTCGCGAGCGAGGTGTGGAGCCTCGGGGCGACCGTGTACTCGCTGCTGGCCGGACACAGCCCGTTCGAACGCCGCGAGAAGGGTCAGAACTCGCGAGAGCAGCTGCGCCGCCGCATCGCACGGGGGTCGTACACCGACGTCGCCCGTGCCGACGTCCCGGCGGCCCTGCAACGGGTGCTCGAGCGGTCGATGTCGCGCAACCCCTCCGATCGACACGCCAGCGCGCGCGAGTTCGGCGAGGCGTTGCAGACGGTGCAGGCCGAGATGGGCCTGCCCGCGACGCCCCTCGAAGTCCCCGCCGCAGAGTGGGCGCCCGCCGCCCGTGCGGTCGACTTCGCCGACGGAACACTGCGAGGACCGGCCCGCTCGCACATCGAGCGCGAGGGCGCGCGCAAACACCGCGCCTCGTCGGGGGTCGCCGGCTACGCCCGCGACGAAGACACCGACATCGCCGCACCCGCGTCGAAGACGTTCCACCCGCTGCCCTGGGTGCTCGCGGCGGCCACGGTCGTGACGGCGGGCGCCGTCGTCGTGGCGGCCCTTCACGCCACGGGCGTGCTCCGATGAAGCGCAGCACCGTCGCCGGCCTGACCGCCGCCGTGGTGTCGGCGGCGCTGGTGGTGACGGCGAGTGTCGTCTGGCCCGGGCTCGACGCGCAGCAGACGCCCGAGGTCGACACCTCCGTCTGGGCGCTTCAGACGGGCGACGGCCAGCGCTACGCGCGCGTGAACACCGCCGTCGGCGAGCTCGACACCGTCCGCACGGCGGGCAATCCCAGCCAGGTGGCGCAGTCCGGCGACGGCGCGTACCTCTTCACCGACAGTTACAGCAAGCTCACGCGCATCGATGAGGCGTCGCCCGTCGATCTGCAAGAGGAGCAGCTGCAGGCCGCCCCCGACACACCCCCGGGGACCACCTCCGTCGTCACGGCGGGCGACTACGTCGTGTACCGCACCGATGCCGGGGCGCTCTTCGCCGGACGACTGAGCCGCGCCGGCCAGGCGGCCGTCGAGCTCGACCCCTTCGGTGCCGAGGGCGACGACGACGAGACCGCCTACGCGGCCGATGCGGTCGCCCTCGATGACCGGGGGATGCTGTTCGCCTACTCGTCGGCCGACTCGTCGGTCCTGCGCTACGACATCGAGTCCGATGAGGTCAGGGGCCGCGACGACCTCGACGCCGACGTCACGTCGCCCGTGATTTCATCGGCGGGCGACACCTGGGTGCTCGTCGACGCGGAAGCCGGTCGCGTGTGGGTCCGCGGTGGTGATGCCGTCGACATAGAGACCGGCGACCAGGTCGTGGTGGGCGATGCCGACCCCGACGCCCGTGCCGTCTACGTGGCCGACGACCAATCGCTGTGGACGATTCCCACCGACGGCTCCGCGCCCCGGCGCGAAGTGGGCGGCGGCGGCAACGTGCTGGGGCAACCCGCGCGACCGGTCTGGCACCAGGGGGTCGCCTACGCCGCGTGGCTGCTCCCGGGCGAAGCGCGCGGCACGCTGTGGCGATCCGACCAGGGTGAAACCGGTCTCGACTACGGCGGGGCCACGATGCCCGACCAGCGCCGACCGGTCTTCGTCGCCACCGCGCACGCGGTCATCCTGAACGAGACGCGCACGGGCTGGGTGTGGACGGTGCCCGACGGCTCGCTCGTCCCCTCGAGCCAGAACTGGTCGCTGGATGACCGGACCGAGCAGACCGCGGTGCAGAGCGAGGAGCAGCTCAGCGTCGTGCTCGACCCGAAGCCGCCGATCGCCGAACCGGATTCGTTCGGGGTGCGTCCGGGGCGCCTCGTCACGCTTCCCGTCCTGTTAAACGACCACGACCCCAACGAAGACGTGCTGAGCATCGTGGGCGAAAGCGTGACGGGCCTGGATCCCGGCTTCGGGTCCCTCTCGCTGACCGACTCCGGACAGCGGCTCGCGGTGCGGGTCTCGCCGACGGCCGTGGGCAGCGCGACCTTCACCTACGCGGTGACCGACGGCACCGCGGCAGAGGGGCTGACGTCCGCGCCCACCACGGTCACGCTCGCCGTGTCGCCCGCCGACGGAAACGCGGCGCCGGTGTGGTGCGGTGTTACGGTCTGCCTGCAGCCCTGGCCCACCCCCGAGGTCGCCCGCGGGGGCACCGTCACCGTCCCCGTCCTCTCGGGCTGGGTCGACCCCGACGGCGACCCGCTCCTCCTGCTCTCCGTCGAGAACCCGGGCGGCATCGGCACGGTCGCTGCGACCCCCAGCGGCGACATCGTCTACCAGCACGCCGACGACGGATCCGGCGGCGAGCAGAACGTCGAACTCGACGTCACCGTCGCCGACACCCGAGGGGCGACGACCACCAAACCCCTCCTCGTCCGTGTGACGCCCGACCCGGCGCTCTCCGTGCAGTCCTTCGCCGTGGTCGACACCGTCGATTCCTCGATCTCGATCGACGTCGGCCCCCACGTGACCGGCACCGCGGGTGACATCTCGCTGGCCTCCGTCCGCGTCGTCGACGGCGCGGCGGCGACGGCCACGGTCATCGGCGGCAGTACCGCCTTCGAACTCACCGCGGCGCAACCGGGCGTCTACCGCGTCGACTTCACCGTCAACGGAGGAGGCCGCGACGCGAACGGGACGGCGCGCGTCACTCTGCTGCCCGCCGATGCCCCGGCGCAGTTGTCGACCGCCCCGGTCGTGGCCTTCGTCCGGCCGCAAGAAGATGCGACCCTCGATGTCTTCCGCGCCGTCTCCAATCCGACGGGACGGGTGCTGCTGCTGAGCGAGGTCGACGCCGACGCCGAAGAGGGCGCGTCGCTCACCGTCGACACGGTGGGCCAGAACGACCTCCGCGTCTCGGGGAGCACGGCCGACGGCGCGGCCGGCCTCCTCGGTACGGTGGGCTACACCGTCAGCGACGGCACCGACGACGAGGGTTCGCGGGTGACGGGGGAGGCGACGGTCTATCTGCTGCCGCCGGCGCCCGAGATCGCGCCCATCGCCGTCAACGACTCCGTGACCGTCCGCGCCGGCGCGCAGATCGATATCCCCGTACTCGACAACGACATTTCGCCGGCCGGCGGGCGCCCCACGCTCGATCCCTCGAGCGTCCGGGCCACCCCTGCCGCCGACGGTCTCGCCTTCGCATCCGGCGGTCTGCTCCGCTACCTGGCGCCGACGACGCCGGGCGCGTACGAGGTCTCGTACCGCGTCTCGACGACCGGGACGCCGTCGCTGTGGGACGAGGCGACGGTGCGCATCACCGTCCTCGGCGACGACGCGAACCGCGCGCCGCTCCCGGGCACGCTCGAGGGGCGTGTGCTCAGCGGCGGGACGACCACGATCGACTTCGACGCCTTCGCGGTCGACCCCGACGGCGACGCCGTGACGCTCGACCGCATCGTGACGCAGCCCGAGCGAGGGACGGCATCCGTGTCGCCCGACGGGGCGTCGATCCTGTACTCCTCGCTCCCGGGAGACCGCGGCCAGGTGTCGCTGCGCTATCGCGTGTCCGATTCGGCGGGCGCCACCGGAGAAGGCACCGTCCGCATCGGCGTGCTGGATGCCGAGGCGAACCCGAGCCCCATCACCTTCACCGACTACGTGCAGGTGCAGGCGGGCGCCGACCGCACGGTCCGTGTCAGCCCCCTGGCGAACGACATCGACCCCACGCAGGGCCGCCTCACCCTCAGCGGTGTGCGCCCGGATCTCCCCGAGAGGCTCGTCGACGGCAGCGACAACCCGGAGTACGAGCGCCTCGGGGGCTTCATCGGCGCCGTATCCGACACCGCCGTCGTCCTTCGCGCGGGCGAGCAGCCGGGCACCCTGTCGTTCCTGTACGACGTGGCATCGGATTCCGGCAACACCGGCCGCGGCCTGATCGTGGTGAAGGTCGTGCGCGAGAACGTGCCCGACTACCCCGTCGTCACCGACACGGTCTTGACGGTCGAGAACCGCGACGACTTCGCCGCCGGTGTCGACGTGATCTCCGGTAAGGCCACGTGGTCGGGTGGCGAGGTCAGCGACCTCGACGTGGCACTGTGGGGTGATCCGGTCGACGTTCAACTGGAGGGTCGGCGCATCTCCGGCGCACTCCCGGCGACGCGCCGGGTCGTTCCGTTCGCCGTCACCGGTCGCGTGGGCGACGCCGATGTCACCACGTACGCCTTCCTCCGGGTGCCGGGAGACGACGACCTGAGCCTCTCGCTCCGACCGAACGCTGCACAGCGCGTCGACGAACTCGCATCGGTCTCGTTCGACATGGCGTCCCTGGTCGCGCTGCCTCGCCGCGCGACGCTCGAGGTCGGCGCCGACGTTACCCCTACGGGCGTTCGCGCCGAGGGGCGATGCACGGTCGCAGGTTCCGTCGTCACCTACGACGCGGGCAGCGGCTCGCCGTGGACCGACGCGTGCCGCGTTCCCGTCCGGGTGGCGGGCAGCGAGGAGTGGACGGTGCTGTCGGTGCCGGTCGGCGTCGTCGCCCGAAATCCGCAGCCCGAACTGCGGCCGGGCGCGCTCACGGTGGGTCCGGGGGAGACGGCCACCTTCGACCTGCGCAACATGACGTCGTGGCAGCTCGGTCGCGAAGACGCGGGGGGCGTCCGCTATGCGCTGGAGTCCTCGGGCTCGGCCTTCGCGGTGTCGCTCGACGGATCCGTCGTGACCGTGACGGGCGACGACCGCGCCCTGCCCGGCACCGAGAACGTCGCCGTCGTGTCGATCACGAGCCACGAGGCGGTGGCGCCGGCGCGTCTCGTGCTGCGTGTGGGCGCCGCGCCCTCGACACTGCCCCAGGGGGGCACCACGTCGTCGCAGTGCTCCCAGGCCGCGGGAACGAGCTGCACCATCGGGGTCATCGGAACCCCGGGTGAGGTGAACCCGCTTCCGGGTACGCCTCTCGAGGTCGTGGCGGTCAGACCGACGGCCAGCTGCACGGGCGTAAGCTTCTCCGTCGCGTCGACGTCGAGCGTCGCGGCGTCGTGGAACGACGACACACCGGGTGCATCGTGCAGCGCCGTCGTGACCCTTCGCGATGCACAGGGACGAACGACCGCGTCCACCCGCGACGCCCGCGTCACCCTCGACCTGCTGGGCTACCCTCGTTCCCCGTCGAGCGTGCGGCAGACCGCCTTCGCCGACGGTTCCCTGACGCTGCGCGTCGATCCGGGTGAGTCGGGACGCGCATACCCGGGCCTCTCCGGCTTCATGGTGCGCACGGGTGGACAGACCGTGGGCCAGTGCGCGCCCGACGGATCGTGCCCGCCCATCTCGGCCCCGAACGGCGAGCAGCGGGAGTACGTCGTGACCGCGGTCAACGCCGTCGGGGAGTCCCGGGGGGCTGTGCGCACGACAGGGTGGGCGTACCGCCCGCCCGCCCAGCCGCGCGAACTGGCTTTCACCCCGGTGCAGACCGGCGGCGAGGGCAACGTCGCCGACCTGGTGATCAGCGGTGTCGACGGGTCGGAGACCGGCGCGCTCGAGATCTCCAGCCCGGTGGGCCAGACCGTCCGCGTCGATGTCGGACGCAACCAAGACGAGGTGCAGGTGCGCCGGTTCGTCGTCGGGTCCAACACCGCCACCAGCATCACGATCCGCCCGATCTCGCGGTTCACCCTGCCGCCGGGACTCGGCGGAGCATCGAACGGGGGCGAGCTCGTCGGCACCGCGCACGGTGTGGGCGTCGCGCAGAACCTCGTTCTGAACCTCACGTCGCGTTCGACGGGCGACCAGCAGTCGACCGTCGTCGCCGAGGGCTCGGCCCAGCCCAACGGCACCGATGTCGAGCTGAAGTACGACATTTCGGAGGGGCGGTCCCGGTGCCAGCCGTCTTCGGATTCGGCGCGCGAGGAGTTCCCGAAACGCAACGACGGCGAGAGCTACGACTACACACTCTGCGTCGAGACGTTCTTCCGGGGCGAGTCCTACGGAGCGGTCGGCGTCAAGCAGAGTCTGAACGTCGCGCAGAACGACGCCGCCCCGGAGGGCTACACGTTCCGCGTCAACCCCGATGCAGAAGTCAAGGACAACACCGCGCGCTGGTTCTTCGATCGCAAGATCGAGGCGGGCACCCCGCCGCCGCGCAACAACAAGGTCGTGTACGACAACTGGGGTCCCGGATCCACCGTCTTCGGTCGCGACCCCAACATCCTCGTGTACTTCCAGCACGATGTGTGGGACACACGGTCTCAGCCCGGTCTGGTGAAGCCGGCCCAGGGTAGCGCTCCGTACCAGGTGCAAGCGTCGTGGAGCATCGCCAGTTGCGAGGGTGGCGGCCGACTCGTCGCAGAGGTCACGACGACCGACGGCGCGGGCATCGTGACCCCCATCTACGGCAACGTGGTGTACCGGGATGCGACTGGGACGCAGCTGCCGACGAACCCCGACGATCCGACCCTCGTCCCGATTGGTGCGACGACCGTCGACCGCGTCGGCGTCACAGTGGCCTGGGCCGACCCGGCGTGGAATCTGAACCCGAAGACCGTCGAATTCGCCGGCTCCTGCCGACCCGGCGCGTCGGCTCCCTGATCCCGAGCCGTCCCGGCATCCCTCCCCTCTCAGCCAAGGAAGACGACATGACGATCACCCAGGAGCAGGCCACCTGGTTCTCCCAGACCTTCTCGCAGATCGCCGACAACGTCGAGCGCGCCGTCCTCGGTAAGCGTCACGTCGTCGAGCTCGTGCTGACGGCCATGCTCAGCGACGGGCATGTCCTGCTCGAGGACGTCCCCGGCACGGGCAAGACGTCGCTCGCGCGCGCCGTGGCGCAGTCCGTGCAGGGCACGAACACGCGCATCCAGTTCACCCCGGATCTGCTGCCGGGTGACATCACCGGAATCACCGTCTACGACCAGAAGACCGGCTCGTTCGAGTTCCACACCGGTCCGATCTTCGCCAACATTGTCCTCGCCGACGAGATCAACCGCGCGAGCCCGAAGACCCAGTCGGCGCTGCTCGAGGTCATGGAAGAGGGCAGCGTCACGATCGACGGCGTTTCGCGCCAGGTGGGCGTGCCGTTCCTCGTGCTGGCGACGCAGAACCCCGTCGAACAGGCCGGGACCTACCGCCTCCCCGAGGCGCAGCTCGACCGATTCCTCCTGCGCACCTCCCTCGGGTACCCCGATCACGCCGCGACCGTCCGCATCCTCGACGGGGCGGCGGTCGCCACCGCGGAGTTGCGCGCCATCATCACCCCTCAGGCGCTCGTCGGCATGGCCGACCTCGCGGCATCCGTGTACGTCGACGCCCTCGTGCTCGACTACATCGCGCGTCTCGTGGATGCCACCCGCACGGCCGACGAGGTGCGCCTCGGCGTCAGCATCCGCGGCGCCCTCGCCCTGACCCGGGCGACCCGTGCGCGCGCGGCCGCGAAGGGCCGCACGTACGTCACACCCGACGACGTCAAAGCCCTCGCCGTCGCGGTGCTCTCGCACCGCCTGATCCTGCACCCCGAGGCCGAGTTCGACGGGGTGACGCAGGAGGCCGTGATCGGTCAGGTCCTGCTCGACACGCTTCCTCCCACGCAGCGCGAGAGCGTGTGACGATGTCACGCATCCCCGCGATCCGTCCGGCGCCGGGAGGTGACGCATGCCCGACAACGGTCTCACCGAATCGCGCCTGACGAGAACGTCCGCCGGCACGTTGCGGACCGGTTCGCGCACGTCGGTCACGTCGACGTCGGTCCGACGTCAGCGCCAGATCGTACGAGCCGTGGTGCGGGCGACGGAGCTGTGGCGGGCCCTCATCGCCGCCGTCGTGACGGCCGCGCGATGGGCCGGTCGCACGGTGCGCCCGGCCGGCGCCGTCGTGGTCGCCGCCGCCACGTTCGGTCTGATCCTCGGCGTCCTGTTCGGATGGGTCGAGTGGATGGTCGCGGGGGCCGCCGCGCTCCTGCTGCTCGCCATGAGTGTTCCGTTCCTCTTCGGCGCCCGCGCCTACGACGTCGACCTCACGCTGCAGCATGAGCGTGTGGTCGCCGGCCACGGCGTGACGGGCGAAGTCGTGGTGCGCAACGACGCTGCGCGCGCCGCTCTGCCCGGACGACTCGACATCCCGGTGGGGCGCGGGCTGGTCGAGTTCGGCGTGCCGTTTCTGCGTCCGGGACACGCCACGACCGAGCCGCTGCAGATCCCTCCGCTGCCCCGCGGCGTCGTCCGGATCGGTCCGGTGACGACCGTGCGGAGCGACCCGGTGGGATTACTGCGGCGCGAGCACGCTTTCGACGACGTGCACGACCTCTTCGTGCACCCGCGCACCGTCGCCCTCCCCTCGACCAGCGCCGGTCTGATCCGCGACCTCGAGGGGAGCGCGACGCGTCGCCTCGTGGATGCCGACATGTCGTTCCACGCAATCCGCGAGTACGTCCCCGGCGACGCGCGCCGCCAGGTGCATTGGAAATCCACCGCAAAGACCGGGCGTCTCATGGTCCGCCAGTACGAGGAGTCCCGCCGCTCCCGCATGGCGGTCGTGCTCGCCGCGGCGACACCGGAGTATGCGGATGCCGATGAGTACGAGCTCGCCGTCTCCGCGGCGGCCTCTCTGGGCCTCCGCGCCGTTCGCGATGCCCGCGACGTCGATGTCGTCACCGGTTCCGAGATCCCCCGCGTGGTGAAGGGGCGCCTCCGCGCGATCCGCCACCTTCCGGTGGTGTCGCCGCGCGCGATGCTCGACGGCTTCAGCGGCCTCGATCGGCACGACAACACCATGCCCGTAGAAGACGTCTGCCGCCTGGCATCCGAGGCCGGCGAACGTCTGTCGATCGCGTTCGTCGTCGTGGGTTCGGCCGTGCCTCTGGCGCGCCTGCGGCAAGCGGCCCTGGCTTTCCCCGTCGACACCGCCGTGGCGGCCGTGATCTGCGACGAACGCGCGCACCCGCGCATGCAGAGCGTGGCGGGCCTCACCGTGCTGACCATCGGCACGCTCGACGACCTGTCGGGGCTGCTGGTGC
>NZ_CAUQWC010000096.1:0-11582 GCF_963521695.1 uncultured Microbacterium sp. | reverse complement strand
TACGACGTCACCTCTCCGGACGCGGGCGTCGTCCGTTCGTGAACGCCGGCGTCGCGCTCCGTTGCGGTGGGGACCGATCGCCGCGGCGGGCGCGAGCAGGCGGAGGCCGGCGTCGTGCGCGGGCCGGCCCCGCAGCCGTCGTGCGCCGAGGTCGACGGCGGGCGCCACCCCTGTCGTGCGTCCTCCACGAGCGTCCGGCCCGGGCAGGCGTCGCGGATCTGCGAGGCGATAGTCCGACACTCCGCGTGTCGGGCGAGCGGCATCCGATCCGACACCTACCTTCGAGCTAAGGAATTGCATACCGGGCAATTCTTTAACCCTCAACATGAGGTTTAGAGTTTCGGGTTCGGGGACAAACGGAGGCCGGCATGAGCCACAACCAGAACTACCTCGCCGTGATCAAGGTCGTCGGTGTGGGCGGCGGCGGCGTCAACGCCGTCAATCGCATGATCGAGCTCGGCCTTCGTGGCGTGGAGTTCATCGCGATCAACACCGACGCGCAGGCGCTGCTGATGAGCGACGCCGACGTCAAGCTCGACGTGGGACGCGAGCTTACCCGGGGACTCGGCGCGGGCGCCGACCCCGAGGTCGGCCGTCGCGCCGCCGAGGACCACGCGGAGGAGATCGAAGAGGCCCTGCGCGGCGCCGACATGGTCTTCGTCACCGCGGGCGAGGGTGGTGGCACGGGCACCGGTGGCGCACCGGTCGTCGCGAAGATCGCCAAGTCGATCGGCGCGCTGACGATCGGCGTCGTCACCAAGCCCTTCTCGTTCGAGGGGCGCCGTCGGCAGAGCCAGGCCGAGGCCGGCGTTGGCCGCCTGAAGGAAGAGGTCGACACCCTCATCGTCGTGCCCAACGACCGCCTGCTCGAGATCAGCGACCGCGGCATCTCGATGATCGAGGCTTTCGCCACCGCCGACCAGGTTCTGCTCGCGGGTGTCCAGGGCATCACCGACCTGATCACCACCCCGGGTCTGATCAACCTCGACTTCGCCGACGTGAAGAGCGTCATGCAGGGTGCGGGTTCGGCCCTCATGGGCATCGGTTCGGCCCGCGGCGCGGATCGCGCCATCAAGGCCGCTGAGCTCGCCGTCGAATCCCCGCTGCTCGAGGCGTCGATCGAGGGCGCGCACGGCGTGCTGCTGTCGATCCAGGGTGGATCGAACCTCGGTATCTTCGAGATCAACGACGCCGCCCAGCTCGTCAAGGAAGCGGCCCACCCCGAGGCGAACATCATCTTCGGTACGGTCATCGACGACACCCTCGGCGACGAGGTGCGCGTCACCGTGATCGCCGCCGGTTTCGACGGGGGCGAGCCGTCGCTGCGCATCGATCCCGTCGCCGCCCAGCGTCCGGCTTCCACCCCGGTGCTGCCCGCAATCCCCGCCGATGACGTCGCCCGCGACCTCGACGCGGCCGAGGAGCAGAAGGCCGCGACCGAACGCGCCCCCGAGCGTCGCCCGGAGCCGGCACCCGTCACCGCGCGCGTGCCCGAGACCTCCTACGACAACGGCTACGCCGACGACGACCTCGACGTGCCCGACTTCCTGAAGTAAGCACGCACGATCTCTCCGACGAAAGCGGGTCCGGTCTCCACCGGGCCCGCTCTCGTCGTCGAAGGAGCCCCATGGACACCGCCCTGGCCGATCGTCTTGCCGCCGTCGACGAGCGCATTCAGGATGCCGCCCGCGCGGCGCACCGCGACGCCGCCGCCATCACCCGGATCGTCGTCACGAAGTTCCACCCCGCGACGCTCGTGTCCGAGCTGCATGCCCTGGGTGTGCGCGACGTGGGGGAGAACCGTCAGCAGGAGCTCAC
The DNA here is from genome assembly GCF_963521695.1 of uncultured Microbacterium sp. Lineage (GTDB taxonomy): Bacteria > Actinomycetota > Actinomycetes > Actinomycetales > Microbacteriaceae > Microbacterium. The sequence goes on along the minus strand of NZ_CAUQWC010000096.1, from coordinate 9,764 downwards.
CGCCAAGCGCGCCGAGCTGGATGGCATCCCGGATCTGAGATGGCACTTCATCGGCCAGGCGCAGACGAACAAGGCGCGGGCCGTGCGGTCGGCGGCGGATGCGGTGCACTCGGTCGACCGCGCACGCATCGCCGACGCGCTCGACGCCGCCGACGGTGACGGCCTGCTCGACGTGCTGCTCCAGGTAAACCTCACCGACGACACGGGCCGCGGCGGGGTCGACCCGAGCGGTGTCGAGGAGCTCGCGGCCCACGTCGCGGGTCTGTCGACCCTGCGCCTGCGCGGCGTCATGGCCGTCGCGCCGCTCGACGAAGAACCCGCGCGGGCGTTCGAACGGCTGCGCCGGTCGGCCGACGCGGTGCGCGCAGTGGTGCCCGACGCCGAGTGGATCTCGGCGGGGATGACCGGCGACTTCCCCGAAGCGATCGCGATGGGCGCGACACACCTGCGGATCGGTTCTGCAATCACGGGCCCGAGGCCCCCGCGCGACTAGCCTCGAACCAGACGAGCGAACGGAGGATGCGATGTCGAACCCCCTCAAGAAAACGATGGTGTACCTGGGCCTCGCCGACGAGGAAGAGACCTATGAGGAGACAGCGCCGCAGCCCATCGCGCGCAAGCAGCCCGCACAGACTGCTGCTCCCATCGAGAAGGCCGCGCCGGTGACCCCGCTGCACCGCCCCGCCGTGGTGCGTCAGCCCACTGCCGGGCCCGTGAGCGAGATCCTCACGGTGCACCCCAAGCAGTACCGCGACGCGCAGACGATCGCCGAGAACTTCCGCGAGGGCATTCCGGTCATCATCAACCTGTCGCAGATGAGCGACGCCGACGCGCGTCGCCTGATCGACTTCGCGAGCGGACTCTCGCTCGGGCTGTACGGACGTATCGAGCGGGTGACGAGCAAGGTGTTCCTGCTCTCGCCCGAGAACATCGCCGTCTCCGGCGACGGTGCGATCGCGCAGGCCGACCCCGAGGGTGCGCCCTTCGCGTCCCAGTAACGCGTCGTGGCCGTCCTGAGCCTGGTCGGCTCCATTCTCAGCGTCATCCTGTTCATCTACATCGTGATCCTGCTCGCGCGCCTCGTGCTCGAGTACATCCCGATGTTCAACCGGGAGTGGCGTCCGCGTGGCGCCACCCTGGTGCTCGCCGAGATCGTCTACACGGTGACGGATCCGCCTATCAAGCTGATCCGTCGCGTGATCCCGCCCCTGCGCATCGGAGGGATCGCGATCGACTTCGGTTTCGCGATCGTGATGTTCGTCTGCTTCCTGTTGCTCAGCGTCACCCGGTCCCTCGCGGCCGCGTGACGCGCATCGCCGCCGTCACTTCGACAGTGCACTTCGACACTGTGGAGGGGCGGCGGCTATGCTGTTCCGAAGCGGTACGCCTCGGTGCGACACCCCCACCCCTTCTTCATCAGAGCTCTCGAAAGAGGAATCACCATGGCACTGACCCCCGATGACGTCGTCACCAAGCAGTTCCAGCACGTGCGTTTCAAAGAGGGTTTCGACCCCGACGAGGTCGACGACTTCCTCGACGAGATCGTCGTCGAATGGCGCAAGACGATCGCTGAGAACGACGAGCTGAAGAACAAGCTCGCGGCCTACGAGTCCGGTGAGGCCACCCCCGCCGCGACCGAGGCCCCCGTCGCCGAGCCCGCCGCCGCGGAGCCCGTCGTCGAAGAGGCTCCCGCGCCTGCTCCTGTCGCGTCGACGCCGACCCCCGACATCGAGCCCGCCGCCCAGAGCGCCGGCATCATCGAGCTGGCCCAGCGCCTGCACGACGAGCACGTCGCCGAGGGTCGCGCGCAGCGCGACCAGCTCGTCAGCGACGCGCAGGCCCAGGCGGCGTCCATCGTCGCCGAGGCCGAGCAGAAGGGCCGCGAAGAGCGTGCCCGTCTCGAGAAGGAGCGTGTGACGCTCGAGGGTCGCATCACCGAGCTTCGCAACTTCGAGCGCGACTACCGCTCGCAGCTGCGTTCGTACATCGAGGGTCAGCTCCGCGACCTCGACACCACCGCGACGTCCTCGGGCTCGACGCCGGTGTCGGCGATCGGTCTGTAGGACCACTCTTTGCGCAGTCGTTCTCCTCTGCGTCCGGCGGCGGCCGGCATCGTCATCGCGATACTCGCGGTGCTGGTGCTGGCCGCCGACCAGTTGGCGAAGACCGTCGCCATCGACTCTCTTCCCCCGGAGCGCGTCGTACCGGTGCTGGGCGACGCCCTGCAGTTCTACCTCGTCCGAAACCCCGGTGCCGCCTTCTCGCTCGGCGAGGGCGTGACGTGGGTGTTCACCATCGCGCTGGCCGTCGTCGCCGGCGTCATCGCCTTCCTCGCCGTGCGGCGCGTGCGGTCACGGCTGTGGGCCGTCGTTCTCGGCCTTCTCCTCGGCGGAGTGCTGGGTAATCTCACCGACCGTCTCGTGCGTGAGCCGGGGTTTCCTGTCGGGCACGTCGTCGACTTCATCTCGACCCCCTGGATGATGCCCGCGATCTACAACGTCGCCGACATCTTCATCGTCTCGATGATGATCTCCGTCGCCATGCTCGTGCTGATGGGGCTCCGTCTCGACGGCACGCGCGAGACCCGCGCGTCGCGGGCGGCCGAGGCCGATGCCGCTGCCGACGGTGAAGTCGAGCCGTCACCCGAGCAGGGCACCCGCTGACATGGAGTCGCGGAGCCTGCCCGTCCCCGACGGGCTCGACGGAACGCGCATCGACCAAGCCCTGGCCAAGATGCTCGGCTTCTCGCGCACGTTCGCGGCCGAGGTCGCCGACGCCGGGGGAGTGAGCGTCGACGGTCGCCCCGCCGGTCGGTCCGACCGCCTTCGTGCGGGCACCTGGCTGAGCGTGGAATGGGAGCCGAAGCGCGGGCCCGAGATCGTGCCGGTCGCCGTTCCCGACCTCGGCATCGTGCACGACGACGACGACATCGTCGTCGTCGACAAGCCCGCGGGCGTGGCCGCGCACCCCTCGCTCGGCTGGGAGGGCCCCACGGTCCTCGGCGCGCTGGCGGCGGCGGGCTTCCGCATCGCCACGAGCGGTCCGGCCGAACGACGCGGAGTGGTCCATCGCCTCGACGCGGGGACGAGCGGTCTCATGGTGGTCGCCAAGACCGAGCGTGCCTACACGCTGCTCAAGAGCGCGTTCAAAGAGCGCGAGGTCGAGAAGATCTACCACGCGGTCGTGCAGGGACATCCCGATCCGCTCAGCGGCACCATCGACGCCCCGATCGGGCGGCATCCGCACCACTCGTGGAAGTTCGCCGTCACCCCCGACGGCAAGGACTCGATCACGCACTACGAGACCCTCGAGGCCTTCCCTCGGGCGTCCCTCCTCGAAATCCACCTCGAAACGGGCCGCACCCACCAGATCCGCGTGCACATGGCCGCTCACCGGCACCCGTGCGCGGGCGATCCGCTGTACGGGGGCGACCCCACGCTGTCCGCGCGCCTGGGGCTGACCCGCCAGTGGCTGCACGCCCACCGGCTCGCCTTCACGCACCCCGGCTCGGGGGAGTGGGTCTCGTTCGAGTCGCCCTACCCGCCCGATCTCGCGCACGCGCTGGAGATGCTCGGCGACGGAGCCTGAGGGCACGTCTTCCCTCCGACGACCGAGTGCGGCACCCTGGGTCGGGTGGACATCAGGGTTCGGGCCGCGACCGACTTCGACGACATCGCGACGATGGTCGGCCCCAAACGCCCGGATGCGTCGGTGTGCTGGTGTCTGAGCTACCGCATCCCCTCCGCGGAGAACGTGGCTCTGAAAGGGCCCGAGCGCGGGGAGCGGGTCCGCGACCTGCTGTGGGAGGGGCCCCCCGGCGTGCTGGCCTACGAGGGCGACGAGGTGGTCGGGTGGGCGGCCGTGCACCCGCGTCGCGACACATCGTTCGCGCGCAACCGCAGAATCCCGCACGTCGACGATCGCGACGTCTGGAGCATCTGGTGCGTGCGGGTGCGGCCGGGTCATCGCGGCCGCGGCATCTCGCATGCCCTGCTCGACGGAGCCGTCGCGTTCGCCCGTGACAACGGCGCATCGGTGGTCGAGGGATACCCCGTCGACAACGGCGACGCGAAGGTCGACCTGACCATGGCGTACGTCGGCACGAAGCGGCTGTTCGAGGCGGGCGGCTTCGTGCTCGCGGCGCAGACCACGTCGGTGCTGGCCGGATTCCCGCGCGTCCTCATGCGACGGGAACTCTAGCGTTCAGCGCCCGCCCTCGAACCGCGTCGAGCCCTCCGTCAGTGCCGCGCGCACGCGCGAGGCCATGTCGGCATCCATGATCCGTTCGACCTCCGACACCGGATGCCACCCCACCTCGGTCATCTCCCCGTCCAGCGGCACGGGTTCGCCCGAGATCCACCGGCACGCGAATGTCAGGTCGAGGTGGTCGCTCTGGTCGCCGTTAGCGTAGGTGACCCGCGGGATCTGGTGCACCCACGCGAGCCGCTCGGCACGGATGCGCACCCCCGCCTCCTCCTCCGCCTCGCGGACGGCGGCGTCGGCGGGTTCTTCCCCCGGATCGACGATGCCGGTGATCGGCGTGAGCCGCCCGGTGTCGCTGCGGCGACCGAGGAGCACCTGGCCGTCGTGCACGATCACCGCGGTCACCCCCACGAGGGGGAGGGGATGGTTGCCGATGTGACGGCGGAGCTCCAGCACGAAATCAGGGGTGGGCACGCGCCCACCGTAGCCGAGCCGCGCGCGGCGGTCGTCGCCGACTGGGCGTCCGCCCCGAACATCAGGGAGCGATGTCGGAGGCCGAACGTACACTCGATACGTGGCAGCAGACTCCTTCGCTCACCTTCACGTGCACAGCGAGTACTCGATGCTCGACGGCGCCGCGCGCATCGGCCCGATGGTCCAAGAGGCCGTCAAACTGGGAATGCCGGCCATCGCGGTCACCGACCACGGCAACACCTTCGCGGCCTACGAGTTCTACAAGACCGCGAAAGACGCCGGCATCAAGCCCATCATCGGCATCGAGGCCTACGTCACCCCCGGCACGCACCGTTCCGACAAGGCGCGAGTGCGGTGGGGCACCCCCGAGCAGCAGGGCGACGACGTCTCGGGTTCGGGCGCCTACACGCACATGACGCTGCTCTCCGAGACGACCGAGGGCATGCACAACCTGTTCCGGCTGTCGTCGCGGGCGAGCATGGAGGGCTACTACTTCAAGCCCCGCATGGACCGCGAGCTGCTGCAGACGTACGGCAAGGGGCTCATCGCCACCACCGGCTGCCCCTCCGGCGAGGTGCAGACCCGGCTCCGCCTCGGTCAGTACGATGCCGCGCGCGCCGCCGCGGCCGAGTTCCAAGACATCTTCGGCAAAGACAACTACTTCGCCGAGATCATGGACCACGGCCTGTCGATCGAGCGGCGGGTCATGACCGATCTGCTGAAGATCTCGAAAGACCTCGGCATTCCGCTCGTCGGCACGAATGACCTCCACTACACCCATCAGCACGACGCCACGAGCCACGCCGCTCTGCTGTGCGTGCAGTCGGGGTCGACGCTCGACGACCCCAAGCGCTTCAAGTTCGACGGCGACGGCTACTACGTCAAGTCGCCCGCCGAGATGCGCCAGGTGTTCCGCGACAACCCCGAGGCGTGCGACAACACCCTGCTCATCGCGGAGCGATGCGAGGTCGAGTTCGACACCTCGGCGAACTACATGCCGCGCTTCCCGGTCCCCGCGGGCGAGACCGAGGGCAGCTGGATGATCAAAGAGGTCGAGAACGGCCTTCGCGACCGCTACCCCGACGGCATCCCGGACGACGTGCGCAAGCAGGCCGAGTACGAGACCGACGTCATCCTCCAGATGGGGTTCCCGGGCTACTTCCTCGTCGTCGCCGACTTCATCAACTGGGCCAAAGACCACGGCATCCGCGTGGGACCGGGCCGTGGCTCGGGTGCGGGGTCGATGGTCGCGTACGCGATGAAGATCACCGATCTCGATCCGCTCAAGCACGGCCTCATCTTCGAGCGCTTCCTCAACCCCGACCGTGTCTCCATGCCCGACTTCGACGTCGACTTCGACGACCGTCGTCGTGGCGAGGTCATCCAGTACGTCACCGAGAAGTACGGCGACGAGCGTGTGGCGCAGATTGTGACGTACGGCACGATCAAGGCGAAGCAGGCTCTGAAAGACGCCGGGCGCGTCCTGGGCTTCCCGTTCAGCATGGGAGACCGTCTCACCAAGGCCATGCCCCCGGCCGTGATGGGCAAAGACATGCCGCTCGACGGCATGTTCAACCCCGAGCACCCGCGGTACAAAGAGGCGAGCGAGTTCCGCACACTCATCGAGACCGACGCCGAGGCCAAGACGGTGTTCGACACCGCGCTGGGTCTCGAGAACCTCAAGCGCCAGTGGGGCGTGCACGCCGCCGGCGTCATCATGTCGAGCGAGCCCCTCATCGACATCATCCCGATCATGCGCCGCGAGCAGGACGGCCAGATCGTCACGCAGTTCGACTATCCCGCGTGCGAGTCCCTCGGACTGATCAAGATGGACTTCCTGGGGCTGCGCAACCTCACGATCATCAACGACGCCCTCGACAACATCGAGGCCAACCGCGGCCACCCTCTCGTCTTGGAAGACCTCGACCTCGACGACGCGGCCTCCTACGAGCTCCTCGCCCGAGGCGACACACTGGGCGTCTTCCAGCTCGACGGCGGACCCATGCGCTCGCTTCTGCGCCTGATGCGGCCCGACAACTTCGAAGACATCTCGGCCGTCCTCGCCCTGTACCGTCCCGGCCCGATGGGCGTGAACTCGCACATCAACTACGCGCTGAGAAAGAACAGGCAGCAAGAGATCGAGCCGATCCATCCCGAGCTCGAAGAGCCCCTCGCCGACATCCTCGACACCACCTACGGCCTGATCGTCTATCAGGAGCAGGTGATGGCCGTCGCGCAGCGGGTCGCCGGGTACACGCTCGGTCAAGCCGACCTGCTGCGGCGCGCCATGGGCAAGAAGAAGAAGAGCGAGCTCGACAAGCAGAAAGAGATCTTCTTCGGCGGTATGACCGAGCGGGGCTTTGGCGACGTCGCGCAGCAGACGCTGTGGAAAGTGCTCGAGTCGTTCGCCGACTACGCCTTCAACAAGGCGCACACCGCGGCCTACGGGCTCGTGTCGTACTGGACGGCCTACCTCAAGGCGCACTACCCGGCCGAGTACATGGCCGCGCTGCTGACGAGCGTCGGCGACTCCAAAGACAAGATGGCGGTCTACCTCAACGAGTGCCGCCGCATGGGCATCAAGGTGCTGCCGCCCGATGTCAACGAGTCGATCCGCTTCTTCGCGGCCGTCGGTGAAGACATCCGCTTCGGTCTGGGCGCGGTCCGAAACGTCGGCACCAACGTCGTCGACGGCATCGTCGCCGCGCGCCAGGATGCCAGGTATACCTCGTTCCACGACTTCCTGTCGAAGGTGCCGATGCACGTGGCGAACAAGCGCACGGTGGAGTCGCTGATCAAGGCCGGAGCGTTCGACTCGCTCGGGTCGACCCGGCGCGCGCTGGTCGAGGTGCACGAGGACGCCTGCGAGGGCGCCGTCCTCGACAAGCGACGGGAGGCGAACGGCGAGGTCGGCTTCGACTTCGACTCGCTGTGGGACGAACCGCAGCAGGTCGTCAAAGTCCCCGAGCGACCCGAGTGGACCAAGAAAGACAAGTTGGCGTTCGAGCGCGAGATGCTCGGGCTCTACGTGTCCGACCACCCCCTCGCGGGCCTCGAGGTACCGCTGGCCAAGCACGCATCGACTTCCATCCACGATCTGCTCGCGTCCGAAGACGTGCAGGACGGCGATCAGGTGACGGTGGCGGGTCTGCTCACCAGCGTCCAGCACCGCGTGGCGAAGCAGAGCGGCAATCCGTACGGCATGATCACCGTCGAGGACTTCAACGGCGAGGTGACCGTGATGTTCATGGGCAAGACCTACGCCGAGTTCGCACCGGTGCTGCAGGCCGACTCGATCCTCGTCGTGCGCGGCCGGGTGTCGCGACGCGACGACGGTCTCAACCTGCACGCGCAGAGCGCATTCGCGCCCGACCTCGAGGGGTTGGACGAGACGGGCGGTCTGACGCTCATGGTGCCGGAACAGCGCGCGAACGAGGCGCTGGTCGGCGAGCTCGCACAGATGCTGCGCCGGCACTCGGGCTCGACCGAGGTCGTTCTCAAGCTGCACAAAGGCGGGACCGCCAAGGTGTTCGAGGTGCCGATGCCCGTGCGCGTCACGGCCGACCTGTTCGGTGAACTGAAAGGTCTGCTCGGGCCGAACTGCCTCGGCTGAACCGCCCCCGAAACTCTCGCTGCAAGCCCCCGCGGATGCCGACGAGCCCGTGATTATGATGACCAGGCGCTCCGGCGCTCTGGTGAAAGGATCATCGTGACCGATCAGAACCCCCACGACGGGGATGCACCCGCCGATCGTGAGCGTCTCGCCACGCCCACCGACGAGACACCCTCGCTCGAGCACCCCGTCTCATCCGTGCACGCAGGGGAGCACCGTTCCGTTCCGGCGTCCGCTCACGCCAACTCCGGTGCACGCGACCACGACCACTTCCCTCGCGCCTCCGATGCTCCGCAGTACGGCGTCGGACCTTTCTCCGTCCGCGAAGTGGCCCTTCTCGGCATCTGGGTCGTCGCCTTCTTGGTGTCCTTCTTCCGCATCAACATCCTCGACTCGCCATCCGGCGTGCTCATCGGCGGTCTGAACGTCTGGCTGTCGGGACTGTGGTGGATTCCCACCGTCGCGCTCCCGACCGTCGCCGTGGGGCTCCTGGTGCTCCGCCGCCTGTCGCCCCAGGGCATCCGTCGTGTCGGCTCCCTCGGCATCGACCAGTTCGCCTCGGTCGCCTTCACCGTCTCGGCGTTCGTCTGGGTCTCCTGGGTGTGGGACACGGTCGTGATCTTCAACGAGACCGGTATCTGGACGCGGTCGTGGGTCATCTGGGTCGAAGCAGTCGTGCTGCTCGCCGGTGCGGCGCTGACCGTCTTCGGGCCCGTCATCCCGCCCTTCGCCGAGGACTTCCGCGGTCGCGAAGAGGTTCCCGCGCACCGGAGTGCTCGCCCGATCCGTCCCGTCGTCTCCCGGCCCCGCGCTCCGCGTGCACCCCGCGCTCCGCGGCGCGCCGAGGAGAACCACACCTCGGCGCCCTCGGCCGAAGAGCCCTCTCGCGGGCGCGGCGCCGACGCCGCCGTACCCGGCACTTACACCGGGTCGACCGACATCGCGCGCGACGAGGCGGCCCCGCGTACGACACTGCTTCCGGCCCATGCCGGCGACGACAGCGACACCGACGTGTTCGCGCCCCTGCGGGCGGACCGCGACGATCAGGCGGACGTCGGACAGAGCCACGATGCTCACCTCTCCGACGACACCGGCCGAGACGATCGGGGCTCCGACGACCCGCTGCAGGACCACCGCCCCGATGAGCGGCGTCACGACGAGGATGGTCACGGCGAGAACGGCCGCTCCGGCTACCTGCGCGACGGACAGCGCCGGGCAGACGAGCCGCACCGCACGGGCGACCACGACTCGCACAACCCGCGCGACGAGCACCCCCACGCGCAGGCGTTCTGGGCGCTCGCTCCTGAGCAGCGTGAAATCGTGGACGACTACGGCACGCCGATCTTCCACATCGGGCCCACGGCGTGGGCACTCGTGGTCGAGGACCGGGGTGAGACGTTCGTGGTTCGCCACGACGACGGGCGCATCGGCTACCTGCACGACGTGTCGGGCATCACGCGCGGCTGATCACCGC